>NZ_CP041745.1:3019687-3330625 GCF_007556815.1 Paraburkholderia megapolitana
TCGATCCGCTAGCGCCGCTCGGGCAGTCGATTGCGTCGCTGCAGCGTGTCCGGCGCATTCCGGCCAGCGATCTGTCGTGCGGGCTGCTGTTTGCCCGCCTCGTATGCAACGCGGACACTGGCTTCGCGCCACTCAAGGACGAATACAAGTCGCTCGGCTACGAAACTGCCATCGACAAGGTGCTCGACCACAACGCTCGCTCCCGGCTCGATCGCATTGTCGATAAGGTCGTAGCCAGTTTTTTCGATGACCGGCCGAGAGGCTTGAAGCGGGCACTGCGGGAAGATATCGCGAGCTTCCTGCCCGGGCTGCACGGCATCGAACCGCCTCAAACGCCTCCCGGACAATTCGAGCGCAAGCCCGTGCTCCTCCATTGGGACGCGGACAAGCCGACGCGTTCGATACTCGACATCCGCCACCGCCCCACTCTGGCGTTGCGCGGCAGCGCCGAAGAAACCCAGCACCTGGGGCACGGCCTGTCCGTCAGGACCATGCAGGACATGGCTACCCGGCATGTTCCGATGCCCGCCTGCGTGCGCAGACATCTCGCCTCGTGCGACCGGTTTCAGATCAGGGTGCTGGCGTCCTATGTCGCCAATCGTTTCATCGAGCACTATGCCGCGACTCTGCTGAAGCGGGAACACGTCGAAAACCTGATCGTTGGCGGCGGTGTCCATTTCAACGTCAAGCTCAACAACGTCATTCTGAACAGTATCGGCGGCAAGCTATGCTGCGCTCCGCTCGCAGGCGATGTGGTTCATGCGGCGACCGGCGCGGTATTGCTCGACCCTTCTCTCGCCACACGTAGCACGGACCTGCTCCTGCTCAAGCGTGATCTCGCTGCGGCCTATCGCGGCGATTTCCCGGAGAACGTCGTCCACCTCGACGATCCCGAGGCTTTCCTTGAAATCGCGGCGCGGCAGATTGCGGAGGGACAGCTGGTCAATATCGTCAAGGACTGGGGTGAGCTGGGCCCGCGTGCGCTGCTGGCGAACTCGACACTGTGCCTGCCGACCGAGGCGCTGAAGAACCGCGTCAACCTGCTCAACGGACGCGACGACTATATGCCGATGGCACCGGTGCTACGTCAGGAAAGCCTCCGTACGTTGTTCGTCAACCCGGAGGTGGACCGGATCGTGGGATCGCTGCACGGCATGATCGTCGCGCTCACCTACCGGGACGATGTGCCGCGCGACCGGTACGCAGGCGTGATGCACTTCATGAACGACGGGCGCGTCACCGGACGACCGATGGTGGCGACGAATGCAATCGACCGCGAATTGCTCCGACGTGTCGAAGTACTTTCCGGCCACCAGACGCTGATCAACACTTCCTTCAACGTGCACGGCAAATCCACCGTACAACGGCTGCGGCACGCCTACGCCGACTTCGACTATCAATGCCGCAACGCAGACGCGCTAGCCCTGCCGCGACCGCTACTGATTGTATGCACGGCGACCCCGCGCATCTTGCGCGAGACGTCAACGGCAATTCATGCCGAGGCGGACCTATGAGCGCGAAGCCTATCCAGACGGTGAAGGGATGGCCGGTGCTCGGTTCCATCATGCACTACAAGCGCGACGCGCTTTCGCTGTTTCTCAATGCCGCGCGCGACCTCGGCGATGTTAGCGCGATCATGATGGGCCCCACCCGGGTCGTGCTGGTGAACAGTCCGCAGCACGTGGCCGAAATCCTGCAGGATCGGACCGACGCGTTCGGTAGAAGCCCGAGCTATCGGGAACTCGAATTGTTGCTTGGCGCCGGCATGCTGACGACCGAAGGCGCGCAATGGAAAGCACAACGCGCACAGGCACAGCCTGCCTTCCAGAAGAAGCAGCTAACCTCGATGATCCCGACCATTCGCGAGAAGATCGATCAGGTCGTCGGCGAGTGGATGCCCGCGGGTCAGACCGGGCTTCGTCGACGCGATCTGTTTGCGGACATGCTCGATATGTCGATGCGCATCACGCTGCGTACGCTGTTCGGACAGGTACATGAACTGGCCCACCGCAAGATGATCACCGCACTCGAAGACGGGTCGCGCTACGTGATCCAGCGTCTGGAGGGCATCGTCAATCTGCCGCCGCACTGGCCGACGCCTTCGGCAAAAGAGTTCTGGAAGAACCGGGCTGTCCTCGACGCGTCGGTGCTCGACATCATTCGCCAGTACCAGCGTGGTACGCAGCCGCCCAACCTGCTCGGCATGGTGCTGGAGGGAGACGGTCCTCAGGATGAGGAAAACATCAAGAACCAGTTGCTGACCCTGTTCATCACCTCCTACGAAACAGTGGCAACGGGCATGACGTGGGTGTTCCATTTTCTATCGCAACATCCGCGCTGGTATCAGGCGGTCGTCGAAGAACTCGAACGGTACGACGAGTTGGGCTACGACGATATCTTCAGCCTGACGACCACCAACGCCGTCATCCACGAAAGCCTGCGTCTGATGCCACCCATCTGGTCCTTCTCGCGCACGGCGAAGCGCGACGTGACGATCGACGGTTATCCGATCGCTGCGGGAACGATGGTTGTGGTCTCACCATATTGCCTGCAACGCCACCCGTCGCACTGGGACGATCCCGACACGTTCAATCCGGCTCGCTGGACTGCGGGGTCCTCTACGTCGAAGCGTGTGTCGGCCTTCCTGCCGTTCGGCACCGGACCACGCATCTGCGTAGGAATGAACTACGCCATGATGCTGTTACCGCTGATCCTGAAGGGCGCCTGTCGGCGCGGCACGTTCTCGCTCGACTCCGCACATCCGGTCAGGATCAAGGCAGGCGTGACGATCCGCCCGGTGGGCGGCCTGATGGGACACTGGACATCGCACGAGCGGCTGCTCGAACAGAAAGGTATCGCGACATGAAACTTGCCGGGAAGAACGTCTGGGTGATCGGCGCATCGATGGGCATCGGCAACGCAGTCGCTGAAGCCTTGCAAAAGAAAGGGGCAAACCTGTTGCTGTCGAGTCGCAGCACGGGCCTGCTCACGGCACTGGCTACGCGGCTCAATCTGCCGCAGGACCGGGTGCTGCCGTTCGACATCACGGATACCGGAGCGGTCGCGCAAACCGTTCGCAAAGCCATCGACATCATGGGTGGTATCGATGCCGTCGTGTTCACCGCCGGCGTCAGCCAGCGATCGATGGTCGCGCAGACCAGAATCGGCGTGTATCGCGACCTGATCAATCTCAACTTCCTGTCGATTGCCGACGTCACGCTGGCGCTGTTGCCGCATATGCTGGCGAGGCGCAGCGGGCACATCGTCGTGCTCTCGAGTCTTGCTGGAAAGTTCGGTAGCGGCAATCGCTCGGGCTATTGCGCGTCGAAGCACGCACTACACGGTTTCTTCGACTCGCTACGCGCGGAACACCGGAAAGACAACATCGATGTCACCCTGGTATGCCCAGGCTATATCCGCACGGAGATCACGTTGCGTTCGCTGACCGGCGACGGCAGTCCGCACAACAAGGTCGACGAAGAACTGCTCAAGGGCATGCCCGTCGATCGATGCGCGGAGCAGATCGTAAAGGCTATCGAGCAGCGACGACGAGAGATCTATCCCGGCGGAAGCGAAACACTGGGTGTGTACCTGAACCGTTTCGTTCCCGGTTTCTTTGCCTGGCTCGTCAGCCGGCTAACGACGTAGCGTGAAAGCGCGCGTTCGTTACTCACGTTAATCGGGACATTCATCTATGCCGGTTTCACCCAGCGTCGGGAAATTCCTCAACCACCAGCGGGAGGCGAGCACGGTGAACATGACCGAGCTCGAACCGCCGGCCGCACGTGACTACTTCGACTTCTTCGCGTTGCACTGCGATATCGCACCGCGTCCGCTTCACACAGTCGAGGATGTGCTTATCGATACGCGTGACGGTGCGCAGATCGCCGCGCGCATCTACTATCCCTGCGAACCGAACTGGGCGGATCCGGTCCCTGCGCTGTTGTACTTTCACGCGGGCGGTTATGTGGTCGGTAGCCTGAAGTCAGCCGAGGGCGTGTGCCGGATGCTGGCCGCCGAGGCGCGCTGTGCCGTGGTATCGGTCGATTACCGGCTCGCACCCGAGTACCGGTTTCCCTGTGCGGTCAATGATGCAATCGATGCCTTGTGCTGGTTATTTAACAAAGCCCCATCGCTCGCTATCGACACACGCAGACTCGCGATCGGTGGCGAAAGCGCCGGCGCCACGCTCGCGACCGTCGGCGCCGTCTATGCCCGCGATGCACACATCCCGCTTGCGTTGCAGATGCTGATCTACCCAGGGCTATCGGCACGCATCGATACCGATGCTCATCGCCAGTATGGCGAGGGATATTTCGTGTCGCTGCGCACGATTCGCTGGATCCAGCGAACCTATCTGGAAAACGCCGACGATCTCGACGACTGGCGTTTCGCGCCGCTCGACGGCGAACGCAACGCGCCATCCAGCTGGAGCGGTCTTGCGCCCGCATGGATCGCATCGGCCGAATGCGACCCGTCACAAGACATGCATCTGGCGTATGCCGGCAAGTTGCGAAGCCACGGAAACCGCGTCGACATTCATCTCTATCCAGGGATGATTCATGGTTTCTTTTCTATGGGCAGCGTGATTCCCGAGGCGGCAATTGCTCATCAGGACGCTGTCGACATTTTACGTGCAGCGCTTGGAACCACGGAACTGGAATGACTTCGCGGGCGTGGCGTCCGAGCGGGCCAGACCCATCACCAAAGGAAAACCGATGACCGAACGCAAAGAGAAGATGAAGCTAGGCGTCTTTCTCTACCAACCTGGGCACCACGTTGCGGGGTGGCGTCATCCCGAATCGCGCGCGGATCAGGCGTTGAATTTTCAACTCTATGCCGAGACGGTTCAGCTTGCCGAGCGGGCGAAGTTCGACCTGGCGTTCCTCGCGGACACAGCCGGCATCTGGGGCACCGACATCAAGGATCTGAGCCGCGGCGGAAAATTCGTATCGCAGTTCGAGCCATTGACGTTGCTGTCCGCGCTATCCGTCGTGACGGACCGCATCGGCCTCGTCGCAACGGCCACGACAACATATAACGAACCGTTTCACATCGCACGCAAGTTCGCATCGCTCGATCACTTAAGCGGCGGGCGAGCGGGATGGAACGTCGTGACGTCGTCGAACGAATCGGAAGCGCTCAACTTCAGCCGCGATGCGCACAGTGCGCACGCCGACCGCTATGTGCGTGCGCGAGAGTTCGTTCAGGTGGTTAAAGGCTTGTGGAACAGCTGGGAAGAAGATGCGTTTCTGTACGACAAGGAGGCAGGCCTCTATTTCGACGAACGCAAGGTGCACGTATTGCATCACCGCGGCGAGCACTTTTCGGTGCGAGGACCGCTGAATGTCGCACGCACGCCGCAAGGGCATCCGGTGATATTCGAGGCGGGTCAGTCGGACGCGGGCAAGGCGCTTGCTGCCGAGACAGCGGAAGCTGTCTTCACGATCCAGCAGTCGCTCGCCGGCGCGCAGGGCTACTATGCGGAACTGAAGTCGGGAGCCGAAGCGGCCGGCCGTTCGCCCCGGGACCTGAAGGTGATGCCGGGCGTCTTTCCAATCGTCGGACGCACTGCCGAAGAAGCGGAAGAGAAATACGCGCAGCTTCAGGATCTGGTTCATCCGGACGTCGGGATGACATTGCTTTCCGCGATGCTCGGCGACGTGGACCTGTCGGGCTACAAGCTGGACGAACCACTGCCCGAATTACCCGACACCAACATGAGCAAGAGCCGGCTCGCGTTACTCGTGCGCACCGCGCGCGAGCAGAATCTCACCCTCAGGGAACTGTATCTGACAGTTGCTTGTGCGAGAGGACACTGGATCGTGCGTGGCACCGCGCAACACATCGCAGACCAGCTTGAAGAGCGCTTCGTCAATCATGCGGCCGACGGCTTCATCGTGATGCCGCCGCACTTCCCCGGTGGCTTGATCGACTTTGTCGAACAGGTGGTGCCGGAGCTACAGCGGCGTGGGTTGTTTCGCACCGAGTATCAGGGGCGGACGCTGCGCGATCATCTGGGGTTGCCGCGGCCTGTGGTGTGCGTCGGGTGAAAGCAAATTCACGTGTGGAGTTCGTCACGGTGCAGCCGTCGGATAGTGCATCTGGATACTGTATGGGCGGCGGCACGTAATTGCGGGTGATCGTTCTGTTAGCGCTTTAACGACCGGTAGACCGGGATCGCAATGTATTTGCCTGCAAGCCACGCGAGCATAAACGCCAGGAACCAGGAAGGTCCGAGCACAAAGATGAGCAGAAGGATTTCCTCGTTCGCAATATAGTTGCCGATAAACCATACAAGAATCAGCGCTAGTAAGAAGAAGGCCCCGAACACGGGAATAAGCGCGAACGGGCTACCCCACAGACTCGGTTTGCCAAGCCATGTGTATGTAAATGCCCACGATATGAATCGATTGGACAAGACTAGCGACGCCAGCAGCACAATCATCGTTTTGATCGCGGTCTTCATCGGACAGTTGGCATCCTCTAGTGGGTAAAAGGCCACGCACAATAGCGAGAGTTCAGCCGGAAACACGAAGGCAGGTGACGCTCAGGAGTCTCGCCGGATTGTGCTACTCGGCTAACACCAGAGCGGTGCAGATTCGAGGGCTATACGAACAGGACATCATCGACACTCCGTTCGAATCAGCATTCCGACCTTCGGCGATCCAGCGCAGTGCGGTAAATTCGCTTCCTTATTCGCGTCGGCATATTCGCGTTTGTCCGCAGTACCTGTGAGCCCATCGACCTGTCGACGCAAGGCTACGGCTCTTTTTCAGGTCCGCTAGCGCTTCGACGCACGCGCGTCCTTTGCCTCGTTGAATTCGAGCAGCAGCATGTCGCGAAACCCCTTTGCCGCCGTAGACAACGGGCGAGCGGTCGACGTAATCAGATACGCGCGATAGTCGATGCGCGGCTTGAACGCGGCGATGTGATAGCCGAGATGCGCGAGCTCGAGCGCCGATTCGCGGATCACGAGCCCGACGCCCAGACCATGCGCCACCATATGACAGACCGTCGATGCCCACGGTGTCTCCGCGCGAATGCGTCGTTCGACGCCGCTCGAATCGAATACCGCATCGACGGATGTGCGCGCCTTCACGTTGGAAGCCATCGAAATGAAGTCTTCGCCGGACAGATCGCTCGGCTGCAAAACGGGTCGTCCAGTCAGGCGGTGCCCTTTGGGCAAAATGCACACGATCTCCGAACTGGTGACTTCCTCGCTGCGCAAACCCTCGCGATCCGATGCGCGTAGTGCAATGCCGAGATCGATGGTTTGCCGCGACACGGCTTCGATCACGCTGTCAGTCGACATCGGCTCCAGCGATGTCAGCAGTCCCTCCCGCTCCGCGACATAGCGCGTGATGCGCTCGGTGATCCAGCCCTCGGCGAATGCGGGAAATACACCGACGCGCAAATAGCCGCGCCGTGTCATGCCGATATCTCTCGCCACGTCGTTCAGGTAGTCGAGGCCGCGATATACCTGCGTGACTTCCGCGAAGAAGATTTCCGCTTCCGGCGTCGGCACGAGTTTGCCCCGGCGCCGCTCGAAAGCGACGAAGCCGGCCTCCTGCTCGAAGCGCTCGATCATCCGGCTCACGGCCGGCTGCGATACGTTCAGGCGCTGCCCGGCAACGGTGATCGAACCGTGCGTCATCACCGCGACAAACACTTCCATCTGCTTGGCATTAAGCCTGGCCACGAGCGTGTCCCCCCGACAGTTGATGCAATGCGGTAGCGTTGAAAACCCGCCGAGCAACGATCTTAGGGCATTACATAGAGTAGGATCAAACAAACAAAATTGTAATGGATGTAATAGTTTTGCCTGCCTATAGTCGCTTCATCGACGCATTGCGCACCTTTCGAAACGACTGCTTCACGAGGACAGGCCAGTGGACATTGAAGCTCGCAAAGACATGCAGGACCCCGCTGCGTTTTTCACGGAGACGCCGCTCGTCCACCGGCATAAGGGCGCAGCGCACAGGCCCGGCGTGCAGCAGCCCGCGGGCTTGCGCATTCACGCGCGGCCGAAGAAGTCCGACTGGTTCTGGTACGCCATGCTGCTGGTCGTCTTTGTACTATTCGTCGAACTGGTGGTCGACAATCCCCGCTGGCAGTGGGACATCGTCGCCCATTACCTGTTCAACAAGCGTGTGATGAAGGGACTCGGGAATACATTGATCCTGACCCTGCTGTCGAGCGCGCTTGGCCTGTGTTTTGGCGTCGCGATCGCCGCCTGCCGGATGGCGGACAACGCAGTGCTGCGCGCCGCTGGCTACGTGTACATCTGGATCATCCGCGCGACGCCGCCGCTTGCGATGCTGCTGTTCCTGTTCTTCCTGTCTGCGCTGATCCCGCGGCTCTATCTGCCGTTGCCGTTACTGCACGCGAATCTGTTCGACATCGACACCAACCAGATCGTCTCGCGCTTCAGTGCGGCCGTGATCGGTCTCGCGATGTACCTCGGTGGCTATAGCGCGGAAATTTTTCGCGGCGGCGTTTCAGCCGTCGACCGCGGACAGCGCGAAGCCTGCAAGGCGATCGGCATGAGCGATTTCCGCACGATGTGGCATGTGGTCATGCCGCAAGCGGTACGCATCATCATTCCGCCACTCGCCAACGAACTGATCACGATGTTCAAGAACACATCGCTCGTCACGGTGATCGGCTATGTCGAACTCCTGACAACCGTGCAACTGATCTACGCGACCAACTTCGAAACGATTCCATTGCTGACCGTCGCCTGTATCTGGTATCTGGCGCTGACGAGCCTCGCAATGGCGGCGCAGAGTCTGCTTGAACGTCACTTCAGGAAAGGAGTGCGGACGTGAACCCGATTTTCAAGGAAACATCGGAGATGAACGACGCGACATGCTTTCTCGACATGCGCGCCGTTACGAAGCAGTTCGGCGACTTCATCGCGCTGGATGCTGTGGACTTCTCGCTGTCCAAAGGCGAAGTCGTCGCGATAATCGGGCCGTCCGGTTCGGGCAAGAGCACACTGCTTCGCTGCATCAATATGCTCGAATTGATCGACTCCGGCAGCATCACCTTCAAGGGCGAAGTGCTCGGCACGGAAATGCGCGGGACCCGCTGCGTCCGCCTGCCGAATAAAACACTCGATCAGCAACGCCGTTACTTCGGCATGGTCTTTCAGGGCTTCCATCTGTTCCCGCACTATTCGGCGCTCGACAACGTGCTGGCCGGCCCGTGCATCGTCGGGCGCAAGCGCAAGCGCGACGCGATGGAGCGCGGCAAGTACCTGTTGTCGCGCGTTGGACTCGCAGACCGGATGCACCACTACCCAGCCGAGCTGTCGGGCGGACAGAAGCAGCGCGTCGCGATAGCACGCGCGCTTGCGATGGAACCGGAAGTGATGCTGTTCGACGAGCCGACCAGTGCGCTCGATCCGGAACTCGTCAACGAAGTGCTCAACGTGATCAGAGAGCTGGCGCTCGCGGACACCACGATGATCGTCGTCACGCACGAAATGGAATTTGCGCGCAAGGTGGCAAGCCGGGTAGTGCTGATGGACGGCGGCCGCATCGTCGATGAGGGCACACCGGCCTACATCTTCAACGGCGGCGGAACCGAACGCTGCAAACGCTTTCTTTCCAGCCTGCACACCTAGTGCATGACGGTCAATCGGTGATCTGGAAACTTCAATCGGGATTGGAAAAATGACTGCTACAGACGGAAAAATTCGAATTGGCCTGTCGATGCGCTATCTGGGTTATCACATGGCTGCATGGCGGCATCCGGATGTGCCGTCAGCAGGTGCCATCGATTTCAATTATTTTCTTCGTACTGCAAGGAAAGCGGAAGAAGCCAGACTGGACATGATCTTCTTTGCCGACGGAATCGGTGTCCGCGCAAACGACACGCCTAAAGGATCGCTCGCCCGCGACGCAAAGAATGCCGAACTCGAACCACTGACCTTGCTGGCCGCGATCGGTGCGTGCACATCGCACATCGGCCTCGTCGCGACGGCTTCGACGACGTACAACGAGCCTTTCCATATCGCACGCAAGTATGCATCGATCGACCATATCAGCGGCGGTCGCGCGGGCTGGAACGTCGTCACGTCGTGGTCGCAGCAGGAAGCGTGGAATTTCAGCCGCGACGAGCATCTCGGCTATGAAGAGCGTTATGAGCGCGCGGACGAGTTCGTCGAGGTAGTCAGGAAGCTGTGGGACAGCTGGGAAGACGACGCGTTTATCCGTGACAAGGCGAGCGGTGTTTTCTATGACGAGGCTAAGCTGCATGTGCCGAATCACAAGGGCAAGCACTTCAAGGTGCGCGGCCCGCTGAACTCCGCGCGCACGCCGCAAGGTCGTCCGATCATCGTGCAAGCCGGTGCCGCCGAAGCGGGCCGCGAGCTTGCTGCGCGCTATGCCGATGTCGTCTATAGCAACGCAAGCAGCATGGAAGGCGCCAAGGCCTACTACGACGATCTCAAAGGCCGCCTTGCGAAATACGGTCGCACGCCAGATCAACTTTTGATCATGCCCGGCGTCACGCTGTATGTCGGCAAGACGCGCGGCGACGCGCAGGACAAGTTCGATCAGCTACAAAATCTGATCGATCCGCTTAGCGGATTAGCCATTCTGTACGGCGTGCTCGGCGATCTGTCCGAATACGATCTCGACGGACCAGTGCCCGATGTCGGCAATCAGCGTGTGCGCAGTATCGCGGAGAATCTGCTTGCGCTGGCGCACAGAGAAAACCTGACGATCCGCCAGATGTACAAGCGCGTGGCCTCGGGCAATAACTGGCAGATCGTCGGCACCGCGGAAGACGTCGTCGATGAAATGGAAAGGTGGTTCCGGGCCGGCGCTGCCGATGGCTTCAATATCTGCCCGGCGACATTGCCACAGGGTGTTGACGACCTGACGCAATACATCCTTCCCGAACTGCGCAAGCGCGGGCTGTTCCGCACCGAGTACGAGGCGAGCACGTTGAGAGGCAATCTCGGACTGCGTCCCCTGCACCTTGGCGACTAGATCCCGGTTTCTGAAAAAGTATCGTGCGCCGCTTGCCAAGGAGCGGTGCCTTTCTGACGCGAGGCGTTTCACATGAGCACCGACACGACCGGCGAACTCTTCCGCAACGCGATGGCGCGCTTCACGAACGGTGTCACCGTCATCACGACCGCGAAAAGCGGCACACCGTTCGGCCTGATCGCGACATCGGTGTGCAGCCTGTCTGCCGATCCGCCGACGGTGCTTGTCTGCGTGAATCGAAGCGCGAGCGCACACGACGTGATCCTGCGTGCGAAGGTGTTTGCCGTCAATCTGCTGTCCGCCGATCAGAAGAACGTCGCGCAACGTTTTGCCAGCGAGAAAGGGCCGTCCCGTTTCGATCCGACGCAATGGACAACCGGCAAGAGTGGTGCGCCGTTGCTGACCGGCAGTGTCGTCTCTCTCGATTGCAAGGTAATCGCGACGCACAATGGGTACTCGCATACGATCTTTATCGGCGAGATCACCGATTCATCGACGCACGACGATCCATCCGCGCACTGTCTGTTGTGGCATCAGCGTCATTTCGCGGCCGCGGCGATGGAAGCGAGATGAACATCACGGCAGAACCTGCGCTTTAGTCCGTCCGGTCAACCCCATTCCAATCATCCCCACATAATGACCAGGCCCATCAGTTGCACCCGGATCGTTGCGCGACTCACCGTTGCCACCGTGCTCGGTCTGAGCGTTGCGCCGTGCGTCGTGTCACCCGCTTTCGCCGAAGACGCGCCGCATATCGACGCCATTCCCGCCGACCGCGCGCTTTCCGCACTCGTGCCGGAGCTCTATCGTCAGAAGCAACCGATTACAGTTGCGGTCAATCCGGAGATCGCACCCGTCAAGTTCATCGACGAAGACGGCGACGTGGCGGGTTTCGCGCCCGATCTGATCTCTGCTGCGGCCAAGGTGCTGGGGCTGAAAATCAAGTTCGAGCAGGCATCGTTTGATTCGTTGATTCCGGGCCTCGCCGCGAATCGCTTCGATGTGTTGCTCTCGCTTGGCGATTTTCCGTCGCGTCACGGCAAGGTGACGTTCATCGATTACCTAAACGTGGGCCAGACGATCGTCGCGTCGCGTAAGGCGCGATTGACGCTCAAATCGCTCGACGATCTATGTGGGATGCAAATCGCGCTGCCGCGCGGCACAGCGCCGCTGCAACGAGCCAATGAAGTGAGCAGCAAATGCGTAGCGGACGGTAAGAAAGCAATCTCGATCGCCACCTATCCGGACACCAACATGACGCTGATGTCGCTGACCAACGAAGCGAGCCAGGCTGCATGGGTCGACTCGCCCGCGGCAAACTACAACATCAAGAAGTTTCCAGACAAATACCAGGCGGTGTACTACTACAACCTGTCGTCATACGGAATCGGCTTTGGCGTCGAAGACAACGGCAAGCGGCTCGCTCATGCATTCCAGCAAGCCCTGATCAAGTTGCAGAAGGAAGGGTTTTATCAAGGTGTGATGCAGAAGTGGGGGCTGCCCGCGAAAGACGGACGCCCCACCTTCCCCATCAACGATCCGCAGATGTGAGTCTCTGGCTGGCAGCGAGCAAAATCCACCCCAGACGAAAAAGGCCTTACAAGCGTTGCTTGTAAGGCCTTGATTTCTCTGGTCGGGGCGAGAGGATTTGAACCTCCGACCACCTGCACCCCATGCAGGTACGCTACCAGGCTGCGCTACGCCCCGAAAGCGTGAAAGTATAACAGAGAGTCCTTCCGATTTGAACGCTGATACTTCACACGCGATACAAAACTTGGTGCAACAGAACAGCTAACGTCCGAGCACATCGAGCACGTGAAGCAGTTCCTTGCGCAACGCATCGACATCGACGTTCGCAGATGTCTGCGGCACAACAGTCTCGCTCTCTTCTTCGATCTCAGCGGCCGCATGATGCCCGGAGCCGCCATGTGAATCGAGCCGGTTACGCGCACCGTTGATCGTAAAGCCCTGCTCATAGAGCAACTCGCGAATCCGCCGGATCAGCAGTACTTCATGATGCTGATAGTACCGGCGATTCCCGCGGCGCTTCACCGGCCGCAACTGCGTGAACTCCTGCTCCCAGTAACGCAGCACGTGCGGCTTCACGCCGCACAGTTCGCTGACTTCACCGATGGTGAAGTAGCGCTTTGCTGGAATCGGAGGCAAGACGACTTTTTCGATCGTCGCTGTCATCGTCAGTTAGCCGTATGGGTTGCGCAGAAGGCGCGCGAAACGGTCAGCGCGCGTAGCTTGCTTCAGCGCCGTTCTCCACCAGCGCCTTCAGCTTTTGACTTGCATGAAACGTCACGACACGGCGCGCAGCAATCGGAATCGCTTCGCCGGTTTTCGGATTTCTACCGGGACGCTGCGGTTTGTCGCGCAACTGGAAATTGCCGAAGCCGGACAGCTTCACGCTGTCGCCGCTTTCCAGCGCATCGCGAATCACCTCGAAGAACGCTTCGACCATATCCTTCGCTTCCCGCTTGTTGAGTCCGACATTGTCGAACAGCAACTCGGCAAGCTCGGCCTTGGTCAATGTCGGCGCCTCGCCCGATGCGCCCGCGGATGATGTCGGGATATCGCGAATCATGGCGCTGCGTTGCGCCGAAAGAAGGGCTTCGAAATCACTCGAGTTCATTTCATTCATATCTGTCAAATGGCGCGCCACCCATAAACCGAAACATGCGGAAACTGCTGTTTGCAAGTGACCGTGGGTTATCCGCGCAGCCGTGCGCCATATACTCGAGCCAGACGATTCACCAGAGTTTGAATGGCCAGATCGACCGTTTCATCCTGAAGTGTCCCGCCAGTATCTTGCAAGGTTACACGGAACGCAAGGCTTTTCTCGTGTGTAGCCAACCCACCGGAAGTACTTGATTTTGGACGAAATTCGTCGAAAAGCGCAACCCTTTGAACGGTCTTGCAGGCGTCCTCGGAAAGCGCATTCTGCATCTCGTCGAGCAGTGCCTGAACTTCGATTTTCTGATCCACCACGACGGCAATATCGCGCCGAACCGGCGGGAATTTCGACACATCGGTCGGGCTCGGCAACGTACGCCCAATCAGCGCGTCCGTTTCAATTTCAAACAGAATCGGCGCATGCGGTAAATCGTATTTCTGCATCCAGCGCGGATGCAGTTCGCCGATCCAGCCCACTGCGCGACCATTCAATTCGATGCGCGCGCTGCGCCCCGGATGCAGCGCGGGATGCTCCGCCGTCACGAACCGCGCGACAGCCGGTGCCAGCACCGCCTCCAGGTCGCCCTTCACGTCGAAATAGTCGACTGCGCGCGACGGTGCGCCCCACTGCTCTTCGAGTGCCGGGCCGTAGGCGAGCGCGCCAACCATCTTCGGCTGGGCATAACCTTCCACAGCCAGTTCGCCTGCCTTCATCGCTGCGTCCGGCAGGAACACGCGTCCCGCTTCGAACACACGAACCCGGTCTGCACGGCGATTCAGGTTGTGGCGCAGCACACTGATCAAGCTGCCGAACAGAGTCGTGCGCATGACCGAGAGCTGACTCGCGATCGGATTGAGCAGGCGCACCGGCTTGTCGTTGCCGGCGAAATCCTGTTCCCATTCCGCGTCGACGAAGCTGAAGTTCACCGTTTCCGCATAGTCGCGCGCGGCAAGCGCGTGACGGATCGTGTGAATCGAGCGCTGCGTTTCATTCGTCGCGCGCATTTCGCTCGTGGCCACGGGCGGGCGCGCCGGGATCTTCTCGAAACCGTAGATGCGCGCCACCTCTTCGATCAGGTCTTCCTCGATCTCGATGTCGAAGCGGTACGGCGGCGGCGTTACGGAGAACGTGTCGCCGTCCCGCTCGAACGTCAGACCGAGACACGTGAAGATCTGCGCAATCTCGTCGGCGCCGATTGCTACACCGATGATCCGGTTCGCCCGCGCAACACGCATCTTCACCGGCGTACGTTGCGGCACGTTGACGATCTGGTCGTCGACCGGGCCCGCTGCGCCACCGCAGATATCGAGGATCAGTTGCGTGATGCGTTCGATATGCTCGACGGTCGTCGAATAGTCGACACCGCGTTCGAAACGATGCGCCGCATCGGTAGAGAAGTTGTAGCGGCGCGCGCGGCCACGAATGCTATCCGGCCACCAGAACGCAGCTTCCAGATAGATGTTGGTCGTGTCGAGCGTGACTGCCGTGCTGTCGCCGCCCATGATGCCGGCGAAGCTTTCCAGGTGCCGGTCGTCGGCGATCACGCCGACGGCTTCATCGACTTCAACCGTATTACCGTTCAGCAGTTTCAGCGATTCGCCGCGCCGACCCCAGCGCACATCGAGGCCGCCATGAATCTTGTCGAGGTCGAATACGTGCGACGGCCGACCCAGTTCGAGCATCACGTAGTTCGAGATGTCGACGAGCGCGGAAATGCTGCGCTGGCCCGAGCGTTCCAGACGTTCGACCATCCACTGCGGCGACTTCGCGCGCGCGTTCACGCCGCGAATCACACGACCGGAGAAGCGGCCACACAGATCGGGCGCGGAGATTTTCACCGGCAGCTTTTCGTTCAACGTCGCGGCAACCGGCTTGATATCGAGCGGATGCAGCGTCGCACCGGTGATCGCGGCGGTCTCGCGCGCAACGCCGAATACCGACAGACAGTCAGCCTTGTTCGGCGTCAGCTTGATTTCGAAAATCGTATCGTCGAGGTTCAGCGTTTCGCGAATGTCCTGGCCGATCGGTGTGTCTTCCGGCAGGATCAGCAAGCCGCTGTGATCTTCCGACAGCTTCAGCTCGCGTGCCGAGCACAGCATCCCCTGGCTCTCGACACCACGCAGCTTCGACAGCTTGATTGCGAACGGCGCACCGCCCTCTTCGGCCGGCGGCAACTCTGCACCGACCAGCGCGACCGGCACCTTGATGCCAGGCGCCACGTTCGGCGCGCCACATACGATGTTCAACGTCGTGCCCGTGCCGGCGTCGACCTGGCAAACGTTGAGCTTGTCCGCGTCCGGGTGCTTCACGACTTCGAGCACACGCCCGACGACGATCTTCGAAGTAGCCGGCGCCGCCGGCCGCAGGCTTTCGACTTCGAGGCCCGCCATGGTCAGCGCGTGCGACAGCGCGTCCGTCGTCAGTTGCGGATCGACAAAGGTTCTCAGCCAGGATTCCGGGAATTGCATGGTTCTGTGTACGTTCTGATCAGGTTAGGTCCACGTCCGGCGAATGCATCGGCACCTGCCGGCAGCACAGCGAGCGTTACGCGAATTGGCGCAGGAAACGCAGGTCGTTCTCAAAGAACAGACGCAGGTCCTGCACGCCGTAACGCAGCATCGCGAGCCGCTCGAGGCCGCTGCCAAAAGCAAAGCCGATGTAACGCTCGGGGTCGAGGCCCATGTTGCGGATCACGGTCGGATGAACCTGGCCCGAGCCCGAAATTTCCAGCCACTTACCGGCGTTCTTGCCCTGCTCGAACATCATGTCGATTTCGGCCGACGGTTCGGTGAACGGGAAATACGACGGACGGAAGCGCACGAGAATGTCGTCGCGCTCGAAGAACTTCTTCAGGAAATCCGTGTAGACGCCCTTCAGATCCGCAAAGCTGATGTTCTCGTCGATCCACAGGCCTTCGACCTGGTTGAACATCGGCGAATGCGTCGCGTCGCTGTCCACGCGATAAGTACGGCCCGGCGCGATCGCCTTGATCGGCGGCTTGTTCATGCGGGCGTAGCGAACCTGCATCGGGCTCGTATGCGTACGCAGCAGCAGCTGGCGGCCGTCGGCATCCTTGCCGTCGACATAAAACGTGTCCTGCATCGAGCGCGCCGGATGGTTCTCCGGGCTGTTCAATGCGGTGAAGTTGTACCAGTCGGTTTCGATCTCGGGGCCGTCGGCCACATCGAAACCGATCGAGCGGAAAATCTGTTCGACGCGCTCCCACGTGCGCATCACCGGATGCAGGCTGCCTGCACCGATGCCGCGACCCGGCAGCGTGACGTCGATCGCCTCGGCGGCGAGACGCTGGTTCAGCAACGCATCGGCGAGCGCCTGGCGGCGCGCCGTCAGCGCGGCTTCCACCTGCTGCTTGACGATGTTGATACGCGCGCCTTCAGTTTTACGCGCCTCGGGATCGAGTTTGCCCAAACCCTTCAGCAACTCGGTCAGTGCACCCGACTTACCGAGAAAACGGGCTTTTTCGTTTTCGAGGGTCGTGATGTCGGTGGCCTGTTCGAAGGCTTTTTGCGCGTCGGCGACAATCTGGTCCAGATCCATTGATCCCATCTTTTCAACGTCAGTGTTCTATCGAAACGAAAGTGGCTCGACCAACAAAAAAGGGGCTCGGTGAGGAGCCCCGTTTTTGTTGCAGCGTCACCGAAACCACCGGATCTTCGCTGCAACGAACCACGCAGTACGATGTGCTAACTAGCGCAATCAGGCTGCAACGGCGGCTTTCACCTGCTGAACGATCGCAGCAAAAGCGGCCTTGTCGAACACAGCCATGTCGGCCAGCACCTTGCGGTCGAGTTCGATCGAAGCCTTCTTCAGGCCGTTGATGAACACGCTGTACGTCATGTCGTGCTGACGCACCGCCGCGTTGATACGCGTGATCCACAGTGCGCGGAACACACGCTTCTTGTTGCGGCGATCGCGGTAGGCGTACTGGCCTGCGCGCATGACCGCCTGCTTGGCGATGCGATAGACGTTATTGCGGCGGCCGCGGTAACCCTTGGCCAGCTTGATGATCTTCTTGTGGCGGGCCCGTGCGGTAACCCCACGTTTGACTCTAGGCATAATGAACTCCTGTGAGTTTTAGTTAAGGGTTAGGCGAACGGCAACATTGCGCGCACGGAGTTCAGATCGGAATCATGAACGGCCGTAGAGCCACGCAGGTGACGCTTGTTCTTGGTGGTTTTCTTGGTAAGAATGTGGCGCTTGAAGGCTTGACCGCGCTTGACGGTACCGCCCGGGCGCACCACGAAGCGCTTTGCAGCACTCTTCTTGGTCTTCATCTTAGGCATGACGAACAACTCCATTATTTGATGGATATGGGTGTGCGGTTGGCACGAATGCCCTTTACCGCCCTTCGAAACCCACTCCACTTGGTATGCAGCAGACCTGTCCTGCCGGTCGCCGCTTTTTCAGAAGCAGTGCCTGTGAAACCGGCACTGCTTCGAAACCTGCTGCTTCCCGTCACCTGACGAGAAGCCTGATTTTTCCACAACTACTTTTCACAACCGCCGGGCACATCACACGATGCACCCGCTTGCGGCTTACTTCTTTTTCTTCGGCGACAGCACCATGATCATCTGGCGCCCTTCCATCTTGGGCATCTGCTCGACCTGACCGACTTCGTCGAGGTCGGTGCGCAGACGCTCCAGCATGCGCATACCGATTTCCTGGTGAGCCATTTCGCGACCACGGAAACGCAACGTGATTTTCGTCTTGTCGCCGTCTTCGAGAAAGCGCACGAGATTACGAAGCTTGACGTTGTAATCTCCGTCGTCGGTACCGGGTCGGAACTTCACTTCCTTGACCTGGATGACCTTCTGCTTGAGCTTGGCCTCGTGTTGCTTCTTCGCTTCCTGGTACTTGAATTTGCCGTAGTCCATTAACCGGCAAACAGGCGGTACCGCCTGCGGAGCAATTTCGACCAGATCAACGTCCTGCTGCTCCGACAGTCGGAAAGCATCGGCGAGTTTCACGATGCCCAGCGGTTCGTTTTCGACTCCGACGAGACGCACCTCAGGTGCGGTTATTTCGCCGTTGATGCGATGCGGCTTATCCGTAGCGATGTTACGTTTCCTCTAAAAATTAAAAAAACGAGCCGCGCTGCCGAAGTGGGCTTACCGGAACGACTGCACGTCCTCGCGCAGGCGTTCAGTAAAGGCTTCGACCGGCATTACACCCAGATCGACGCCACCACGGGCACGCACGGCTACCGTTTGTGCATCACGCTCTTTATCGCCGACCACAAGGAGGTACGGCACCTTTTCCAGCGTGTGCTCGCGTATTTTATAGCTAATCTTCTCGTTGCGCAAATCAACCTCTACTCTAACCCCTTGTTTTTGCAACGTTTGGGCGAGAGCAGCGGCATATTCGGCCTGACTTTCGGCGATATTCATCACCACAACCTGCATCGGCGCCAGCCAGGACGGCATTGCACCAGCATGGTGCTCGATCAGAATGCCGAGAAAACGCTCCATTGATCCGACGATTGCCCGGTGCAGCATGATCGGGCGGCGCCGGCCGTTGTCCTCGGCCACGTATTCGGCGCCGAGGCGCTCCGGCAGCACCATATCGAGCTGCAGCGTGCCGCATTGCCACGAGCGGCCGAGCGCGTCCTTGATGTGATATTCGACCTTCGGACCGTAGAACGCGCCCTCCCCGGGCAATTCCTCCCAGCTCACGCCGCAGGCCGTCAGCGCCTCGCGCAGGCCCTGTTCGGCACGATCCCAGGTTTCGTCGGTGCCGGCGCGCGCATCGGGGCGCAGCGACAGCTTGATCTCGACCTGATCGAAGCCGAAGTCCTTGTACACGCTCATCGCGAGCGTGTTGAATGCGATCGACTCGCTGATGAACTGGTCTTCGGTACAGAAAATGTGTGCGTCGTCCTGCACGAAACCGCGCACGCGCATCAGGCCGTGCAGCGCGCCCGACGCTTCATTGCGGTGACACGAGCCGAACTCGGCATAGCGCAACGGCAGATCGCGATACGAACGCAGCCCGTGGTTGAACACCTGCACGTGCCCCGGGCAGTTCATCGGCTTGATCGCGTAGTCGCGTTTCTCCGATTCCGTCGTGAACATGTTCTCGCGATAGTTCTGCCAGTGACCCGACGCTTCCCACAGCGAGCGGTCCATGATCATCGGCGTCTTGATCTCGAGATAGCCCGCATCGTTCACGCGGCGGCGCATATACTGCTCGACCTGCTGCCACAGCGTCCAGCCACGCGGATGCCAGAACACCATGCCCGGCGACTCTTCCTGCATGTGGAACAGGTCGAGTTGCTTGCCGAGCTTGCGGTGATCGCGCTTCTCGGCTTCTTCGAGCATGTGCAGGTACGCGTCCTGATCTTCCTTCTTGACCCACGCCGTACCGTAGATACGCTGCAGCTGTTCGTTCTTCGCATCGCCGCGCCAGTACGCGCCTGCCACACGCATCAGCTTGAACACCTTCAGCTTGCCGGTGGACGGCACGTGCGGGCCGCGGCACAGATCGGTAAAGCCGCCGTGCGAGTAGAGCTTGATTTCGTCGGTAGCGGGAATCGATTCGATGATCTCGGCCTTGTACTTCTCGCCGATGCTCTTGAAGTACGTCACCGCTTCGTCGCGCGACACTACGCGGCGCGACACCGGCTCGTCTTTCTTCGCAAGCTCCTGCATGCGCTTTTCGATCTTCTCGAGATCGTCCGGCGTGAAAGGACGGCTGTATGCGAAGTCGTAGTAGAAGCCGTTATCGATCACCGGGCCGATCGTGACCTGCGCTTCCGGATACAGATCCTTCACCGCATACGCGAGCAAGTGCGCGGTGGAGTGGCGGATGATATCGAGGCCGTCTTTATCTTTATCCGTGACGATGGCGAGCGACGCATCGTGATCGATCAACGCGGACGTATCGACCAGTTCGCCGTCGATCTTGCCGCCAAGCGCGGCTTTGGCCAGACCCGGACCGATCGACGCCGCTACTTCGGCGACCGTAACCGGATGCTCGTACTGTCGAACAGAACCGTCAGGCAGACGTATCGAAACCATTTCGCTCTCCGTGATGCCGACCGGCGGCGGCACATACGATAACCCGATAAAGACGAAAAAAATGCGGCCCCGCTTTCGAGGGGCCGCATTTCACATTCAGCAAACTACAAGGGCGAAAGAGGTCCTCGACTAGCGTCGTTCCGAAGTGGTTCCGGTCAACGTTCGCGGTGTCATAACCGTATTCGCCTTGATGCGCCGAAGCGCATGCTGCTTCATTATTCAAAAACTCCGGCGAACCGGAGTTTCGATTTTCGTTGGTAGGCTCGATTGGACTCGAACCAACGACCCCCACCATGTCAAGGTGGTGCTCTAACCAGCTGAGCTACGAGCCTAAAGAAGCGAAATTATAAGAAGCCCAGCAAATCTTGGCAAGTACTTTTATGCAGCCACATCACAGGAACTGCTCACGACGGGAAACTGCACGCGCTTGCCGTCGGTAGCGTCACGCCTTGCGCGAGGCACGCACGACGCCGGCCACTTCGCCGAGCAACGCGCACGCGCGCTGAACCTGCGCGGCGCTCGATACTTCGACGGTGAATTGCATGTAGGCCGCGTTGCGACGGCTCTGCGTCTTCACGCCGATCACGTTCATCTTCTCGCGCGCAAACACTTCGGAGATATCGCGCAGCAGTCCTTGCCGGTCGCTTGCTTCGATTGCCAGGTCGACTGGGTACACCGACTGGCCGCGGCCGCTCAGCACGTCTGCGGACCATGTGGTCTGCAGCACGCGCTCGGGTGCGCGATCGACCATCCGCAGGAACGTCGGGCAATCGCGCCGGTGAATCGACATGCCCTTGCCGCGCGTGACGAAACCGCTGATCTCATCCGGCGGCGCCGGGCGGCAGCAACGCGCGAGCTGCGTCAGCAGCGCATCGACGCCGACCACCAGCACGCCCGTCGACGCGCCGTGCGCAACGCTCGCACCACTGCTGCGCTTCTCGAACTGCTCGGGTGCCTCGATCTCCGGCTCGGCCGGCGGCGCATCGTGCAGCGCCTGCTCGACGAGTCGCAAGCTGAACTCTTCCTTGCCGACCACCGAGAACAGATCGTCGGTGTCCTTGAAGCCGAGCTTCGCCGCGAGCTGATCGAGATTGACCGAAGTCTTGCCCTCGCGCTGCAAGGTCTTTTCGACCATCGCGCGGCCGGTCGCGATGTTTTCCTGCGCATCGACCGCGTTGAACCACGCGCGCACTTTCTGCCGCGCGCGCGGACTATGCATGTAGCCAAGCTGTGGATTGAGCCAGTCGCGTGACGGACCGCCCTCTTTCACCGCGACGATCTCGACGGTCTGCCCGTTCTGCAGCGACGTGTTGAGCGGGACCATCGCACCGTCGACGCGTGCACCACGGCACCGGTGTCCCAGTTCGCTATGCAGGTGATATGCGAAGTCCACCGGCGTCGAGCCCTGCGGCAACGGAATCACGCGCGCCTGCGGCGTCATCACATAGATGTGATCGTCGTCGACCGTGGCCTGGCGCAAATGCTCCCACGGCTGACTGACCTGCTCCTTGTCGTCGCCCTCGGACACATCGTCCTTCCACGCGAGCAACTGGCGCAGCCATGCGATCTTCTCGTCGTACTTCTCGTCCGCACTGAACTGGCCGTCGTAGCCGCGCGTGCCGGCTTCCTTGTAGCGCCAGTGCGCCGCCACGCCGTACTCGGCAAAGCTATGCATTTCCTGCGTGCGGATCTGCACTTCGAACGCCCGGCCGTCGTCGCCGATCACAACCGTATGCAGCGACTTGTAGCCGTTCGGCTTCGGTCGCGAGATGTAGTCGTCGAACTCTCTCGGCACCGGTTGCCACAGGTTGTGCACGATGCCGAGCACGGTGTAGCAATCCTTGATATCCGGCACGATCACGCGAAACGCGCGCACGTCGTAGAGCTCGGCGAAATCGAGCGCCTTGCCGTGCATCTTGCGCCAGATGCTGTAGATATGCTTCGGCCGGCCGCTCACTTCCGCGCGGATATGTGCCTCGGCCAGCTCGTGCTGCAGCCGGGTGATCGCTTCGTCGACATAGCTCTCGCGCTCGACGCGTTTCTCATCGAGCAGCTTCGCGATGCGCTTGTACGTTTCGGGTTCTTCGAAACGGAACGCGAGGTCCTCGAGCTCCCACTTCAGTTGCCAGATGCCGAGCCGGTTAGCGAGCGGCGCGTAGATATCGAGCGTTTCGCGTGCGACGTCGGGCGACGGTGCCACCTTCGCCGCCGCGTAGTAGCGCAGCGACTGCAACCGCGATGCGAGGCGAATCAGCACGACGCGGATGTCCTGCGCGAACGCGAGCAGCATCTTGCGCAGCGCCTCGATCTGCGCGCGGCGCGCCGCTTCCGCGTCGCGTCCCGCTTCGGGAAACGCGTTCTGCGCGGCGCGCAGGCTGACCGTACCGAGGCGCAACAGCTTGCGCACGTTACCGACGAGCTGCGCCACCTCTTCGCCGAACTTCTCCGCGATGAGCTGCTCCGGGTCCTGCAAGTGCGGCGTCAGCCCGAACAGCGCAGCCGCGAGCACAGCGGGCGGATCGACGTTGAGCGTACGCATGATCGACGCCGTGCCGATCGCGTGTTCCGCGAGCAGTTCACCGGACGACAGCCGCACGTCGCCCGCATGTTCGCGGACGAACGCCAGCGCGTCGTCGAAAGACGGCACAGGTTGAGGCACAGTCGTAACGGTATCGGTATTCATGGTGCAGCGGTCCGCCGGCTCCGGCGAACCTGGGTATTCGACAGCAAATTCAGCTAGCTACGCTGCGCAGCCACGACGACCACTTCGACGAGGCACTTCGGGTTCGCGAGGCTCGCTTCGACCGTCGCGCGCGGCGGCGTCGCACCTTGTGCGACCCACTCGTCCCACACCGCGTTCATGCCGGCGAAATGGACCATGTCCGAGATGTAGATCTGCACGGACAGCAGATGCGATTTGTCGCTGTTCACTTCGCCCAGCAGGCGATCGATGTGCCCGAGCACTTCGCGCGTCTGACCGGCGATGTCCTGCTCGGTGTCTTCGGCGATCTGGCCGGCGAGGTAGACCGTGCCGTTGTACACGGCGATTTCGGAAAGGCGCTTGCCGACGTGGTGACGAATGACTGCCATGAAATGTCCTGACGGTTAAGGGTGAACGGATGCACTGCGCATTGCCGCGAATGGCGCGCCGCGCAACCGCATATTATGACGCGTCGGCATCCGCGCCGATGAAGAAACGTCGCGCGATGTCGATCTGGTCCGCCGATAGAAACGCCGGCGCGTGCCCCACGCCTTCGATCTCGACGCTCGACACCGCACGCCCGCGCTCCACCATCTGAGCCAGCGTTTCGCGCGACAACAGATCCGATTGCGCGCCGCGCACGGCCAGCACCGGCCCCGGTGCGGTAGCGAGCGCGTGCCACAGCGCCGCTTCGCCGAGCGCGGTCTGTTCCGCGGTTAGCGCGGCGAACGGCTCGGCGATGCGCGGATCGTAGCGGAACTGCCATGCGCCATCGCGCTCGTGCAGTAGCGGCGTATTGATCTCGCGCCATTCGTCGGGCGTCAGCGGGCCGAACGTTTTCGCGAGCAGCGCCGCATGATCGATGCCCTGCTGCAGCGTCTCGAAGCGCGCGGGCTTGCCCAGGTAATCGCCGATGCGCGCAACGGCCGCGGGATCCAGACGCGGACCGACATCGTTGAGCAGCAGCTTGCGGATCGGCGAGCCCGGCAGACCGGCCAGTCCCATGCCGATCAAACCGCCCATCGACGTGCCGAACCAATCGACCGTTTCCACATCGAGGCGCGCGATCAGCGTGATCATGTCCGCGACATACTGGGGCACCGTGTAACCCGCTGGATTGACGAGCCACGACGACAAGCCGCGGCCTACGACATCGGGGCACACCACCCGGTACACGCCCGACAACGCCCGCGCCACCCGATCGAAATCGCGACCTGAGCGCGTGAGCCCATGAACGCAAAGCAGCACGCGCGGATTGGCCGGATCGCCCCACTCGGTATAGGCGACGCGATGCAGGCCGCTTGCGCTCGAACACTGGACGAAACGCTGACGTGGCGCAGAGGAATCGACGGATGCGGCGGGAACGGCGGACGTGGCGGTCATCAGGGGGTCCTTACGAAGACACGGGCGGAGAGTCCATCGGTGGCGTGGGCTGCGGCGCTACCGGACATTGCAGGCGAGCGGCCCAGCGGCGCAGCCCGAAGAAAGCTGCGGAACAGGGCTAATTGTAAACCGCTTTGTCATGGGGGACCCGCAAACGCGCCGCCATCGGCCAGTGGCTCGGCGATCAGCCCGGCCCAAAAACAAAGCGGGCGAAACCCCGGATTCCTGGGTTCCGCCCGCCTCGTGCGACACCGCGACTGCAACCTGCGCGGCAACTGCCCGTCTCGCTTCGCTTGCGTGTCAGTGCGACTGCCGCCTGTGTAGCAACCTGCCTATACCGTTTCGATCAGTTCACGGCGCTCACGTCGAGCGGCGCGCCGGTCTTCGCCTTGATCTCATCGACGCTCACGCCCGGCGCCAGTTCGACCAGTTTCAGTCCGTCGGCGGTCACGTCGATCACACCGAGATCGGTGATGATCTGATTGACGACACCCACACCCGTCAGCGGCAACGTGCATTCTTCGAGAATCTTGTGCTGATCGCCCTTCGCGACGTGCTCCATCAGCACGACCACACGCTTCACGCCGGCCACCAGATCCATCGCGCCGCCCATGCCCTTGATCATCTTGCCCGGGATCATCCAGTTCGCGAGATCGCCCTTCTTGCTGATCTGCATCGCGCCGAGGATCGCGAGATTGATGTGGCCGCCGCGAATCATCGCAAACGAATCCGCCGACGAAAAAATCGACGAACCCGGCAGCGTCGTCACCGTCTGCTTGCCGGCGTTGATCAGATCCGCGTCGACTTCTTCTTCGGTCGGCGACGGGCCGATACCGAGCAGACCGTTCTCCGATTGCAGCCACACTTCGACGCCGGCCGGCACGTGGTTCGCCACCAGCGTCGGCAGGCCGATACCGAGGTTCACGTAGAAACCGTCCTGCAGTTCTTTCGCCGCGCGTGCGGCCATTTCGTCACGAGTCCATGCCATGATCACGCTCCTTTCGCGCGGACGATGCGTTGTTCGATGCGTTTCTCCGGATGCGCATTCAGCACGATGCGCTGCACGAAGATGCCCGGCGTGTGGATCGCGTCCGGATCGAGCTCGCCCACCTCGACGATCTCTTCGACTTCCGCGACCGTGATCTTGCCGGCCATCGCGCACATCGGGTTGAAGTTGCGCGCGGTGCGGCGATAGATCAGGTTGCCCGATTTGTCGGCTTTCCATGCCTTGACGAGCGCGACGTCAGCGGTCAGCGAACGTTCGAGTACGTATTGCCTGCCGTCGAAATCGCGGGTTTCCTTGCCTTCGGCAATCAGCGTACCGAAGCCAGTGTTGGTGAAGAACGCCGGGATGCCCGAGCCGCCCGCGCGCAGCTTCTCGGCGAGCGTGCCTTGCGGCGTGAATTCAAGTTCGAGTTCGCCGGCCAAATACTGGCGCTCGAACTCCTTGTTCTCGCCGACATACGACGAGATCATCTTCTTGACCTGGCGCGTCTCGAGCAACTGGCCGAGACCGAAGCCGTCGACGCCCGCATTGTTGCTGATACACGTGATGCCTTTCACGCCGGTGTCGCGCAGCGCCGCGATCAGCGCCTCCGGAATGCCGCACAGACCAAAGCCACCGACGGCGAACGTCTGCCCGTCCTTGACGATGTCTTCGAGCGCGGCAGTCGCGCCTGGATAGACCTTGTTCATCAGTTTGTCCCTTCCTCGATATGAAACCCGAAAACCGGATCGATGCGCTGCGCCGCTGTCGCGGCCCGTCACGTCACGTCACGTCATTCTAGTCGTCCGCGGTGGGCGTCGTCGCTGGATCGCGCAACCTGCGTCCCGCTCGCTCGCCCGTGCTGCGCGGCCTTGTGATTTGTTCGAAAGGGTACGCTGCGGCAGCGATACGGCACAATACGCAAAAATACATAAGTGTTCGCCATTGCTCTTCACCACCCGCCGCCGACGCCCGCCCTCGATTACCAGACTGCCTTCCACCTTGCGCCGATCGGACTCGTGCTGTCGCGCGAGCGGATCATCGAAGACTGCAACGACCAGCTCGCGGCGATCTTCGGCCGTACGCGCGAGTCGTTGCTCGGGCAATCGTTTCAGGTGCTCTATCCATCGTCCGATGAATTCGAGCGGATCGGCGCGCGCATTCCGCCGATCATGACCGCTCAGGGCAGCTACGCCGACGACCGCATCATGAAGCGCACGAACGGCGAACTGTTCTGGTGTCACGTGACCGGCCGTTCGCTCGATCGCGGCGACCCGCATGCGGCGGGCGTCTGGACTTTCGAGGATCTGAGCGCAACCCGGCGCGTTGCCGTCGAACTGACGCCGCGCGAGCGCGAGATCGCCGCGCAACTGGTGACGGGAAAGACGAGCAAACAGATTGGCCGCGCGCTCGATATCAGTTCCCGCACTGTCGATGTGTATCGCGCGAAATTGATGCGCAAATACGATACGGGCAATGCCACCGAGCTGCTGCAGCGGCTGCTCGGGCATTGACGGGTGACGGCGTAACAGAAGGGAGATGGGGTGCTGGCTACGCTCAGCCGAGCTTGACGAGCAGCGCGTTCTCGATCGTCCCGCGCAGCAGGTCCGGCAGCGGCGTCGACTTGCCGGCTGCATAGTCGATCCACACGCAGCGTGCGGCGCCGCGTGCATAAAGCGTCTGCGGATCGTCGGCGCGGAACAGTTCGAAACCGGTATCGAAGCTGCTGCGCCCGGGTTTGCCGACCGTCATCCGGCCGATCACGTCGCCGGGATAATGCAGCTGCCGGAGAAACTCCATCGATGCATTGACGAGCACCGGTCCCTGCCCCTGGCCGTTGCCGCCTGCAATGCCGATCTGCTCAAACCAGGAGAGCCGCACCTGCTCCATGTAGCGGAAATAGATCGTATTGTTGACGTGGCCGAACGCGTCCATATCGCCCCAGCGGATCGGCATCGACATCTCGAAGACTGCGTGGTATTCGCTCATCGTACTTCTTCTGCTCGTTAAAACCGGCACGGCGCGCGCCGTGCCAGGCGGTCGTCAGGCGAGGCCGAAGCCATCGTCGGCGGCAATGATCGAACCGTTGATGAACTGCGATTCGTCGGCGGCGAGCAACAGCAGCAGGCCGTCCAGATCTTCCGGCTTGCCGACGCGGTGCCGCGGCAGCAGCGACACCAGCTTCTGCCCCTGCTCGGTCGACCAGTGATGGTGATTGATTTCCGTATCGATGTAGCCAGGGCAGATCGCGTTCACATTGATGCCGTGACGGCCCCATTCCTGCGCCATCGCCTTCGTCATATGGACGACAGCGGCCTTGCTCATCGAATACAGGCCGATTTGCGGAAACGCCCGCAGCCCCGCCACCGACGCAATGTTGATGATCCGGTAAGCGGGCTTCTGGCCGCCGTTGTTGCTGCGCATGATCATCCGCTTCGCGACTTCCTGGGCGACGAAGAAAGCGCCGCGCGTGTTCGTGTCGAACACGTATTCGAAATCGGCGGGCGTGACTTCGGACAGCTTCTGCGTGGTCGACACGCCCGAGTTATTGACGAGGATGTCGATCGTGCCCGCTTCGGTCTCGGCGTGCGCCACTGCCGACTTGATGCTCTGATAATCGGTGACATCGAGCGAGACGACGTGCGCCGCGCCGCCGGAGGCTTCGATTTCAGCGCGTAGTTCCTTCAGGCGTTCGGTACGGCGGCTGGCCAGCACGACCTTCGCACCGGCCTGCGACAGCACTTGCGCAAAGCGCTTGCCGAGTCCGCTCGACGCGCCGGTAATCAGCGCGACCTTGCCTTCCAGATTGATCGAACGGCCCATTGTCTTTCCTTGTTTTGATGAGGGTTGCAGGCGCGGCGATACCGCCAATGACCTCGATTGCGCGCGTCGCCACCGTACCACATAAATAGAACGATCGTGCTAATCTCTGTTCATCCGGTTGCAGCGCAGGTATCGTTCGCTGACAATACGAACCCGAAAAAAGCATTCTAACGGTAAGAGGAGCTTCAATGACCCCCACAAGTCTCATTGAGCAATATGGCCCGCGCGAGTCAATGGAATACGACGTGGTGATCGTTGGCGGCGGCCCGGCGGGTCTGTCCGCGGCGATCCGGCTCAAGCAGCGGGCGCAGGAGAAAGGCGTCGAGATCGGGGTCTGCGTGCTCGAAAAGGGCTCGGAGGTCGGGGCCCACATCCTCTCCGGGGCCGTCATGGACCCGCGAGCCATCATCGAATTGATCCCCGACTGGAAGGAAAAAGGCGCGCCGCTCAACGTCGAGGTGAGCGAAGACCGCTTCCTGTTCCTGTCCGAAACCGGCGCGAAGGCCGTGCCGAACTGGATGCTCCCGGACAACTTCAAGAACCACGGCAACTACGTCGTCAGCCTCGCCAACGTGACGCGCTGGCTGGGTCAGCAGGCCGAGGCGCTCGGCGTCGAAATTTTCCCGGGCTTCCCGGCTGCGGAAATCCTCTATAACGACGATGGCTCGGTCAAGGGCGTCGCGACCGGCAACATGGGTGTCGGCAAAGACGGCGAGCCGACCGAGAACTTCCAGCTCGGCATGGAACTGCATGCGAAGTACACATTGTTCTGCGAAGGCGCGCGCGGGCATCTTGGTCGCCAGTTGTCCGACCGATACAAGCTGCGCGACGGCGTCGATCCGCAGGTGTACGGCATCGGCATCAAGGAACTGTGGGAAATCGATCCGGCGAAGCACAAGCCCGGCCTCGTGATCCACTCGGCCGGCTGGCCGCTCGAAAGCGATACGTACGGCGGCTCGTTCCTCTATCACATCGACAACAACCAGGTGATGGTCGGCTTCATCGTCGGTCTCGGCTATACGAACCCGTACCTGTCGCCGTTCGAGGAATTCCAGCGCTACAAGACGCATCCGGCGATCCGCGCGTTTCTCGAAGGCGGCAAACGCGTGTCGTATGGCGCACGGGCCATCACGGCAGGCGGTTTGCAGTCGCTGCCGAAGCTGGTGTTTCCGGGCGGCGCACTGGTCGGCGACGACGCGGGCTTTCTCAACGTCGCGCGGATCAAGGGCAGCCACGCTGCGATCAAGACCGGCATGCTCGCCGCCGACGCCGCATTCGACGCCGTGCAGGCCGGCCGTCAGTCCGACGAACTGGCCGCATTCCCCGACACCTTCAAGACCTCCTGGCTGTACACCGAGTTGCATCGCGCGCGCAATTTCAAGCAGTGGATGAGCAAGGGCCTGTACCTCGGCACGCTGATGGTCGGTATCGAGCAGAAGGTATTCAGCGGCAATGTGCCGTGGACGCTGCATCACCAGCATTGGGATCACGAGATGCTGAAGCCGGCGTCGCAGTGCAAGCAGATCGAATATCCGAAGCCGGACGGCAAGCTGACGTTCGATCGGCTTTCGTCGGTGTTCATCTCGAACACGAACCACGAGGAAAACCAGCCCGCGCATCTGACGCTGAAAGATCCGACGGTGCCGGTCAACGTCAACTACCGCACTTACGCCGGGCCGGAAGGTCGCTACTGCCCGGCCGCCGTGTACGAGTTCGTCAAGAACGACGACGGTAGCGAGCGGCTCGTGATCAACGCGCAGAACTGCGTGCACTGCAAGACCTGCGACATCAAGGATCCGACGCAGAATATCGTGTGGGTGACGCCGGAAGGTGGCGGCGGTCCGAATTATCCGAACATGTGACGCTACGGCGCACATCGCTCCAGACATGAAAAAAGCACCGCGCGCGGTGCTTTTTTTTGCTGCGTCCCGCTTAAGTTACGGCGCGCTTGCCGCGATCTTCGGTGTATCGACCGTCACGTCGCCGCATTGCGCGCGATAACGCAGCGCATGATCGATCAGCACCAGCGCGAGCATCGCTTCGGCGATCGGCGTCGCGCGGATACCGACACACGGATCGTGGCGCCCGAACGTTTCGACGACCACCGGTTGTCCGCTTCGATCGATCGAACGGCGCGGCGTACGGATGCTCGAAGTCGGCTTGATCGCGATCGACACCGTGATGTCCTGCCCGGTCGAAATACCGCCGAGCACCCCACCCGCGTGATTGCCGACGAACCCTTCCGGCGTCAACTCGTCGCCATGCACCGAGCCGCGCTGCGCAACGCTCGCGAAACCGGCGCCGATCTCGACACCCTTCACCGCATTGATGCCCATCATCGCGTGTGCGATGTCGGCGTCGAGGCGGTCGAACAACGGCTCGCCGAAACCGACCGGAATGCCCGACGCCACCACGTTGATGCGCGCACCGATCGAATCGCCGTCTTTGCGCAGCGCATCCATATACGCTTCGAGCTGCGGCACGATGTCCTGATTCGGCGCGAAGAACGGGTTCTCGCGCACATGTGCCCAATCGACGAACGGCACGTCGATCTCGCCGAGCGTCGCCATGTACGCACGAATCTCGGCGCCGAAATGCTCGCGCAGCCACTTCTTCGCGACCGCACCGGCGGCCACCGTCGGCGCGGTCAGACGAGCGGACGACCGGCCACCGCCACGGTAATCGCGAATGCCGTATTTTTGCCAGTAGGTGTAGTCGGCGTGACCGGGACGGAAGGTATCGGCGATGTTGCCGTAGTCCTTACTGCGCTGGTCGGTGTTGCGGATCAGTAGCGCGATCGGCGCGCCGGTCGTGCGGCCTTCGAAGATGCCGGACAGGATCTCGACCTTGTCCTCTTCCTGGCGCTGCGTCACGTGGCGCGAGGTGCCGGGCTTGCGGCGATCGAGTTCGAACTGGATGTCGTCTTCGGCGAGCGCCATGCCCGGCGGACAGCCGTCGATCACGCAACCGATAGCCGGTCCATGCGACTCGCCGAACGTCGTGACGGTGAAAAGCGTACCGAGAGTATTGCCGGACATGAGCGGAGTCCAAAGAAATGCGGGAGACCGATATTATGCCAGCCCGCTTCTGGCTACGCGGGACGGACCATAAGCCTTCCAAGCGCCGCGGCTTTGCCTGCCGCGGCCCGAGCGCTTCACTTACGCGCGCCGCGCAACTCGCTGACGATCTGTTGCAGCCGTTCCGGCGTCGCTTCCTCGGCGCTGAGCGGCTCGCCCACCGCCAGCGTCAGGCGGCTCATCACGCCTTTGTTTAGCGGCCGGGGCACGCGCGCTTCGGCGGCCCGCGAGAAGTAGCTGCCCCACAGCCCGCGCAGCGCCATCGGCACGACCGGCGCCGGTGTCCGGCGAATGATCTCGGTCACGCCGTGGCGGAACGGGTTCATATCGCCGGTTTTGGTCAGCTTGCCCTCGGGAAAAATGCACACGAGATCGCCATCGGTCAGCGCCGCCGCGCAGGCATCGTACGCACGCGCCAGCATGTCGGGGTCTTCGTGCGCGGGCGCGATCGGAATCGCCTTCCCGTGCCGGAACACCCAGCCTGCAAACGGTGTGCGGAAGATCCGGTGATCCATCACGAAGCGGATCGGTCGCGGGCTCTCCGCCATGATGACGATCGCATCGACATAGCTGACGTGATTGCACACCAGCACCGCCGCTCCTTCCTCCGGGATGCGTTCGGCGTGCACGAGGCGAATCCGGTAGAACGTGTGCACGAGCATCCACGCGATAAAGCGCAGCAGAAACTCCGGCACCAGCGAATAGATGTATGCGGCGACTACGATGTTGAGCAGCGCAGTGGTCAGGAAGATGCCCGGAATGCCCACCCCGAGCGCCGTCAACCCGACGGCCATCAACGCGGACACGATCATGAACAGCGAATTGAGAATATTGTTCGCCGCGATGATGCGCGCGCGGTGAGTCGGCTGGCTGCGGCTCTGGATCAACGCGTACAGCGGCACGCTGTAAAAGCCGCCGAACATCGCCAGCAGCAGCAGATCGACCAGCACGCGCCAGTGCGCCGGCACCGCGAGAAACTCGCCGACCGACAGCAGATGTGGCGCGGCCGGCAGCGCATGGCTCGCGAAAAACAGATCGATGCCGAACACGCTCATGCCGATCGAGCCGAGCGGCACGAGGCCGATTTCGATGCGCCGTTTCGACAGCCGTTCGCACATCAACGAGCCGCTACCGATGCCGATCGAGAACGTCGCGAGCAGCACGGTGACGACATCGGGATTCGCGGACAGCACTTCCTTCGCGAAACGGAAAAACGACGACAGGAAGGTCGCACCGAAAAACCACAGCCACGAAATACCGAGCAGGCTCAGAAACACGGTGCGATCTTCGCGCGCCAGCTTCAGATTGCGCCACGTTTCGCTGACCGGGTTCCAGTTGATGCGCAGATCGGGCTGCAGCGCCGGCGTGGATGGCACCGCCACCGACACCGCGCGTCCCGCCAGCGCGATCACGACGCACATGCCGGCGAGCACCACCGCGCCATGCTCGACGAAACCGGCCGCGGCGCCCCCGGCTATCGTGCCGATCAGGATCGCAACGAAGGTGCCCATTTCGATGAGCCCGTTGCCGCCGACCAACTCCGCCTTCGACAGATGCTGCGGCAGGTACGCATACTTGACGGGGCCGAACAGCGTCGAATGCACGCCCATCAGGAACGTGCCGAGATACAGCAACGACGCGTTGTGAAACCAGAACCCCGCCCCGCCGATCAACATCACGCCGATTTCGAACGTCTTCACGAGGCGCGTGAGCGTCGCCTTGTCGTACTTGTCGGCGATCTGTCCCGAGGTCGCGGACAGCAGCACGAACGGCAGGATGAAGATTGCGGAAATCAGGAACGCCGCGGTCTTCGCGTCCACACCGGAAAAGCGCGCGGTCTGATACGTGACAAGCGACGTAAAGCCGATCTTGAACACATTGTCGTTCATCGCACCGAGAAACTGGGTCCAGAAAAACGGCGAGAAACGGCGTTCGCCCAGCAGGGCGAACTGGGATTCGTGTGCGTGCGCGCTCTGGGCGGCAGGAGTGGCGGCAGGTAGCGGGCGGTCGCTCATGAGAGTTGGATAAACGGCAAGGGGCGCATGGATATGGACACATGCGGGGACAGGTGTTGCGAGCAAACGCGTGGGCGCAGATTCATCTCACTCTCCTGCGTACGCAAATAGACACGCGAACAAAAAAAGCGCCCGCTTTCGCGCGCGCCCTGGTATGGCTCAACCGCATGGCGACATGCACAGCATGCCAGCGCGACGCGCCGGCTAGCGCGCCTGCTGCGGTTCCTGCTCTTCCGGCCAGTCGCGGATATAGGCCTTGAGCATGCGATTCTCGAAACCCTGCTCTTCGACCACTGCCTTCGCGACGTCGTAGAACGAGATCACGCCCATCAACGCGCGGCTTTCAAGCACCGGCAGATAACGCACGTGATGCTCGAGCATCATGCGGCGCACTTCGTTGACGTCGGTTTCCGGTGTGCAGGTGATCGGATGATCGTCCATGACCTTGCGGATCGTCGATGTACCGACGCTACCGCCATTGCGGCGCAAGGTGAGGATGATCTCGCGGAACGTCAGCATGCCCACCAGATCGCCGTATTCCATCACCACCAGCGAACCGATGTCGTGCTCCGCCATCGCAGTGACTGCGTCGTCCAACGATGTGTCGGGGGTAACCGTAAAAAGGGTGTTGCCCTTGACCTTGAGAATGTCGCTGACCCGCATGATTTGTCTCCTGATGACGCCGGTATCGCATGACTGATTTTCGATGCTAGCGGAAAGGCCCATAAAAGGAAAGCGCGCGGAAGGTGCCCGGAAAGCCCGCCATCGCCCGGCGGGCGGGCGCAGGACGCACCCCGATGGTCCCCTGGAAGGCCCCAAAAAGGCGCTTCGGGGCGTCCCGCCCGGGATGATAGGATGGCCGCCACCTTCACCCTTTGCGCAGGCCGTACGCGGCTGCGCCCGCCAGGATGTCCGCCAACCGTTTCGATACGCTCGCGCTGCACGCCGGCGCCGCCCCCGATCCCACGACCGGCGCGCGTGCCACGCCAATCTACCAGACCACGTCGTTTTCGTTCCGCGACACCGATCACGCGGCTTCGCTGTTCAATATGGAGCGTGCCGGGCATGTCTATTCGCGGATCTCGAATCCGACCGTCGCCGTTTTCGAGGAACGCGTCGCCGCGCTCGAAAACGGCGCGGGCGCGATCGGCACCGCGAGCGGCCAGGCCGCGCTGCATCTGGCGATCGCCACGCTGATGGGCGCCGGTTCGCATATCGTCGCGTCAAGCGCGCTGTATGGCGGCTCGCACAACCTGCTCAATTACACGCTGCGCCGCTTCGGCATCGAGACGACCTTCGTCAAACCGGGCGATCTCGCCGCCTGGCGTGCGGCGTTGCGGCCGAACACGCGTCTGTTGTTCGGCGAAACGCTCGGCAACCCGGGGCTCGACGTGCTCGACATCGCCTCGGTTGCGCAGATTGCGCACGACCACCGCGTGCCGCTGCTGGTCGACTCGACTTTCACGACCCCGTACCTGCTGCAGCCGTTCGCGCACGGTGCGGATTTCATCTATCACTCCGCGACCAAGTTCCTCGGCGGGCACGGGACGACGATCGGCGGCGTGCTGGTTGACGGCGGGACGTTCGACTTCGACGCATCCGGCCGCTTCCCCGAATTCACCGAACCGTACGACGGCTTCCACGGCATGGTGTTCGCCGAAGAAAGCACCGTCGCGCCGTTCCTGCTGCGGGCGCGCCGCGAAGGATTGCGCGACTTCGGCGCGTGTCTGCATCCGCAGGCGGCGTGGCAGTTGCTGCAAGGTATCGAAACGCTGCCGCTGCGCATGGAACGACATGTCGCCAATACGCGCCGGATCGTCGAGTTTCTCGTGGCACACGCGGCCGTCGAATCGGTGGCATATCCGGAACTCGCCTCGCACCCGGACCACGCGCTCGCGCAGCGCCTGCTGCCACGCGGTGCGGGTGCGGTGTTCAGCTTCAACCTGCGCGGCGATCGCGCGGCCGGCCGGCGTTTTATCGAAACGCTGTCGCTGTTCTCGCATCTCGCGAATGTCGGCGATGCGCGCTCGCTCGTCATTCATCCCGCATCGACCACGCATTTCCGCATGGACGCGGCGGCGCTGGCGGCAGCCGGAATTGCCGAAGGGACGATCCGGCTGTCGATCGGTCTCGAAGATCCCGACGATCTGATCGACGACCTGAAACGCGCGCTGAAAGCGGCGCAGAAGGCGCCGGCCGCGTCCTCGGGCGGCGCTGCCCGTAAGGAGACGTCCGCATGATTATCGACGTCCGCGGAACGCCTGCTTACGCCTATACCGGCGGCAAATCTTTCGATCCTGCCCTGCCGTGCGCGGTTTTCATCCACGGCGCCGAGCATGATCACAGCGTATGGGCGCTGCAAACCCGCTACTTCGCTCATCACGGCTTCAGCGTGCTCGCCGTCGATCTGCCGGGTCATCACCGCAGCGCAGGGCCCGCACTGTCGAGCGTCGCCGGGATGGCCGACTGGCTCGCCGCGCTGCTCGATGCCGTGGGTGTGCAGCGTGCGTTCGTCGCCGGTCATAGCATGGGGTCGCTGATTGCGCTCGATTTCGCCGGCCGCTATGCAGATCGCGTCACCCATCTCGCGCTGCTCGCGACCGCGGTGCCGATGACCGTGTCCGCCACACTGCTCGACGCGGCACGCGAGCGCGAGCCCGAAGCGATCGAGATGGTCAACCAGTGGTCGCATTCGACGTTTGCCGCGAAACCGTCGTGCCCGGGGCCGGGCTTCTGGCTGCATGGCATGAATCAGCGCCTGATGGAGCGCGTCTCCGCAACCGGTGAACCGCAGTTGTTCCATACCGACTTCGCCGCCTGCAACGCATACACGGACGGGCTCGAACGTGCTGCGCAGGTGCGTTGCCCGGTGCGTTTCATCGTCGGGAAGCGCGATGCGATGACGCCGCCACGCGCTGCGCGGGCGCTCGCCGATGCGTTCGCGGCCGCCGGCGCGACAGTGGACACCGTCACGCTCGACGCCGGCCATGCATTGATGACCGAGCAACCGGACGCGACGCTCGACGCTCTGTTCGATTTCGCCTCGCGCCCGCTTTCCGGTAGCTGATTCGCCGGTTGATCCGCAAGCCCTTGCCGCCACGCAACACCGGGCCTCAGCCCGGTTGCACGCGCCGGTCGATCGCAGCACAATGGATCAAGCCGGGCGCCGCTAACGGCGCCGGCAAGGGAAACGGAACAGGGAGGCGATCATGCGCCAAACTACTCACACCGAGCACTTCGCGAGCTTCGCGGAGTTCTATCCGTTCTATCTCGACGAACATCGCAACCTGATCTCAAGGCGGCTGCATTTCATCGGGTCGCTGGGGGTAATCGGCTGCTTGGCGATGGCACTCGCAATGGGTGACTGGCTCTGGCTGCCGGCCGCAGTGGTCTGCGGTTACGGGTTCGCGTGGGTCGGCCATTTCTTCTTCGAGAAAAACCGGCCTGCCACGTTTCGTCATCCGGTTTATAGCTTGATGGGGGACTGGGTGATGTTTAAGGACATCTGCATCGGCAAGGTTTCGTTGTAGCCGCTATAGCAGCACCGGTTTCAATCAGTTTTCGTGCCTGAGGAAGGGTGCGAAAACCGCTGTAGCGATTTATCTCAGGCGCCTCAAATATTGCAACGCATACGTCAGCGACGTATAATCATTCCATGCTGACGATCGTTGAAACTCCGCTCTTCAAAAACTACGTCTCCGACTACTGGACGGAGAACGAACGCGGCGAATTCTGCGGATGGCTCGCCAGCAATCCCGAAGCTGGGGACGTGGTTCCCGGATCGGGAGGCTGCCGGAAAGTTCGCTGGAAGCGCCAAGGCAGTGGAAAGAGCGGCGGCGTTCGAGTCATCTATTACAACCGGCTCGCCAATGGCGAAATCTGGTTGCTGACCATCTATGCCAAGAGCGCACTAGAAAATCTGCCTGCTCATACGCTCAAGGCAATCAAGGAGGCTATCGAAAATGCCTAAGAACGAAAAAGACCTGATCGCACGCGACGCAACGCGCGACATCGGAGCGGAATTGCTACAGGCCGTGAAGCAAATGAAGGCCGGTGAAGCAGCTCGTTCCACCAAAGTCGCGGTCAGCACGGCGAGCGAAGCACGCAGCAAGCTTGGCCTGTCGCAATCGCAATTCGCGACTGCGCTCGGCGTGTCGATTCGTACTTTGCAAGAATGGGAGCAAGGTCGGCGGTTGCCGACTGGAGCCGCAAAGCGCCTTCTCAACATTGCCGCACGACACCCCGAAGTGCTTCTCGAAGAACTGGCTGTTCAGTAATCGCCAAGACCTGCATCGGCAAGCTTTCGTTGTAGCTGCCGGTTCCAGCGTCCTCATTCCCCAGACCGCCCCGCTATCGCACCTTCACGCCGCCTGGTGCGAAGTCTCCGGCGCGTTATGCCCCGCCGCTTCGGCAGCCTGAGCCGCCCTCGCCGCCGCACGCGCCGACAGCAGCGTAGCCAGCGTCACATGCAAGCTGTCGTTTTCCAAAGCACCAAGCAGCGTGTCCCGATCAAGCCGCGTCGAACTCAGATTGAGCTGATACGCCATTTCCTTCCGGTCGATCACGAACAGATCGAAGAGCCGTTCGACCGTCACCTGTCCGGGATTCGCGAGCATCAGAAAGCGCGGCTGTGCGCCGTGTTCCTCGAGCCGCGCCACCCACTCGAGCTCTTCCAGCTCATGCAGCAACCGCGTCGCGGTATCGAGATCGCGTCGCAACATCCGCGCAAGCTGCTGCGCGGTGTAGCCGCGCTTGCCCGCATCGCGAGCCTCGGAAAGCCGCCCCAGCAGTTCGAGCGCATCGAGCAGATCGCTGCCCGCAAACTGCGGTCGATGGAACTGCCCCGTGCGGATCACCGGCAATGCGGACGTCACCATCGCACCGCCGAGCGTAATCAACCACGTCAGGTACATCCACAGCAGAAACAGCGGCACCACCGCGAACGCGCCGTACACCGCCGTATAGGTCGGCATGCGGCGGATGTAGTAGCCGAAGCCGCGCTTCGCGAGTTCAAACGCGATCGCCGCACAGATACCGCCCACGACCGCATCACGCCACTCCACCCGGCAGTTCGGCAGATAAACGTAGAGCAGCGTGAACGCGAGGATGGTGAGCGGCAGCGCCGCGCCCGTGAGCGCCCATTCAATAACCGGCGTGATGCTTTGCGCGGCTTGCAGCGCCATCGACTGGGTGAACAGATACGACGAGATCGACAGGCTCACGCCGATCAGGATCGGCCCGAGCGTCAGGATCGCCCAGTACACGAGCACGCGCTGCGCGAACGGGCGCGGCTTGCGCACACGCCAGATCACGTTGAACGCCGACTCGACCGTCATCATCGTCATCACCGATGTGACGAACAAGATGATCATCCCGAGCGTGGTGAGGCCCTTCGCCTTCGACGCGAACTGGTTCAGGTAACGGAAGATCTGGCTGTTGAACTGCGCGGGCATCAGGTGATCGGCGAGGAAGCCCTGCAGCGATGCCTGGAACGACGCGAAGATCGGAAACGCGGTGAACAGCGCGAACGCAACCGTCGCCAGCGGAACGAGCGACAGCATGGTGGTGAACGTCAGACTACCCGCCACCTGGGGAATGCGATCTTCGCTGCTGCGCTGCGCGGCAAACTGCGCGAAACGCCTGAGCATGTCGAGATCGATACGCACTCTGGACAACGACAACCCTCCCTCTTGCTGCTTTCTTGCGACTTTCATGCTGCTCGATGTGCCCGCGCAGGCAAGGCGCGAAGCCCATTGCCGGGCGCGGCGGCAGACGTAGCCCCTATAATAACCGCTCACCGATAAGGCCCATGAAAGACATTCTCGTCCTCTACTACAGCCGTTACGGCGCCACTCGCGAGCTCGCGCTGGCGATCGCACACGGCGTCGACAGCGTGGCCGGCATGCAGGCGCGTGTGCGCACCGTGCCTCCCGTCTCCACCGTCTGCGAAGCCACCCAGCCCGATATCCCCGCCGAAGGCCCGCCCTACGCCGAACTGCGCGACCTCGAAGAATGCGCAGGCCTTGCACTCGGCTCGCCGACGCGCTTCGGCAACATGGCCGCGCCGCTCAAGTATTTCCTCGACGGCACGACGCCGCAGTGGCTCTCTGGCGCGCTGGCCGGCAAGCCGGCCGGTGTGTTCACGGCGACGGGCAGCCTGCACGGCGGCCAGGAAACGACTCTGCTGTCGATGATGCTTCCGCTCCTGCACCACGGCATGTTGATCGTCGGCATTCCGTACACCGAGAGCACGCTGACCACGACGCTGACCGGCGGCACGCCGTACGGCGCCTCGCACTTCGCACGCGCCGACTCCGCGCAGCAAGGCATCTCCGCCGACGAACGCGCGCTTGCCGTCGCACTCGGCGCCCGCATCGCGCGCACCGCGGCTGTCATGAGCGAGCGGCCATGAGTACGCCGCGCGTACCCGCTTCTTCTACAGGGAATCAATCGACCGCTGCCGATCCCGTCGCTGGAAACGCGACTGCCGCGCTTGGCGCCAACGCTGCCCTGATCGCGCTGATCGTGTTGTGCGTCGCATGGGAATGGTGGCTTGCACCGCTGCGGCCCGGCGGTTCGGCGCTCGTGCTGAAAGCACTCCCGCTGCTGTGCGCTGTGCCTGGCGTATGGCGTCGCCGACTGTACACGCTGCAGTGGGCGTCGATGCTGGTGCTGCTGTACTTCGCGGAAGGCATCGTGCGCGGCATGTCGGACCCGGGCTTCAGCGCGCGACTCGGCTGGCTCGAAGTGGGTCTCTCGCTGATCTTTTTCGTTTGCGCGCTCGTTTATGTCGCACCGTTTAAGCGCGCAGCACGGCGCGCAAAGAAAACCGCGCAAGCTTCGTAAATAATCGAAAAAACGCGCTGTCCCGTTCATCCGCACGTCGCACATTCACTCGTACGATTTCATCATGACTCAAGCCGCTGCCACTACTCCTGCCTCCGTCCAGTCGTTTGTCGACGCCTGCCGCGCCGCTATCGGCGCCGCTCATGTGCTCACCGATCCGCACGACACCGCTCCGTTTCTGACCGACTGGCGCCGCCGCTACACCGGCGCCGCCTGCGCGGTGCTGAACCCGTCGAACGCACAGGAAGTCGCCGCACTCGTGAAGCTCGCCGTCGAACACGGCATCGCGCTCGTGCCGCAGGGCGGCAACACGGGCCTCGTCGGCGGTGCGACGCCGGACGCGAGCGGCCACCAGGCCGTGCTGACGCTGCGGCGCCTGAACCGGGTACGCGATATCGATCCGCACAACAACACCATCACCGTCGAAGCCGGCGTGGTGCTCGCCGAAGTCCAGGCGCGTGCCGCCGATGCAGGCCGGCTATTTCCATTGAGCCTCGCCGCGGAAGGAAGCTGCACGATTGGCGGCAACCTCGCTACCAACGCGGGCGGCACCGGTGTCCTGCGCTACGGCAATACACGCGAGCTGTGTCTCGGCCTCGAAGTCGTGACGCCGCAAGGCGAACTGTGGGACGGGTTGCGCGGGCTGCGCAAGGACAACACGGGCTACGATCTGCGCGATCTGTTCATCGGTGCGGAGGGCACGCTCGGCATTATTACGGCTGCTGTGATGAAACTGCATCCGCAGCCCGCTGCTCAAGTAACCGCGCTCGCCGCGCTGGCATCTCCTCATGCGGCGCTCGATTTTCTCGCGCTCGCACAGCGCATGGCCGGACCGCTTCTGACTGGCTTCGAACTGATGTCGGATTTCTGTCTGCGCCTTGTTGGCCGGCATTTTCCGCAGCTGCGCTATCCGTTTGCCGACACGCATCCGCAAGTCGTGCTGCTCGAACTGTCGGACAGCGAAAGCGAGGCACACGCCCGCGCGCTGTTCGAGCAACTGATGGAAGCCGCGCTCGAAGCCGGCATCGTCGACGATGCGGTGGTGGCCGAAAGCCTCGCGCAATCGCAGGCGTTCTGGGATCTGCGCGAACATATTCCGCTCGCGCAGGCCGAGGAAGGGTTGAACATCAAGCACGACATCGCCGTGCCGATCTCGCGCATCGGCCACTTCATCGACGAAACCGACGCCGCAATTGCACAGGCGCTACCGGGCGTGCGGATGGTCACATTCGGGCATCTCGGCGACGGTAACCTGCACTACAACGTGCAGGCACCGGAAGGCGTCGATGCGAAGGGTTTTCTGGCGGAGCACCAGGGGCCGATCAACCAGATCGTCTACGACAGCGTGCACCGGCACCGCGGCAGCATCAGCGCCGAACACGGCCTCGGTCAGCTGAAAATCGACGAAGCGGCGCACTACAAGTCCGATCTCGAAGTGCGCTTGATGCAGGCCGTCAAACACGCGCTCGATCCGCTCAATCTGATGAACCCGGGCAAGGTGCTGCGCTAGTCGCACGCCGAACCCCACTCCTGCAGGAGTCGCCGCCGTGAAAGTCCGCATCCTGTCCGATCTGCATCTGGAATACAACGAGCCGGCGATCGTTCCGCACGCGGATGCCGACCTGGTGATACTCGCGGGCGACATCCACAATCACGCAGAAGGATTGCGCTGGGCCGCCGAGACTTTCGACGGCAATGTGCCGGTCGTCTATGTGCCGGGCAATCACGAGTATTACGACGGTGAGTTCGGCGCGCTCGAAGCGGCGATGCACGATGCCGCCGCTTCAGTCGATAACGTGCACTTCCTGAACAATGCCGCGCTCGTCGATCCGGCCGGCCGCTGGCGCGTACTCGGCACGACGCTATGGACCGACTTTGCGCTATACGGTGCGAGCGCCGACGAGCGCGCGGAATCGATCGCGGCCGCGAAACGAGTGATGCTGGATTTTCTGGGATTGATTCAGGTGACGTGGCCGGCGCAGCGCGATGAAACCGCTCTGTCGGCAGCGCAGCAGGCAGGTAGCGCCGCTGCGCGCAACTTCACACCTCAAGACAGCCTCGCGCTGCACGAACGCGCGCGAGCGTGGCTCGAAACGGAACTGGCACGACCTTTTGCCGGCAAGACAATCGTCGTCACGCATCATGCGCCGCATCGCCTGAGTCTCGCTGCGCGCTACGCGGAAGATCTCGTGTCGGCGGGATTCGTCAGCGATCTGTCGACGCTCATCGGCACGCCGGCCGTGCTATGGGTGCACGGCCACACGCATACCGGATTCGACTACACGGTCAACGGCACACGCGTCGTGTGCAACCCGCGTGGCTATTTCGACCGGCGCACGGGCCAGTTCGAAAACCCCGACTTCGCGTGGGACCGGACCGTCGACGTCTGAAGCAAAGTCGCGCGCCGATCTCCGGCAGCGAAGCCTAGCGCTTGCGCTCGTCGCGCGTAGTCCGCGTCGGGCGGATGCGGACCGGCACGAGTTGCTGCTTCGCACGCAGGCGTTGCAGCAGGTCGCGCGATGCGGCGATCGCGATCAATCCGAACATGACGGCGACGCCGATCATCACTTGGGTATCCATGAGTGCCTCTTCATTGCTGAGTTACCAGATTGCTTCGTTGATTCGCTACTAGACGTTAACAGGTCAATTCGCCCGCAGAAGTAAGGAAGTGTTGCGGCGCGCCACATTTGTAACACGCCCGCCGCCCCCGCTCAGCTACGCGCGAACTGCCGCAACTCGGCCTGATCGGCGGCGAGCGTGGCCGGCACTTCGTCGCGCAGAAACTCCACCCACGTGCGGATTTTCGCGTCGAGATACTGGCGCGACGGGTACAGCGCGTAAATATTCATCTCCTGCGCCGTGTACTCGGGCAGCAGCCACACGAGTTCGCCGCTACGCAATCCGCTGATCGCCGAATAAAGCGGGATCAACCCGATGCCCATGCCCACGCGCGCCGCCATGGCCGCCGCCTCGGCGACATTGACCTGAAACGTCGCCGGGCCAAGCGCAATAGTGTGCTGGCCGTCCGGCCCGTTGAAGCTCCATTCGTCGGCCGGCGATATCGGCGTGACCATGCGCAGGCATACGTGGTTCTTCAGGTCGTGCGGTGTCTGCGGCACGCCGTAGAGCTCCAGATAGGCGGGCGACGCGCACGGAATGCTGAATGCCGCGCCGATGCGCTGCGATACGAGCCCGGAATCCGGTAGATCGATGGCGAGCGTCAACGACACGTCGTAGCCTTCGTCGAGCAGATCGGGCAGGCGCTGAGCGAGCGTCAGTTCGATCTGCACATCCGGATAGCGTTGCTGGTAGCGGCCGACCGCCGGCACCACATACTGCTGACCGAAACTCGCCATCGCGTGCACTTTCAGCTTGCCGGACGGGCGCGCATGCGCATCGCTCGCCTCGGCTTCCGCCTGGTCGACATAGGCAAGGATCTGCTCGCAGCGCTGCAGGTAACGCTCGCCGGCCTCGGTCAGCGCGATGCGGCGCGTCGTGCGGTTCAGCAGACGCGTGCGCAGATGCGCTTCGAGATCGGACACCGCGCGCGATGCATAAGCCGTCGTCGTATTCAGGTGCTGCGCCGCACCGGTGAAACTGCCCGCTTCTACGACACGGACAAATACGCGCATATTTTGAAGCGTATCCATACGAATCCCTTCCTGAGACGGCTCGATTGTTACACGTATCGTGAAAGCGATTATCTCAAGATCGGTAAGAATGCTTCGCATTTTTACGGGTTATTCGCCAATCAGCCGAAAAATATAATGACGCACAGGGTTCTATCGCATTCAGGGAGGCAATCGTGCAGTTTCCGGTACAGAAAGGGATCGCCGCGCTCGCGGTTCTTACGATCTCGTCAATAATCGCCGGCTGCGCCAGTACCGGAGGCATCGCGCCGCAAACGCATGCGGTCGACCCTTCGTCGCTCGATGCGGGCGCTGCAATTCGCGCCGCGAACGCCGACGCGAAGTGGTCCGCCGCCGACTGGTGGAGCGCCTACAACGACCCGCAACTGAATGCATGGGTAACCTCGGCCGAAGCCGGCAACCCGACGCTGGCGGCCGCGCAGGCACGTGTGCGCGAAGCACGGTCGATGGCGGGCGTGGCCGCCTCGGCACTATCGCCGCAGATCAACGGCAATCTGTCGATCGAGCGCCAGCACTGGCCCGACAACGTCTACTACGGCCCCGGCCCGCTCTCGAACGCGAACACCTGGGACAACACGGGCACGATTGGCCTGTCGTATCACCTCGACCTGTGGGGCAAGGACCACAACAGCGCCGAACAGGCACTCGACCTCGCCCACATGCGCGCCGCCGATGCCCGCGCCGCGCAACTCGAAATCGAAACCAACGTGGTGCGCGCGTACATCGACATGTCGATGAACTACGCGCTGCTCGACATCGCGAAGGCGACGCGCGACCAGCAGCAACAGATCCTCTCGCTCGCGCAGCGGCGCCTGAAAGGCGGCCTCGGCACGCAGCTCGAAGTGAGCCAGGCGGAAACGCCGCTGCCCGACTATGAGCGGCAGATCGATGTGCTTGAAGAGGCGATCGCGCTGAACCGCAATCAGTTGGCTGCGCTGGCCGGCAAGGGGCCTGGTTCCGGCGATGCGATCACGCGCCCGCAGCTCGCACTCGATGCGCCTGCCGGTCTGCCGTCCGCGCTGCCCGCCGAGCTGATCGGCCATCGCCCTGACATCGTCGCCGCCCGCTGGAGCGTCGCCGCGCAGGCGCGCGGCATCGACGTCGCGAAGGCCGGTTTCTATCCGGACGTCAATCTGCTTGGCTCGCTCGGCGGATTTGCTGCGGCAGGCCCGCTGTTCCAGTTCCTGCGCTCGGCAAACGGCGGCTGGACCGCCGGCCCGGCGCTGTCGCTGCCGATCTTCGACGGTGGCCGGCTACGCGGAGAACTCGGTGCGGCATCGGCGGGTTATGACGAGGCGGTCAGCGCCTACGATCAGACGATCGTCAGTGCGCTGAAACAGATCGCCGACCAGGTCGTGCGGATGCGCTCGCTTGCCACGCAGCAGAACGATGCGCAGCGCTCGGTCGATGCGGCACGCAGGAACTACACGCTGGCGCGCGAAGGCTACCGGCGCGGCCTGACCGACTATCTGAACGTACTCGTTGCGCAGAACCAGTTGCTGCGCGCACAGGAAGGCATCGCACGCATCGAGGCCGCACGGCTCACCGCACACGCGACGCTCGTCGCGGCGCTGGGCGGCGGTCTCGCCGATCCTGTCGACGCCCCGCCTGCCGCAGATGCACTACCTGCGCACGGTCGTGGTCATGCGAGTGTGGCGGCTGCAGCATCGAGCGCAGCGGCGGCGACAGAACCCACGGTCAGCGCCGCCGTGCATCCGGGCCAATAAGCGGAGCCGCCCATGTCCACCTCCACTACCGCCCCCGCCAGATCGCTCAGCGGCTTCCTGAACACAGCCGCCGACTGGGCCCGCACCGACGGCCGCACGTGGCTCTACATGTTCAAGGCAATCGCCGCCGCGCTGCTCGCGCTAGGCATCGCGATGAAACTCGACCTGCCGCAGCCGCGCACTGCGATGACAACCGTGTTCATCGTGATGCAGCCGCAAAGCGGCATGGTGTTCGCGAAAAGCTTCTACCGGATCTGCGGCACGCTGGTCGGGCTCGTCGTGATGCTCGCGCTGATCGGTCTGTTCGCGCAGCAGCCCGAACTCTTCATCGTCACGACCGCGATCTGGGTCGGTATCTGCACGGCCGGCGCCGCGCGCAATCGCAACTTCCGCTCGTATGGTTTCGTGCTCGCCGGTTACACCGCCGCGTTGATCGGCTTCCCGGCCTCGCAGCACCCGGACGGCGCGTTCCTGTCGGCGCTCACGCGGGTTGCGGAAGTGGTGCTCGGTATCGTCTGTGCGGGCGCGGTCAGCGCACTCGTGTTTCCGGAGCACGCAGGCGAACAGATGCGCACGACGATCCGCGCGCGTTTCTCATCCTTTGTCGAGTACGTGTCCGCATCGCTGGCGGGGCGCGCCGACCGCGCCCACATCGAAGCGACCAACGCGCGCTTCGTCGCGGATATCGTCGGCTTCGAGGCAACGCGCAGCGTCGCCATCTTCGAGAGCCCCGATTCGCGGATGCGCGGTGGGCGCCTTGCGCGGCTCAACAGCGAATTCATGACGGCGTCGACGCGCTTTCACGCGCTGCATCAGTTGATGAACCGGCTGCACGACAGCGTCGCAACCGGCGCGATCGCAGCGCTCGAGCCGTACTTCAAGGAAATCGCGCCGTTGCTGTACAAGTCGGGCGAACCCGTGCTGACCGCGGCCGACGCCGTACACGTAGTGAACCAGCTCGACGCCTACCGGGCAGAGCTACCGAAGCGCGTGCGCGCGACGCGCGCCGAACTCGAAACTCGCGCCGACGTGCCGTTGCTCGATTTCGACACGGGCGCCGAACTGCTCTACCGCTTCGTCGACGATATGCATGCGTACGCGGCAACCTACGCCTCGCTCGCCGTCGATACGCACGAACGCGAACGCTGGATCGAGCGCTACGAGCCGAAGACCAATCCGATCGCCGCGGGCGTTGCGGGTGTACGCGCCGCTATCGTGATCATGGTGCTCGGTGCGTTCTGGATCGCGACCGCGTGGCCGAGCGGTTCAACGCTCGTGCTGACGGCCGCCGCCGTGTGCGCGCTCGCATCGTCGTCGCCGTATCCGACGCGCACCGCATTCCAGATGGCCGCGGGCACGACGCTGTCGTCGGTGATGGCGATCATTCTGGTGTTCGGCATTTATCCGCATATCGACGGTTTTCCGCTGCTGTGCGCCGCGCTGACGCCGTTCCTGCTACTCGGCGTGTTCATGACAACGCGGCCAAAACTGGTCGGCTACGGCGTCGGCTACTGCATCTTCTTTTGCTTCCTGGCCGGCCCGGACAACGTGATCCAGTACGAGCCGACCGGCTTCATGAACGACGCGCTGGCGCTCGTGCTGTCGATGCTCGTATCGTCGCTCGCGTTCGCGGTGTTGCTGCCGCCGTCGACGCCGTGGCTGCGCAAGCGCCTGTTCGCCGATCTGCGCAAGCAGGTTGTGTTCGCGTGCCGGGCGCCGCTCGCGCGTTTGCGCACGCGCTTCGAAAGCGGTGCACGCGACCTGATGTTCCAGATCAACGCACTCGCGGAAGGCGAGCCGGAGCTCAAGCGCGACACGCTGCGCTGGCTGTTCGCCGTGCTCGAAGCGGGTAACTCGATGATCGATCTGCGGCGCGAAATCGACGGGCTGCCGGCCGACGCGCGCTACGCGGAAACGACACCGTGGCGCGTCGCCATCCGTACGATGCGCCGTCACGTCGCGGCGCTTTATCGGCAGCCGGATGGCTCACGACTGAATGCTGCATTTGCGGCCAACGTCGATGCGATCGCGGCAGTCCAGCAACTGCTATCGAGCTTCGAGCCGCCGCGCGAAGAGCGCCACCAGTTGCAACGCATCCTCAGTCATCTGCATTTCATCCGTACCGCGCTGCTCGACCCGCAATCGCCGCTCGCTGAACTCGTGAGCGGCGGACGCGCCGGCAGCACACCCTCCGAAGGAGTTCGTCATGCCCCGTGAGATCGCCGTTTTCGATGCCTACGTGCCGGCTGTCGTGCTGCTGTTCATCCTCGGCGCCGTGCTGACCTGGATGCTCGACCGGCTGATCGCCGTAACCGGCATCTACCGCATCGTGTGGCATCCCTCCCTGTTCCGGGCGAGCCTGCTCGTCTGTGTGTGCGGCCTGCTTGGCCTCGCCGTTTACCGTTGATCCGAGTCGAATCATGACCATCCGAAATTTCCTGGGCTTTGTCGCGACAGCCGTCATTTTTATCGTCGCGATCCTGATCGGCCGTGCGCTGTGGGTGCACTACATGGACGAACCGTGGACCCGCGACGGCCGCGTGCGCGCTGAAGTCGTCAACATCGCGCCCGACGTGTCGGGTGCCGTCGTCGAACTGCCGGTGGGCGACAACCAGCCCGTCAAGAAAGGCGACTTGCTGATGCAGATCGATCCGTCGCACTACCAGATCGCCGTCGAGCAGGCACAGGCTGCGGTCGCCGCACGCAAGGCCGAACTGCAGATGCGGCGCGACGACGCGCAGCGCCGGGCGGATATGGACAGCCTCGTCGTATCGAAGGAAAGCCGCGACAACGCGTCGCATTCGGCAAATGCCGCGGAAGCGGAATACGAACAGGCGCTCGCCGCACTCGATGCCGCGAAGTTGAACCTCGAACGCACGCGGGTCGTGTCGCCGGTGGACGGCTATGTGACGAACCTGAGCGTGTATCGCGGCGACTATGCGATCGCGGGAACGCCGAAGCTCGCGATCGTCGATAGTCACTCGTTCTGGGTGTATGGCTACTTCGAGGAAACCAAGCTGCCGCACGTGAAAATCGGCAACAAGGCGGAGATCCGTTTGATGAGCGGTGGCGAGTTGCGCGGGCACGTCGAGAGCATCTCGCGCGGTATCTACGATCGCGACAATCCGCAGAGCCGCGAACTGCTCGCCGATGTGAACCCGACGTTCAACTGGGTGCGGCTTGCGCAGCGTGTGCCGGTGCGAATCCACATCGACAGCGTGCCGGACGGGATGGTGCTGTCGGCGGGGACGACGTGTACGGTGGTGGTTTCGCCGAGCTAGGTGGGTTGCTGCGCGGGCGGACCCGCCTCAACTAACCAGCGAAAACTTCCCCACCATCTGCTTGAGCGCCCGCGCCTGATCATCGAGCGAACGCGCCGCGGCGGTCGCCTGTTCGACGAGCGCCGCGTTCTGCTGCGTGCCGGCGTCCATCTGCGTGACCGCGAGATTGATCTCCTCGATGCCGGCGCTCTGTTCCGCCGACGCCGCCGAAATCTCGCCCATGATGTCGGTGACACGCTTCACCGCCTTCACGACTTCGTCCATCGTCTGACCGGCATCCTGCGCGAGCGTCGAGCCGTTACTCACGCGTTCGACCGACGCGTTGATCAGCGTCTTGATCTCCTTCGCCGCGGCAGCGCTGCGCTGCGCGAGATTGCGCACCTCGCCCGCGACCACCGAGAACCCACGCCCTTCCTCGCCGGCTCTGGCCGCCTCGACCGCTGCGTTCAGCGCGAGGATATTCGTCTGGAACGCGATGCCCTCGATCACCCCGATGATGTCGCCGATACTCTTCGCACTCTCGTTGATCTTGCCCATCGTCTCGACGACACGGCCCACCACGGCACCGCCCTTCTCCGCAATCGCTGACGCGTTGTAGGCGAGCGTGCTGGCCTGTTTCGCGTTGTCGGCGTTCTGCCGCACCGTCGATGTCAGTTCCTCCATGCTGCTCGCGGTCCGCTCGAGCGCCATCGCCTGTTGCTCGGTGCGCTGCGACAGATCGAGATTGCCCATCGATATCTCGCCGGACGCCGATGCAATCGCCTCGGCACTCGCGGCAATACCCGACACCGTCGACGACAGCCCTGACTGCATGTCGCGCAACGCCGACAGCATGCTCGACGTATCGTGCCGATCGAGCGAGATCTGGTTCGACAGATCGCCTGACGCAATGCGACTCGCGATCTCCTTCGCGTAAACCGGTTCCCCGCCGAGCTGCCGCGCGAGTCGCCGGACCACCCATTCGCTGATCGCGAACGCGAGCACGATCAACGCGACCGTCATCCCCGCGATCATCACAAACGACGAATGAAAGATGAACGCGGATGCGTCGATGGTCGCCTTCGCGGCGGTACCGCGCTGCGCGACGAGGTCGTCGACGAGTTTTTCGAGCTTGCCGGTTTCGACGAGCAGCGACACGTCCTGCGTGCCGACCTGCCAGTTCATCTGCGACAGGTCGAGCGGCTGCGCCTTCACGAGTTTCACGAAATCGCGCAGATGGCCGCTCCAGACGCCAACCGATGCCGTGAAGGTTTTCTGCAATGCGACAGCCTTCGCATCGGACGGGTCGCCGTAGCGCTGCAGCGTGTTCAGTTCGGTGCCGATCGCCGTGAGCCCCTTGTCGATGTCCGAGCCGAGGTCGTCGCGCTCTTTCGCGGTGGTCGCGGTCAGCAGCATCTTTTGCGCGCGGCTTGCGCGCAGCACGTAGCCGCGCACTTCCTCGGCGGCACGGCTCGCGACGTGCCCCTGGTCGTAGATCGACCGGCTCGCGCCGTTCAGGCGGCTGATCTGCGTCAACGAGAACACGCCGATCGCGAGCGTACCGACCAGCAGCACGGCAAACGCAAGGCGCAGCGTCGTCTTGACCGACATGCCCTTCGTCTGCCCGCTGCGAACGCGCGGCTGGCTCACTTGCGACGCGCCGACGGCCGGCTCCCCTTCCGGAACGAACCCCGCGCCCGGCTGGCTGCCCAGCGAAACTGCTTTCATATGGTCTACCCTCAGGTATCGATGCCGGAAAGGTCGGTTCCAGCATGGCGGCTTCATTGCGGCTTCATGGCGCCGTGTCTCTCCCGGTCTACGGCAACTCTGGCTGCGATCTTTAATATTGGCTGCGGCGCGGCAGAAGCGGCCGCCGGCGTGATTCGTGGGCTGGCCATGTCCGATTCGCGACAAAAGTTGTCCGGACAATTCATGTGAGCCACATTACACTGCGTCAATAGATTCAAAACCACCGGTCAAGGCGTCGTGTTGTCGCAGGCAGTCAATGCCGGTCTCCCATTACTTTTCTCTCACACGAACGTATGGAAACGAGTCTCGACAAACGCGCGATGGCAAGCGGCGGCACCGCTCCCGCAAGCGTGCCCGCCGGCGGCCCGGCGGCGAAGGTGCAGCGCACCGTCTATTCGGTGCTCGGTGCGATCAGCTTCTCGCACCTGCTCAACGACATGATCCAGTCGCTGATCCTCGCGATCTACCCGATGCTGAAGAGCAATTTTTCGCTCTCGTTCGGGCAGATCGGCTTGATCACGCTGACCTACCAGATCACGGCATCGATGCTGCAACCGCTGGTCGGCAGTTACACCGATAAACACCCGAAACCCTATTCGTTGCCGGTCGGCATGGGCTTCACGCTGGTGGGGCTGCTGCTGATGTCAGTGGCGCCGAGTTTCGGCGTGTTGCTGATTGCGGCGGCGCTGGTCGGCTGCGGGTCGTCGGTATTTCATCCGGAATCGTCGCGGGTGGCGCGCATGGCGTCGGGCGGACAGCACGGTCTCGCACAGTCGCTGTTCCAGGTGGGCGGCAACGCCGGATCGTCGCTCGGACCGCTGCTCGCCGCACTGATCGTGATTCCGCATGGCCAGCGCAGCATTGCGTGGTTCTCGCTGGCGGCGCTGGTCGGCATGGTCATCCTGACGCAGATCGGCCGCTGGTATAAACAGAATCCGCTGGTCAAGAAAGCGCGCGCGCAGGTCGGTCACGCGACGCTGTCGCGCAGGCAGGTCATGCTCGCCATGAGCGTGCTCGTGATGCTGGTGTTTTCGAAGTACTTCTATCTCGCGAGTATCAACAGCTACTTCACGTTCTATCTGATCGACAAGTTCCATCTGCCGGTGCAGGCGGCGCAGATTCATCTGTTCGTGTTTCTCGCGGCGGTGGCGGCGGGTACGATCATCGGCGGTCCGATCGGTGACCGGATCGGGCGCAAGTATGTGATCTGGGTGTCGATTCTCGGTGTCGCGCCGTTCACGCTGCTGCTGCCGTATGCGAATCTGTTCTGGACCGGTGTATTGACTGTCGTGATCGGTGTCGTGCTGGCCTCAGCGTTCTCGGCGATTCTCGTGTACGCGCAGGAACTGATTCCGGGCAAGGTCGGGATGATCGCGGGGTTGTTCTTCGGCTTCGCGTTCGGGCTCGGCGGGATTGGCGCCGCGGTGCTTGGGCAGCTCGCCGATGCGACCAGTATCGAGTATGTCTACAAGGTATGTTCGTTCCTGCCGCTGCTCGGCATGCTGACGATATTGCTGCCCGATCTTGAGAAGAAGGCGAAGGCTTAACCGTTTAAATTCAGGTTTTGGCCAGAGAGGCTGCTTCTGATCGCTTCGTCTTTCGATAGACGCTGCGATCTGAAGCAGCCTCTTTTTTACGCCGCTCGCCCAAGCGGACAGATCGCCACACATTGCCCACCCCTCCCGCCTGCTCTATCCTGCCTGAAGAGACCCGCAGAACCCGCTCTGCGCGACAGCTTCAATCACACAAAGACAGGATCGCCGATGCCCTCGTACCGCGATTTCCACCGCCGCTCGATCGAAGATCCCGAAGCGTTCTGGCGCGAAGAGGCCAAACGCATCCATTGGGAAACGCCATTCGATACGGTGCTCGACCGCTCGAATCCACCATTTGCGCGCTGGTTCGTCGGCGGGCGCACCAACCTCTGTCACAACGCCGTCGACCGGCATCTCGCCGATCGTCCGCAGCAAAACGCGCTGATCTACGTATCGACGGAAACCGGTATCGAGCGCCGCTATACGTACACGGAGCTGCACGCCGAAATCAACCGGATGGCCGCCGCGATGCGCTCGCTCGGTGTGAAGCGCGGCGACCGCGTGCTGATCTATCTGCCGATGATCCCCGAAGCCGTCTTCGCGATGCTCGCCTGCGCGCGGCTCGGTGCGATTCATTCGGTCGTGTTCGGCGGGTTCGCTGCGCCGAATCTGGCCGCGCGCATCGACGACGCGCAGCCCGTGCTGATCGTCACCGCCGATGCCGGCGCACGCGGCGGCAAGGTGATCGACTACACGCCGCTCGTCGACGAGGCGCTCGCCCGCGCCACGCACAAACCGCCGCATGTGCTGCTGATCGACCGGCAGCTCGCGCCCGAGCGTCTCAACGCCAGCTACCTCATCGACTACGAGCCGCTGCGCGAACAGTTTTTCGATGCGCATGTGCCGTGCGAGTGGCTCGAATCGAGTGAACCGTCGTACGTGCTCTATACCTCGGGCACGACGGGGCGGCCCAAGGGGGTGCAACGCGATGTCGGCGGCTATGCGGTAGCGCTCGCGGCATCGATGGAATACATCTTCGAGGGGCGGCCCGGCGACACGATGTTTACCGCGTCGGACATCGGCTGGGTGGTCGGCCATAGCTACATCATCTACGCGCCGCTGCTCGCGGGGCTCACCACGGTGATGTACGAAGGCACACCGGTGCGTCCGGACGGCGGCGTGTGGTGGCGGCTCGTCGAGCAACACCGCATCAACCTGATGTTCACCGCGCCGACCGCGATCCGCGTGCTCAAGAAACAGGACCCGGCGCTGCTGAAGCAGTCCGATCTGTCGAGCCTGCGCACGCTCTTTCTGGCTGGCGAACCGCTCGATGAACCGACTGCCTCGTGGATCGGCGACGCGCTCGGCAAGCCAGTGGTCGACAACTACTGGCAGACCGAAACCGGCTGGCCGATGCTCGCGATCCAGCGCGGCGTCGAAGTCCTGCCACCCAAGCTCGGCTCACCGGGCATGCCGGTGTACGGCTACGATCTGACGCTTCGCAACGAAGACACCGGCGAGCCCTGCGCACCCGGCGAAAAAGGCGTCATCACGCTTGGCTATCCGCTACCGCCCGGCTGCATGGCAACGGTATGGCATGACGACGCGCGCTTCGTCGATACGTACTGGTCGAGCGTGCCGAACCAGCACGTGTATTCGACCTTCGACTGGGGTGTGCAGGATGAAGGCGGCTACGTGACGATCCTCGGCCGCACCGACGATGTGATCAACATCGCCGGTCACCGGCTCGGCACGCGCGAAATCGAAGAGGCGCTATCGAGCCATGCGGCCGTCGCGGAAGTCGCCGTAGTTGGCGTGACGGATGCGTTGAAGGGGCAAGTTGCACTCGCGTTCGTGGTGCTACGCGACGCCGGTGGTTACGCAACCGACGATGCCCGCAGCAAGCTCGAAGCCGATCTTGTGAAGACTGTGGATCGCCAGCTCGGCGCAATCGCGCGGCCGGCACGCGTGCATGTCGTGGCGATGCTGCCGAAAACCCGCTCGGGCAAGCTATTACGCCGCGCGATCGCGGCGCTCGCAGAAGGCCGCGATCCCGGCGATCTGCCGACCATCGAAGATCCGGTCGCGCTGCAGCAGGTGCGCGAGGCACTCGATACCCCGCGCGGCTAGCGCGGTGCGGTTAGCACGAGGTCAGCCGCGCGTGTTCGCAAAGTCCTGCAAAAACCGCTGCAGGATGCCCGTCGAATACGTGCCGGCAATCTCGCTCAGAAAACTCTCGAACGACGCCGGCGCGTGATCGTCGGCGGTATCGGAGATCGTGCGCACCACCGCGCACGGCACGCCGTACTCGTAGCAGACCTGGGCGATCGCCGCCCCTTCCATTTCGACGGCGAGCGCATCGGGTTGCGCATCGCGCAGCGCTTCGACCGCCGCGGCACTCGCAACGAACTGATCGCCGCTGATCACGAGACCGCGGTGCACGCGCGGCATCTGCGTCCCGAAGCGGGCCGCGAGCGCGGCGCCTTCCTGCGCGACGAAGCGCTCACATGCCGCAGCGAGCTGTGCGGCAAGCGCGGGATCGGCAGCGAAGCGCGCGATGCCGAGCAACGGCACCTCAAAACGCGGAAACAGTGGTGACGCGTCGAGATCGTGCTGCAGCAGCGCATCCGACACGACGATATCGCCGATCTTCACCGCGCGTCCCACTCCACCAGCAACGCCGGCAAACACAATCGCTTCGATATTGAATGCGTGGATCAGCGCGCTCACGGTCGCCGCCGCCGCGACCTTGCCGATGCGCGCGAGCGTCACGACGCAACGCACACCGTGTACGCTGCCGACGTGATACTCGCGTCGTCCATGCGTAACCGTCTGCACGCCGGAGCCGGCACGCATCGCATCGAGTAGATCGCCGAGTTCTTCCGGCAGCGCGGCGAGGATGCCCAGCGGTCGCTGCGCACCAGAAGTCCCGACAGACGAACTCAACAACATATCAAGCCCTTTCATTCGACCGCCTGCAGTTTCGCGACCGCCAGCGCAAGCCACTTCTCACCGTGCCGCTTGAATTTCACCTGAGCCCGCGCATCCGGACCGCCGCCTTCGAGCGCCGTGATCGTGCCTTCGCCGAACTTCGTATGGAACACCGGCTGACCGATGCGAAAGCCACTTTCGGCGGCACGCTGCGCGTTCGCGAAAGCCGGCAACGGCGCGGTAACCGCCGGGTCCGAATATTCGCTCTGACGATCGGATCGGCCAAACCAGTCGCGCCCGTAACCGGCATTGTCGGACCGACCGCCCCAACGCGAACCGGCCTCGACCTTCGGCGTGAGCCACTTCAACGTGTCCTGCGGCAGTTCATCGAAAAACCGCGAGCGAATGTTGTAGCGCGTCTGGCCATGCAGCATCCGGCTCTGCGCAAACGACAGATACAGCCGCTCCTTCGCCCGCGTGATCGCCACATACATCAGACGGCGCTCTTCTTCGAGCCCGTCCGCTTCGATCGCGCTGTTCTCGTGCGGAAACAGCCCCTCTTCAAGGCCAGTGATGAACACCGCCGTAAATTCGAGTCCCTTCGCCGCGTGCACTGTCATCAACTGCACGGCGTCCTGGCCCGCCTGCGCCTGGTTGTCGCCGGCTTCGAGCGACGCATGCGAGAGGAACCCGGCCAGCGGTGTCATCGTGTCGGGATTCTGCGCGGGGTCGGTCACGTCCACAGCGTCGAGCACCACCACGCTGTCACCCTGCGCTTCGAGTTCGGGCGGCGCGGTCGCACCAGGGCGCAGCGGAATCGAACGAGCCGGGGTATCGAGCCCGTAGCCCGCTTCGCTGACAAACGCTGCCGCGGCATTGACCAGTTCCTGCAAGTTCTCGAGACGGTCCTGACCTTCGCGTTCGTTCTGGTAGAAATCGGCGAGGCCGCTTGCGCGCACCACGTACTCGACGGTTTCCGGCAGACTCATCTGCTGCGTTTCGGCGCGCATCTTCGCGATCAGCGTGGCAAACGCGCTGAGGCTCGAGCCGGCCTTGCCCGCCACATACACGATCGCCGCCGCCATCGAGCAGTTGTACTGGCGCGCAGCATCCGCCGCCTGTTCGATCGAGCGCGCACCGATGCCGCGCGTCGGGAAATTGACGACGCGAGCGAACGAGGTATCGTCGTTGGGATTGTCGATCAGCCGCAGATACGCGAGTGCATGCTTGATTTCCTGCCGCTCGAAAAAGCGCAAGCCGCCGTACACGCGATACGGAATGCCTGCGTTGACGAGCGTGTGCTCGATCGTGCGCGACTGCGCATTGCTCCGGTACAGCACCGCGACTTCGCTACGCGCGTGCCCTGTGTTGATCAGCGCACGGATCTCCTCGACGATCCAGCCGGCCTCCTGCGTATCGGTGGCGGCTTCGTAGACGCGCACCGGTTCGCCGTGTCCGGCGTCGGTGCGCAGATTCTTGCCCAGGCGCCGCGCGTTGTTCGCGATCAACTGGTTTGCCGCATCGAGAATGTGGCCGTGCGAGCGGTAATTCTGTTCGAGCTTGATCAGGTTGCGGACGTTGAACTCGTTTTCGAAGTCGCGCATGTTGCCGACGTTCGCGCCGCGAAACGCATAGATCGACTGGTCATCGTCGCCGACTGCGAAGATCGCGTTGCTCTCGCCGGCCAGCATCTTGAGCCACGCGTACTGCAGCTTGTTGGTGTCCTGGAACTCGTCGACGAGGATGTGCTTAAAGCGCGCCTGGTAGTGCGCGCGCAGCGGTGGATTGTGCGCAAGCAGTTCGTAACAGCGCAGCAGCAGTTCGGGGAAATCGACCACGCCTTCGCGCTGGCACTGCTGGTCGTAGGCCTCGTACAGCTCGACAAACTTGCGGTTGAAGTTGTCGGTGGCATCGACATCTTTCGGCCGCAGCCCCTGCTCTTTCGCGTTGTTGATGAAGTACTGCAGGTTTTTCGGCGGATATTTTTCGTCGTCGATATTGAGGCCTTTCATCAGGCGCTTGATCGCCGAGAGCTGATCGGCCGTATCGAGAATCTGGAACGTCGACGGCAGCGCCGCGTCGCGATAGTGTGCGCGCAGCATGCGGTTGCACAGGCCGTGGAAGGTGCCAATCCACATGCCGCGCGTATCGATCGGCAGCAGCGCCGACAGGCGCGACATCATCTCGCGCGCGGCCTTGTTCGTGAACGTGACGGCGAGGATGGTCATCGGCGAGGCGTAACCCTGCTGGATCAGCCACGCGATCCGGGTAATCAGTACCCGTGTCTTGCCGCTGCCGGCCCCTGCCAGAATGAGGGCCGGTTCGTTGGGTAACGTGACGGCGGCGTGTTGTTCAGGATTCAGATTGGCGAGCAGATCGGGCATGTGAGCTGGGGAAAACGGCAGAGGGCGGCGCAGGACGGACGCGGTGTGACAGATCGTTCGACATTATATGTCCGGTGTCGCGATCGGCCGATGAGGCTTGTGCACGCCCGGTGGTAACCGCTGCGCACCCCACCGTCCCACCGCCTCGCGCACCCGACAGCCGGTTTATCCCCCACTCCCTTTATAATTCAAGGCTCACAGCATCTTTCCACGCATTTTGAGCAGACCGCCACCCATGAGCGACAGCACGCTTGCCAAGAGTTTCGAGCCCCAGACCATCGAGGCCCAATGGGCACCCGAATGGGAAAAACGCGGCTATGCCGCCCCTGCGTTCGAGCCGGGCCGCAAGAATTTCTCGATCCAGCTGCCCCCGCCGAACGTCACGGGCACGCTGCATATGGGCCACGCGTTCAACCAGACGATCATGGACGGCCTGATCCGTTATCACCGGATGCTCGGTGAAAACACGCTGTGGGTGCCCGGCACGGACCACGCGGGCATCGCCACGCAGATCGTGGTGGAACGGCAGCTCGACGGCGCAGGCGTCTCGCGGCACGACCTCGGTCGGGAGAAATTCGTCGAACGCGTGTGGGAATGGAAACAGCAGTCGGGCTCGACGATCACGGGCCAGGTGCGGCGCCTCGGCGCATCGATCGACTGGTCGCGCGAATACTTCACGATGGACGACAAGATGTCGGCCGCCGTGCGCGACGTGTTCGTCAAGCTGTATGAACAGGGGCTTATCTATCGCGGCAAGCGGCTCGTGAACTGGGACCCGGTGCTGATGACGGCGGTATCCGATCTCGAAGTAGCCAGCGAGGAAGAAAACGGCTTCCTGTGGCACATCCAGTATCCGCTCGCCGACGGCTCCGGCCATCTGACGGTGGCCACCACGCGTCCCGAGACGATGCTCGGCGACGTCGCCGTGATGGTGCACCCCGAAGACGAACGCTACGCGCACCTGATCGGCCAACACGTCAAGCTGCCGCTCACCGACCGCGAAATTCCGGTCATCGCCGACGATTACGTCGACCGCGAATTCGGCACTGGCGTCGTGAAGGTGACCCCTGCGCATGACTTCAACGACTACCAGGTCGGTCAGCGTCACAAACTGCCGCAGATCGAGATCCTCACGCTCGAAGCAAAGATCAACGACAACGCGCCGGAAAAATATCGCGGCCTCGACCGTTTCGTCGCACGCAAGCAGGTGGTCGCCGATCTCGAAGCGCTCGGCGTGCTCGAATCGGTAAAGCCGCACAAGCTGATGGTGCCGCGCGGCGACCGCACGGGCGTCGTGCTCGAACCACTGCTGACCGACCAGTGGTTCGTCGCGATGAGCAAGCCGGCGCCAGAAGGCACGTTCAATCCGGGCAAATCGATTGCCGAAACGGCGCTCGACGTCGTGCGCAGCGGCGAAATCCGCTTCGTGCCGGAGAACTGGTCCACCACTTACTACCAGTGGCTCGAGAACATCCAGGACTGGTGTATTTCACGCCAGCTGTGGTGGGGCCATCAGATTCCCGCCTGGTACGGCGAGAACGGCGAGATCTTCGTCGCGAAGAACGAGGAAGACGCACGCGCCCAGGCCGCTGCAAAGGGCTACACCGGCGCGCTACGACGCGACGAGGACGTGCTCGACACGTGGTTCTCGTCGGCGCTCGTGCCGTTCTCGTCGCTCGGCTGGCCGAACGACACGAAGGAACTGCAGGCGTTTCTGCCTTCGTCGGTGCTCGTCACCGGCTTCGACATCATCTTCTTCTGGGTCGCGCGCATGGTCATGATGACCACGCACTTCACCGGCAAGGTGCCGTTCGATACCGTGTATGTGCACGGCCTCGTGCGCGATGCCGAAGGCCAGAAGATGTCGAAGAGCAAGGGCAATACGCTCGATCCGATCGATATCGTCGATGGCATCGACATCGAAGCGCTGGTCGCAAAGCGCACCACAGGCCTGATGAATCCGAAGCAGGCCGCGACGATCGAAAAGAAAACCCGCAAGGAATTCCCCGACGGCATCGCGGCATTCGGCACGGATGCGTTGCGCTTCACGATGGCGTCGATGGCGACGCTCGGTCGCAACGTGAACTTCGATCTCGCGCGCTGCGAGGGCTATCGCAACTTCTGCAACAAGCTGTGGAACGCCACGCGCTTCGTGCTGATGAACTGCGAAGGCCACGACTGCGGCTTCAGCAAACCGGGCGACTGCCAGCCCGGCGACTGCGGCCCCGGCGGCTACACCGATTTCTCGCAGGCCGACCGCTGGATCGTGTCGCATCTGCAGCGCACCGAAGCCGATGTCGCGAAGGGCTTTGCCGACTACCGTTTCGACAATGTGGCAAACGCCATATACAAGTTCGTCTGGGACGAATACTGTGACTGGTATCTCGAACTGGCCAAGGTGCAGATCCAGACCGGCACGCCCGAGCAGCAACGCGCGACGCGCCGCACGCTGTTGCGCGTGCTCGAAACCGTGCTGCGGCTCGCGCATCCGGTCATTCCGTTCATCACCGAGGCGCTGTGGCAGAAGGTAGCGCCGCTCGCCGACCGCTATCCGGCGGGCAAGACGGACGGCGAAGCGTCGATCATGGTGCAGCCGTACCCCGTTGCGGAGCCGGCGAAAATCGATACGGTGGCCGAACAGTGGGCGACGGACCTGAAAGCCACCATCGACGCATGCCGCAACCTGCGTGGCGAAATGAGCCTGTCGCCGGCGGTCAAGGTGCCGCTGCTCGCCACCGGCAACGCAGAGCGCCTGCGCGCGTTCGCGCCGTACGTGCAGGCGCTCGCGCGTCTCTCGGAAGTGCAGATCATCGCCGACGAATCCGCCTTCGATACCGCCGCTCATGGCGCGCCGTTTGCTATCGTAGGAAGTGACAAGCTCGCGTTGAAGGTCGAGATCGATGTCGCGGCCGAACGCGAACGGCTGTCGAAAGAGATTGCGCGACTGGAAGCAGAAGTCGTGAAATGCAATGCGAAGCTCCAGAACGAGAGCTTTGTGGCAAGAGCACCAGCCGCCGTCGTCGAGCAGGAGCAAAAAAGGCTGGCAGATTTTCAGACCACTCTCGGCAAGCTGGGCAGCCAGCTCGCTCGTCTGCCGGCCTAAGGGTCGCCGGGCGACAGTAACGTAACCAGAGGATCAGGGTAATCACATGCTAAAAGTTACAAAGGCAGTCTTCCCGGTAGCGGGTCTCGGCACCCGGTTCCTCCCCGCCACGAAGGCGAGCCCGAAGGAAATGCTGCCCATCGTCGACAAGCCGCTCATTCAATACGCGGTTGAAGAGGCGATGGCCGCGGGCATCACTGAAATGATCTTCGTGACGGGCCGCAGCAAGCGCGCGATCGAAGATCACTTCGACAAGTCCTACGAGATCGAAGCCGAACTCGAAGCGCGCGGCAAGACCAAGCTGCTCGAGCTGGTGCGCAGCATCAAGCCGAGCCATGTCGATTGCTTCTATGTGCGCCAGCCGGAAGCGCTCGGCCTCGGGCACGCGGTGCTGTGCGCGGAGAAGCTGGTCGGCGACAACCCGTTTGCGGTGATTCTTGCGGACGACTTGCTGTACGGCACGCCGCCCGTGATGGCACAGATGATCGACGTGTTCGACCACTATCACAGCTCGGTGATCGGCGTGGAAGAGATCCCGCCGGCTGAGACGAAGTCGTATGGGATCGTCGACGGCAAGGAGTGGGAAGACTCGATCATCAAGATGTCGGGGATCATCGAAAAGCCGGCGCCCGAAGTCGCGCCGTCGAATCTCGGTGTGGTCGGTCGCTATGTGCTCAAGCCGCGTATCTTCGAACACATCCGTGCATTGAAGCCGGGCGCGGGCGGTGAACTGCAACTGACCGATGCGATCCAGTCACTGCTCGCCGATGAACAGGTGCTCGCGTACAAGTATCACGGCACGCGCTTCGATTGCGGCAGCAAGCTGGGGTATCTGAAGGCGACGGTCGAATTCGCGCTGCGGCATCCGGAAGTGGCCGCCGATTTCGAAGCGTATCTGCGCAACCGGCCGGGCGTACTGGAAGGTTAACTAAAATCTTTGCAGGCGCTTTGGCTTCGGCCTTATCGCCCCTGTCATTTCCGCCTTATCCACACGGCGCAGCGCGTTTCGCGACTGCGCCGTGTGTCTCTCAGGCCCACGTTATTGCTCTGCCCCCGCCGTCATCATTCGCGACCGTCGAGCAGGTCGGCCATGTCGTCGGCGTGCTCTTCCTCGACGGCAAGAATCTCCTCGAAGATGCGCCGTGTCGTCGTGTCCTTGTCGCCAAGGTAGCGAATGATCTCGCGATATGAATCGATTGCGATACGCTCGGCAATCAGGTTCTCGCGAATCATGTCGGTGAGGTTCTTGCCTTCCTTGTATTCGGAATGCGCACGCGACCGAAAGCTCGTCGGGTCCAGGTCCGGTTCACCGCCTAGTTGCACGATACGCTCCGCGAGCAGATCGGCATGGCCCTGCTCTTCCGCTGCGTGCGTGGCGAATTCCGCGGCAACGGCTTCCGAGTTGATGCCCTTCGCCATGAAGTGATGGCGCTTGTAGCGCAGCACACAGACGATCTCCGTCGCGAGCGAATCATTGAGCAGTTTCAGCACGGTGTCGCGATCCGCGCCATACGTCTCGGTAACCGCACCTTCCGACATGTGCTTGCGGGCCTGTTCGCGCAAATGCTGCACGTCCATCACGAACGAATCGTTCGACTGCTGTGCATCGGATGATTTCGACATTGACCACTCCTTGAACGGTTTGCAGAGACTCCCCGCGCGCACGAACCAGATATGGAGTACGCTCGGACAATCCGATGAGGGCGCAGGCAGGCGGCCCACGACGCGATTCACCTGTGACTGGATGAACCACGCGGGCAGCAATCCCGCGATAACAAGACCATCGGCTGTGCCATGTCGACAACGCTAATCGACGATCTTCTTCGTCACGACGAAGCCGAGCACGAGAAATACGACGCACAGAATCAGAAACAGCACGAACAGGAACTTCGCGATCACAGCGGCGCCCGCCGCGATGCCGGTAAAACCGAGCAAGCCGGCAATCACAGCGATGACGGCAAAGATGAGTGCCCATTTCAGCATGATGTTTTCCTCCGGGACCGTTGGACTGCATGTGTCCATGTAGTTAGCACGCAGCGGGCCTGGGTTCGGCGCGAGGCCTGTCTTCACATGAAACGCAGCCTGTCTTGCCGCACACGGACGTGCAGGCACGGCGATTGCTGGCCGATTTCGATACTGTAAGCACCTCGGCGACAGCGGCGACCTGCATGACATTCGCAGCATCGCCAACAGCATCTGCATCATCGCTTTCTTGACACGCAATCGGACCGGACCGGTCGGCACCATGCCGCCAGCCGGATACTTTTTCAACGGGAGAACACACCATGACTCGACTCATCGCTCTGCTTCTGATCGCCGGCACCGCCGTGCTTGCTGGCTGCAACACCGTGGCGGGTGCCGGCCAGGATATTTCTAGCGGCGGCCACGCGATCACCAATACGGCTGACAAGGTCGCGCAGTAAGCGGGCTCTTTCTGCTCGCAGCATTTGCAGAAGCAGTAAATAACGGCGGCCCGCTGATGCGGGCCGCCGTTTCTTCTTATGCGCCTTCCGGCTAACCGCTACTGAAGTCGTTCGTCGAAGCCGTGCATTACTGACCGTTCAACGTATTCGTCAATTCAAGCGCCGGTTGCGATGTGTTGCCGCCCTGCGCCACGAGCAGGTGAATCTGGTTCGGCAGCAACTGGCTCAACGCACCCGCGATCGGCACCGACGTCACAAGCCAGTCCGCGTTGTTCTGCAAATCGAACGAGTTCGACTGAAAAATCGGCGTCTTGCTGCCGGCCTGCGTTGCGATCAACTGGTAGGTTCCGCCCGATACATAGATCGAATCCTGACCGCTGGCCGGAACCGCGTTCTTGAACGACACACCCGCCATCGACGGACTGACGCTGCTCACGTCGGTCGTGCCGGCCGACACAAGATAGAGGTCGATGTTCGACGCGTTAACCGATGCATTGAACGCACGAAGTCGCGCGCTGTTCGACAGCAACCCTTTATCGAACGGATCGTCGATCAGGCCGATATCCGGCGCGGTGAGTCCCGGCAATGCCAGCACCGTGTATTCGTGACCCTTGGCGACATCGGGAAACGCTCCGCTCGCGAGCAATGGCGTCGTCGTGCCTGTCGCCGTGTAGGCGACCGTGGTCTGCCCATTGCCGATATTCGTGAAGTTGGTCACGTTCTTGTAGCTAATGCCTTTCTGCAGCGCCGTGTTGTTGACGAGAAAATCGACCGTCGGTCCACTCGGTATCGCGTGAACGAAGTGGATTTCTGCATCCTGCAGCCCGAGTTCCTTGCCGAGATCGTGTCCTCCGCCGCCGCATGCAGCGACTAAGGACGCTGCGCCGACTACCGCCGCCATGGTCCGGATAAATTTCATGTTTCCACCTCGTTAGTATTGGGCATCTACCCATTGAGCTATGCGGTCGCCGCGCTGCCCGGAGTGAGTGAGGCAAAGCACCGGCTATATCGCCATGCATGGCGGCAACCTGTCGTATCCCTGTACGTGCCGTGCGACACCAGCGAGGTGTTGCAAAAAATTGCACGCGTCTTTCGGACGATCGCATTCAGCAATCGGTGTGCCGTCGAAGGATGTGGGCGACCGGAGGGGCGATAACGCCTGACAGCGCAACGCACTGGGCGGATTAGAATTTTTCCTCGGAGGTTTGGCGCGAGTCGCGGTGTATTGTTCGTGCGCACCCAAACTTTACAAGGGTCCCTGCATGTCTTACCAAAATTTGCTCGCGGAGCTCGATCTCGGCTTCACGACGCTGCGCAACCGCGTCGTAATGGGTTCGATGCACACCGGCATGGAAGACCGCTTCTGGAATTATCCGAAGCTGGCCGCTTATTTTCGCGAGCGTGCGCGCGGCGGCACGGGCCTGATCGTCACCGGCGGTATTTCGCCGAATCGCGAAGGATGGCTGTTGCCGTTCGGCGGCACGCTCAATTCGGTGTTCGATTTGCGCAATCACCGGTTGCTCACGCAAGCGGTTCACGAGGAAGGCGGCAAGATTGCGCTGCAGATTCTCCATGCGGGGCGCTACGGCTATCAACCGTTCGTGGTGTCGGCGTCGGCACTGAAGTCGCCGATCTCGAAGTTCAAACCACGCGCGTTGAGCGAAGCGGGCATCGCGCGAACCGTGCGGGCCTACGCGCGCTGCGCGCGACTCGCGCAACGCGCAGGCTATGACGGTATCGAGATCATGGGTAGCGAAGGCTATCTGCTGAACCAGTTCCTGTCTCCGCGCACCAACCAGCGCAACGATCAATATGGCGGCAGCATCGAGAACCGCATGCGGTTACCGCGCGAAATCGTCGAGGCGGTGCGGGCCGCATGCGGCGAGCGTTTTATCGTCATCTACCGGCTGTCGCTGATCGATCTGGTCGATGGCGGCACTACGTGGGATGAAACCGTGCAGGTTGCGCAGGCGCTCGAAACAGCCGGTGTGACGATGTTCAACACCGGCATCGGCTGGCACGAAGCACGCGTGCCGACGATCGTCACGTCGGTTCCGCGTGCGGCATTCGCGCCGCTCAGCGCGCGTTTGAAAGCTGCCGTGCGCGTGCCGGTCATTGTCTCGAACCGGATCAACACGCCCGAACTCGCGGAGCGTCTGATCGCCGAGGGCGCCGGCGATCTCGTCTCGCTCGCGCGGCCCCTGCTCGCCGACCCCGAGTTCGTCGTCAAGACCGCGGAGAACCGCGCGCACGAAATCAACACGTGTATCGCGTGCAATCAGGCCTGTCTCGATCACACGTTCCAGAACAAACGCGCAACCTGCCTCGTGAATCCGCGTGCGGGTCGTGAAACCGAACTGGTCTATCGTCCGCTGGCTACCGGCAGCACGCCGCGCAAGGTAGCCGTGGTCGGTGCGGGACCAGCGGGATTGTCGGCTGCGAGCGTCGCGGCGGCGCGCGGCCATCGCGTGACGCTGTTCGATGCGGCATCTGTGGTGGGCGGCCAGTTCAATCTGGCGATGCGTGTGCCGGGCAAGGAAGAATTCGCGGAAACGATCCGCTATTTCAGCAGCCAGTTGCAGCGGCATGCTGTAGATATCAGGCTCGATACACGCGTCGATGCAGCATTGCTCGCAGCGGGTGGTTACGACGACGTGATCGTCGCTACGGGCATCGTGCCGCGCAAGCCGGGCATTGCGGGTATCGATGGGCCGAACGTGCTGTCGTATGTGGAGGTGCTGCGCGGTGCGCCCGTGGGGCGTACGGTTGCTGTGATCGGTGCGGGCGGCATCGGTTTCGATGTCAGCGAATTTCTGCTGCATCCGCCCGGCGCGCCGCTGCCGATGCCACGCGATGCATGGCTCGACGAATGGGGCGTGGATCTGTCGGTGACAACGCGCGGCGGCCTGAAGCGCCCCGATGAACCGCACCCGCCGCGCGAAATCTGGCTGCTGCAACGCAAGGCCGGCAAGCTTGGCGCGGGGCTTGGCAAAACGTCGGGCTGGGTACATCGCGCGACGCTGGCACGCAACGGCGTGCATATGCTCGACGACGTGACGTATGACGAGATCGGCGCGCGCGGACTGAAGATCTCGCGCGGCGGCGAAACACAGTGGCTCGAAGTGGAAACGATCGTGGTATGCGCGGGACAGGAGTCGTTACGCGAACTCTATCCGGCTACCCAGGCGGCAGAGGGAACGCGTTATCACCTGATCGGCGGTGCGGCGCTTGCAACCGAACTCGATGCGAAGCGCGCCATTCGCGAAGGCGCGGAGCTCGCTGCGCGGTTATAGCGAATCCTCTGTAGCAATGCAGTGCGGCGCTCAGACTCAGACCGGCGCCGGCTGCCGGCGTGCCGTACGTGCAGCCGGAAAGCGCACGGAAAACGTACTGCCGCGCCCTTCTTCGCTCTTCACTTCCAGTTGCGCATCGTGCCGCTGCAGCACGTGCTTGACGATCGCGAGGCCGAGCCCGGTGCCACCGGTATCGCGCGACCGGCTGCGGTCCACACGATAGAAACGCTCGGTGAGCCGCGGGATATCGGCGGCGGGAATGCCAAGGCCGCTATCGATCACCGAGAACACCGCGCACTCGCCCTGCGCGTGCCAGTTCACATGGATCGTGCCGCCGTCGGGCGTGTAGTGAATTGCGTTGGTCAACAGATTGCCGAACGCGCTCATCAGCTCGGTCTCGACACCGGTTACCGTCAGCGCCTCGTCCACGTCGAACGAGATGCGGTGCCGGTCGCCGGACAGACTCTGCGAGTCCTCCTTCAGATGGCGCAATACCGCGCGCATATCGATCATCTGGCTGCTGCTGGGCGGTTTGCCGTCGCCTTCGAGCGTGGCCAGCACCAGCAGATCGCTGACGATATGCCGCATGCGCGACGCCTGCTGCTCCATCAGTTCCAGGTAGCGCGTGCGCTCCGTTTCGCCGAGCGGCAATTCGCGCATCGTCTCGAGGAAACCCGACAGCACGGTGAGCGGCGTTTTCAGTTCATGCGAAACGTTCGCCACGAAGTCGCGCCGCATCGCGTCGGTACGCTCGAGCTCGGTGATGTCCTGCGACAGCACGAGCTTGCGGTTCTCGCCGTACGGAAACACCTGCACCGACAGCACGTTCTGCCGCTTGTCGCCCATCCCGCGCATGATCAGCATTTCGTCGTACTGATGCGAGTTCAGGTAACGGACGAAATCGGGCTGCCGAACGAGGTGGGTAATGTGTTGCCGCAGATCGCGCTTCGCGTCGAGCCCGAAGTGAACTTCGGAGATCGCATTGCACCACTCGATCTGATCGTGATCGTCGAGCATTGCCACGCCGTTCGGCGAAGCCTGGATGGCCTGGATAAAACGCGAATGCTGCTGTTCGACCTGGCGCACCTGTGCATGCCAGCGCTTCGCGAGCTTGTGTAGCCGGTAATAGATTTCGCCCCAGATGCCGGGCGCACTCGGCACCTCGCCATACACCGGAGCATCGAGCAGGCGCCACAGACGCTGCTTGTGAAATGTGCTGAAGATGCTCTGCACGAGCAGCACGAGTATCGCGAGGACCAGTGCCGCCTTGACGCTGAACAGCACGCCAAGCGCCGCGCACAGAACGGCAAGCAGCACGACCGACACGATGGAGCGCGTCCAGATGACGTTCATGTTCTAGCGATCGAAGAAAGGATGAGGCACGCTGCACGCACGGTTCGGCGACGCACGCAGCAAGCGCGCCAGACAGAGCGCACCGCGCCACCGGCGGACCGGCTGGACATCGCCACCTGCGGTGAATGCCGCGTTATGCGGCCCGCGCAAGCCGGTAACCGCTGCCGCGAACCGTCTCGATCATAGCATCGCACCCGGCAGGCTTGAGCGCCGCGCGCAAACGTTTGATGTGCACGTCAACGGTCCGCTCTTCGACGAACACATGATCGCCCCACACCTGATCGAGCAGTTGTGTGCGGCTGTGCACGCGTTCCGGATGGGTCATGAAGAAATGCAGCAGACGGAATTCCGTCGGCCCGAGATCGAGCTTGACCTCGCTGCCTTCCGCATGCGCGGCGACCCGATGCGTAGCGGGATCGAGCTTCAGACCATTGATCGCGACGACATCTTCGGTGAGCTGCGGCGCGCGGCGGCGCAGCACCGCCTTGATACGCGCCATCAGTTCTTTCGGCGAGAACGGTTTCGTCACGTAGTCGTCGGCGCCGATTTCGAGGCCGAGCACCTTGTCCTGTTCATCGCCACGCGCGGTCAGCATGATGATTGGGATGTGCTTCGTACGCTCGTTGTTGCGCAGGTCGCGTGCGAATGCGATGCCGGATTTCCCCGGCAGCATCCAGTCGAGCAGAACGAGGTCGGGCAGCACATCGCTGATCAGGTTCTGCGCCTGTTCGGCGTTGTACGCACGGATCGGGCAATGTCCCGCGTGTTGAAGGTTGACCGAAATCAACTCCGAAATGGCGGGCTCGTCTTCGATGACGAGAATGCTGCTAGGCATCGGCACCTCTTGACCTTAATAAAAAGCGGGAATCAACTAAGCGCTTCGCGCTCGAGCGCGTCACGCGACTTGTGCCGCACATCCGTACCTTTGACGATATAGATGATGAATTCGGCGATGTTCTTCGCATGGTCGCCGATCCGCTCGATCGCCTTCGCGATGAACAGGAAGTCGAGGCCCGCGGAGATCGTGCGCGGATCTTCGGTCATGTACGACACGAGCTTGCGCACGAACGCGCGGAATTCTTCGTCGATCGCCTTGTCGTCGCGCACGATCTGCGCGGCGGCCACGGTATCGAGACGCGCGAACGCATCGAGCGCACGGCGCAGGATCGACACGGCCATTTCGCCGGATAGCTTGATTTCCGCGATGTTGATGGTGCGCGACGAGGTCTCCTCCATCAGACGCTTGGTGCGCTTCGCGATCTTCTCGGCTTCATCGCCGGCGCGTTCGAGATTCGTAATCGTCTTCGAGATCGCGATCAGGAGGCGCAGGTCGCGCGCGGCCGGCTGACGGCGCGCGATGATATTGCTGCACTCTTCGTCGATTTCGATTTCCATCGCATTCAGACGTTCTTCGGCGGCGATCACCTGGTCGGCGATCTCCGCGTCGAAGCCGTTCAGCGCCAGCATCGCGTTCACGATCTGCGATTCGACGAGGCCGCCCATTTCGAGAACCTTCGACGATACGAGGTTCAGGTCGGCATCGAACTGACTGGAGAGGTGTTTGTCGGACATGTCATGCTCCCTTCTGATACTGCGTGACGCGGGCCGCTTGCGTGGCATCGAGCGGCGCTCAGCCGAAGCGGCCGGTGATGTAATCTTCGGTTTCCTTGCGGACCGGCTTGATAAAGATCTTCTCGGTATCGCCGAATTCGATCAGTTCGCCCAGGTACATGTAGGCAGTGTAGTCCGAACAACGCGCGGCCTGCTGCATGTTGTGCGTAACGATCACGACCGTGTAGTCGCTCTTCAGCTCCGCGATCAGTTCCTCGATGCGGCCCGTCGAAATCGGATCGAGCGCCGAGCACGGCTCGTCGAGCAGCAGCACTTCAGGGCGGATCGCGATACCGCGCGCGATACACAGCCGCTGCTGCTGGCCGCCGGACAGACCGTAGCCACTCTGGCCCAGCTTGTCCTTCACTTCGTTCCACAGCGCGGCCTTGGTGAGCGCCCACTCGACACGGTCGTCCATCTCCGAGCGCGACAGCGACTCGAACATCTTCACGCCGAATGCGATGTTGTCGTAGATCGACATCGGGAACGGCGTCGGCTTCTGGAACACCATGCCGATGCGCGCGCGCAGCAGCGAGATGTCGCGCTTGGTCGTCAGCAGGTTCTCGCCGTCCATCAGGATTTCGCCTTCGGCGCGCTGCTCCGGATAGAGCGCATACATCTTGTTGAAGGTGCGCAGCAGCGTCGACTTACCGCAGCCCGACGGACCGATGAACGCGGTCACCTTGCCTTCGGGAATCTTCAGGTTGACGTTCTTCAACGCGTGATACTTGCCGTAGAAGAAGTTGAGGTCGTTGACCTCGATCTTCGGCTGCGTCGGCGCATGCGTGCGTTCGCTCGCGGCCGGATCGAAGCCAGAGGGCGCGGCCGGGCGCTCGACGGGGTTGAGGTGACTCTCTGCCATATTCATCGGATTGCTCCGCCCTTACTTTTTCGAAAAGATCGAGCGCGCGAGGATGTTCAATCCCAGCACCCCGAGCGTAATCAGGAACACCCCGGCCCACGCGAGCGACTGCCATTGCGAGAACGGGCTCATCGCAAACTTGTAGATCGTCACCGGCAGATTCGCGATCGGCTGGTTCAGGTCCAGCGAGAAGAACTGGTTCGACAGCGCGGTGAACAACAACGGCGCGGTCTCGCCTGCGATCCGCGCGATCGCCAGCAGCACACCGGTGACGATGCCGGCGATCGATGCCTTCAGCGTGATCGACAGCACCATCTTCCACTTCGGCGTGCCGAGCGCGAATGCTGCTTCGCGCAGTGCGTTCGGCACCAGCTTCAGCATGTTTTCGGTTGTGCGGATCACGATCGGGATCTGCAGCAGCGCCAGCGACATCACCCCCGCCCAGCCGCTGAAGTGGCCCATTCTCGGCACCATCAGCGCATACACGAACAGGCCGACAACGATCGACGGTGCGGACAGCAGGATGTCGTTGATGAAGCGTGTGATGCTCGCAAGCCAGCTCTTCTGACCGTATTCCGCGAGGTAGACGCCCGCCAGCACGCCGATCGGTGTACCGACGAACGTGGCCAGCACGACCATCAGCAGGCTGCCGACAATCGCATTCGCGAGGCCACCGCCATCGGTGTTCGGCGGCGGCGTCGACTGCGTGAACAGCTCGATCGACAGACCACCGATGCCGAGGTGCAGCGTCGTGTACAGAATCCAGACCAGCCACAGCAGCCCAAACGCCATCGCGGCCAGCGACAGCATGAGCGCCACCGCGTTGATGCCGCGGCGGCGCCGTTGCAGGCGGTTGCGCGTTGCTTCGAGTGCCGCCGGATCGGCAAGACCCGGCATGTTCAGGATCGGCTCGCTCATTTCGCGCCCTCCCCTCGTTCCATACGCAGCAGCATGATCTTGGAGATCGCCAGAACGATGAAGGTGATCACAAAGAGAATCAGGCCCAGTTCCATCAGCGCGGAGATGTGCAGCCCCGGGTCCGCTTCGGCGAACTCGTTGGCAAGCGCCGACGTGATGCTGTTGCCCGGCGAGAACAGCGAGACGTTATCGAGCAGGTTCGTATTGCCGATCACGAACGTAACCGCCATCGTTTCGCCGAGTGCGCGGCCGAGACCGAGCATGACACCGCCGATCACACCCGACTTCGTGAACGGCAGCACGATCTTCCACATCACTTCCCACGTCGTGCAGCCGATGCCGTAGGCCGATTCCTTCAGCAGCACCGGTGTCACTTCGAACACGTCGCGCATCACCGCGGCGATGTACGGAATGATCATGATCGCGAGAATCACACCGGCGCACAGGATGCCGATACCGATCGGTGCGCCCTGGAACAGCGCGCCGACGATCGGCAGGCCGCCGAGCAGCTGGCCGAGCGGCTTTTCGAACCACTCGGCGAAGATCGGCGCGAACACGAGCAAGCCCCACATGCCGTAGACGATCGACGGAATCGCGGCGAGCAGTTCGATCGCGATGCCGAGCGGCCGGCGCAGCCAGGCGGGCGAAAGTTCGGTGAGGAATAGCGCGATGCCGAAGCTGACCGGCACCGCGATGACGAGTGCAATGATCGACGTCGCAATGGTCCCGTAGATCGGAACGAGCGCGCCGAATTTCTGGCTGGGGGATCCCAGTCGGAGGTCCAGAGGAAACTGAAACCGAATTGATGAATGGACGGCCAGGAGGCGACGACCAGCGAAACGATGATGCCGCCGAGCAGCAGCAACGTCACGATCGCGGCGAGCCAGGCGAGTGCCCCGAAGATCACGTCGCCGGCGCGGCTGGGCGCCTTCTGCTGCGCCGCGCTGCCGGGCGGACGGGCGCCGGGCGTATTCGACACGAGATGGATGTCGGACATGAGAACCTGTTTCCAGATGCGGGACGGCACGACGCCTCCCGCCAGTACTGCGGCCGCCCGGCCACGCGCTGAACGCGTGGCCGGGCGGCGGGTCACCCTGCTAGACGGATGAAGCTTACTCGGCGATCGCCTTGCCAGCCGTATCCTTCACCTTGTCTTTCCACTGCGAACGGATTTCGCTCACCACCGACGACGGCAGCGAGATGTAATCGAGTTCGTCGGCAGCCGAACCGCCGTTCTTGAATGCCCAGTCGAAGAACTTCAGCGTTTCCTTGCCTTGCTCCGGCTTGTCCTGCGCCGTGTGCAGCAGCACGAACGTCGCGCCGACCACCGGCCATGCGTCCTTGCCCGGCTCGTTCGTGAGGATCTGGTAGAACGACTTCTTCCAGTCCGCGCCAGCAGCAGCCGCCTTGAAGCTTTCCGTGCCCGGCTCGACCACGGCACCCGACGCATTCTTCAGCGACGCGTACGTCATGTGGTTCTGCTTCGCGTACGCCCATTCGACGTAGCCGATTGCGCCCGGCAGACGTTGCACGAATGCCGCCACGCCGTCGTTACCCTTGCCGCCCGTACCGACCGGCCAGTTCACCGTCGTGCCTTCGCCGACCTTCGACTTCCATTCCGGGTTCACCTTGGACAGATAGTTCGTCCAGATGAAGCTCGTGCCCGAACCGTCTGCACGGCGCACGACTGCGATGTCCGTATCCGGCAGCTTGACCTTCGGGTTCAGCGCGGCGATGGCCGGGTCGTTCCACTTCTTGATCTTGCCGAGGTAGATGTCGCCGAGCAGTTCGCCCGACAGCGCCAGTTCGCCCGGCTTCACGCCCGGCACGTTGATCGCCGGCACGACGCCGCCAACCACTGTCGGGAACTGGAACAGACCGTCTTTCGCGAGGTCGTCATCCTTCAGCGGAGCGTCCGAACCGGCAAAATCGACCGTTTTGGCGATGATCTGCTTGATGCCGCCCGACGAGCCGATACCTTGATAGTTGATCTTGCCGCCGCCCGACTTTTGATAGGCGTCAGCCCATTTCGTGTAGATCGGTGCTGCGAAGGTGCTGCCCGCGCCGGTTACGTCGGCGGCTTGTGCTGCGATCGCGAAAAGCGCGCCAGCCACGCCAGCGAACACGGTTTGCATCAATTTCATGAGACCTCCAGTGGTGTGAGCGGATTGCAGGACACCGCGAAGCTTATGGTCTCTTTATGACAGTAACGTGACTAACCGTGAAGGAGGTGTGTCAAATCTATTACGGTGATGAAAGGCAAAGCGCATCTGAAAACGTAGCGGGCGCGACGTTTTTACCGTATTGGTAGAGATTAGGCGAAAAAAAGCGGACGCGAACGTTTGCTTTGTTCGCATCACACGGTTTTTCTGGGGAAAAATGCAGTGGGCATCGGCGGGTTTTAGCCGCCGATGCGGTCGTTGCGGTCGTCGCAGTGGCCTTAGCCGTTCAGGCCGTGGCCTGCTTCACCACGGCTGCGATAGCTTCCGCGTGCTTTGAGGCGTCGCGCTCATGCTCGGCCTCGACCATCACGCGTAGCACCGGCTCGGTACCGGAGGCGCGGATCAGCACACGGCCTTTGTCATCGAGCGCGCGCTCGGCATCGGCGATCGCGTGACGGATCGCGTCACTGCCCTTCCAGTCGGCGCCCGGCTTCATCCGCACGTTGATCAGCTTCTGCGGAAACAGCGTCACCCCATCGAGCAGTTGATGCAGCGACTTGCCGCTGCGCTTCATCGCCGCCAGCACGAGCAGCGATGACACGATGCCGTCGCCGGTCGAATGGCGGTCGAGCGACAGGATGTGGCCCGATCCTTCGGCGCCGAGTTGCCAGCCGTGCTCGTGCAACTGTTCGAGCACGTAGCGGTCGCCGACCGCGGCCCGCACGAACTTCACGCCCGCACGCCGCAGCGCGACTTCGACGGCCATGTTGGTCATCAGCGTGCCGACTGCGCCTTCGACCTTGCCGTCGGTGGCGACGCGGTCCTTGACGAGCACATACAGCAGTTCGTCGCCGTTATAGAGTCGCCCCGTCGAATCGACCACCTGCACACGATCGGCATCGCCATCGAGCGCAATACCGAAGTCCGCGCGATTCGCCCGCACTGCGCGCACCAGCGCGTCCGGCGCCGTGGCGCCGACGCCATCGTTGATATTGAAGCCGTTCGGCGCAACTCCGATCGGTATCACTTCGGCGCCGAGCTCGTGGAATACGTGCGGTGCGATGTCGTAGGCGGCGCCGTGCGCGCAATCGACGACGAGTTTCATGCCGTGCAGATCGAACGCGGCGGGAAACGTGCTCTTGCAGAACTCGATGTAGCGGCCCGCCGCGTCATCGAGCCGGCGTGCCTTGCCCAGTTGCTCCGACGATGCGCACGCGAGCGGCTTGTCCAGCTGCTCTTCGATTTTGTGTTCGATCTCGTCGGGCAGCTTGTTGCCGTCGGCGGAGAAGAACTTGATGCCGTTGTCGTAGTAAGGATTGTGCGAGGCGCTGATCACGACGCCCGCAGCGAGGCGCAAAGCACGCGTCAGGTACGCCACCCCCGGCGTCGGCATCGGACCGGCCAGCATCACGTCTACGCCCGCCGCCGAGAAGCCCGATTCGAGCGCGGCTTCCAGCATGTAGCCCGAAACGCGCGTGTCCTTACCGATCAGCACCGTAGGTCGCGTGCCGGTCTGCGCCCAGCGGTCAGCGCCCGCCAGCACCTTCCCTGCGGCATAGCCGAGCCGCAACACGAAGTCGGGCGTGATCGGCGCATCGCCGACCTTGCCGCGAATCCCATCGGTACCGAAATAGCGACGTGCCATTGTGCGTTCTTCCTTTCTTGCTTGAAGGGTTCAACTGAGAGGTTCAACCACGACGCACGACATCGCGCATCGCGGTCCAGATTTTTAAGGCATCCACGGTCGGCGCGACGTCGTGCACGCGCACGATCGCGGCGCCGCGTTCAGCTGCGCAGACCGCGGCGGCGAGGCTCGCCGCCAGCCGGTCGGGCGCGGCGCGCCCGGTCACTGCGCCGAGCATCGATTTGCGCGACATGCCTGCGAGCACCGGCAACGGTGGGTCAAGCTGCGGCGCCGATTCCAGTAGATGCGCGAGCAACGTGTAGTTCTGCTCGATCGCCGTCTTGCCGAAACCGAAGCCGGGGTCGACGGCGATGCGTGCCTGGGCAATGCCCGCCGCGCGTAATGCGTCGACGCGCTCGGTCAGAAAACGGCGCACGTCGCGCACCACGTCTTCGTAAGCCGGCTCGCCGATCTGCATCGTGCGCGGCTCGCCGAGCATGTGCATCGCACACAGACCGCAGTTGCTGTCACGCACGGCCTCGATCGCGCCAGGCATGCGAAAGCCCCAGACATCGTTGATCAGATCCGCACCGACCGCGAGCGCCGCGCGCATTACGCCGGGTTTGTAGGTGTCGACGGAGAGCGGCACGTTCGCGCCGTGCAGCGCTTCGACCAGCGGGATCACGCGTTCCAGTTCTTCGTCGAGCGACACCGGGGGCGCGCCCGGCCGCGTCGATTCCCCGCCGATGTCGAGCATATCCGCGCCGTCGAGCATCATCCGCTCGGCCTGCCGCAGCGCGTCGCCGTACGCAGCGTAGCGGCCGCCATCGGAAAAGGAGTCGGGCGTGACGTTCAGGATGCCCATCACGAGCGGCCGCTCGAACGAGAGCGTGAAGCGCCCGCATTGGAGCGGACCGGGGACGGGGCGAGACAGCAAATCGATGTTCGACACGAAACTGGACTAGCAGGGCTGCGTAAAAGAAGAATGCAAAACGAAGAATGCAAAACGGGCCGGTGCGATATCACACCGGCCCGTACTTAACGTACGTAGAGGCAGTTCAGGTCAGGCCGGTGCAGTTGCGCTGCCCGACTTGACTTCGGTACCCGTGCTGCCACCCGACGACGCATCGCCTGCCGGCGGGGACGAACTGGTCTTCGGTGAGCGCGGCGGCCGGCCGTCCATGATGTCGTTGATCTGATCGGCGTCGATCGTTTCCCATTCCATCAGGGCAGCGGTCATCGCTTCGACCTTGTCGCGGTTCGCGTCGAGCAGACTGCGTGCGAGGTTGTACTGCTGGTCGAGCACGCGGCGGATTTCAGAATCGACCTTTTGCTGCGTCGCTTCGGAGATCGTGCGCGTGAACCCGCGACCGAACGGCGTCGCATCGTTTTCATCATCGACGTAGACCATCGGTCCGAGCGCGTCGGTCATGCCGAAGCGGGCAACCATGGCGCGCGCCGTAGCCGTCGCCTTGTTGAAGTCGTCCGATGCGCCGGTGCTGATCAGGTTCAGGAACAGTTCTTCCGCCACGCGACCGCCAAACAGAATGGCGAGACGGTCGAGCAGATAGTCCTTCGAATACGTTTCGTTGTCGTGTTCCGGCAACTGCCACGTCACACCCAGTGCGCGACCGCGCGGAATGATCGTGACCTTGTGCACCGGATCGGCCTTCGGCAGCAGCTTCGCAATGACCGCGTGGCCCGACTCGTGGTACGCAGTTGCGCGCTTCGATTCTTCACGGATAACCGCGGACTTGCGCTCCGGTCCCATGAAGATCTTGTCCTTCGCGTCCTCGAAGTCCGCCATTTCGACGATGCGCTTGCCGCGGCGTGCGGCGAACAAGGCCGCTTCGTTGACGAGGTTCGCGAGATCGGCGCCCGAGAAGCCCGGCGTGCCGCGTGCGATGACCGCTGCGTCGACGTCGTTGGCGATCGGCACCTTGCGCAGATGCACCTTCATGATGTGCTCGCGACCGCGGATGTCCGGCAGCCCCACATACACCTGACGGTCGAAACGGCCCGGACGCAGCAGCGCCTTGTCGAGCACGTCGGAGCGGTTTGTCGCAGCGATCACGATGACGCCGGAATTGGCCTCGAAACCGTCCATTTCCACGAGCATCTGGTTCAACGTCTGTTCGCGCTCGTCGTTGCCGCCGCCCATGCCGGCACCGCGATGACGACCGACCGCATCGATTTCATCGATGAACACGATGCACGGTGCGTGCTTCTTCGCCTGTTCGAACATGTCGCGCACGCGGGCCGCGCCCACGCCGACAAACATTTCGACGAAGTCCGAACCCGAGATGCTGAAGAACGGCACCTTCGCTTCGCCCGCGATAGCGCGTGCGAGCAAGGTCTTGCCGGTTCCCGGCGGGCCGACCAGCAGCACGCCGCGAGGAATCCGCCCGCCGAGCTTCTGGAACTTCTGCGGATCGCGCAGGAAATCGACCAGCTCGGACACTTCTTCCTTGGCTTCGTCGCAGCCGGCGACGTCGGTGAAATTGATGGCGTTGTTGTTTTCGTCGATCAGACGCGCACGGGACTTGCCAAACGAGAACGCACCGCCCTTCCCGCCCCCCTGCATCTGCCGCATCATGTAAAACCAGAAGCCGATGATCAGGATGGTCGGTCCGAGGTAATACAGCGCGGACATCAGCGCGCTCGGTTCGTCGTCAGCCTTGCCGCTCACCTGAACGCCGTACTTCATCAGATCGCCGACCATCCAGATGTCGCCCGGCGACACGATCTGGTACTTCGGACCGTCTGCGGGAGTGACCGTGAGGTTCCGCCCCTGAACGATGACGTTCTTGACCTTACCGGTCTTGGCGTCGTCCATGAACTGCGAATAGGAAACGCCTTCCTGGACACGGGGCTTGTCGAACTGCTTGAACACCGTAAACAGCACCAGTGCGATAACCAGCCACACTGCTGCCTTCGAAAACATGTTGTTGTTCAAAGCACCACTCCTTCACTCATTGACGGGCGCCTACATTTTCCTTGCGGCACCACTCAGGCATTCTAATCCAGTCCGCAGGGGCCTGCCATAACCAATCGCTACTGCACAAATAGCGCTCGGCCGCTCCGGCGGGGACTTCCGGCGATTCCGGGATATGCAGACCCGGACTTCGCACGCCGTTATCGGGGATGTTTCAAATGCCTACCCAAAATAAACGTTTCAGACGATTTATCCCGCGATGCTCTCGGCTTGCGGGCCGCAACCGTTTTAAATTGTTGCTTGAACTTTTCGACAATCTGGCTGTAACCGCTGCCATGAAAACATTTGACTAAAAGGGCGCCATCTGATTTCAGGTGGTTTTGCGAAAACTCCAGCGCGAGATCGCATACATGCTCGATTCGCGCGGCATCCGCGGACGCCACTCCCGACAGGTTGGGCGCCATGTCCGAAATTACAAGGTCCACCTGGCGCTCTCCGACCATTTCTTCGAGCTGCGCGAGCACGCTGTCTTCGCGAAAGTCGCCCTGGATGAACTGCACGTCGGCGATCGGCTCCATCGGCAGAAGGTCGAGCGCAATCACGGTGCCGTCGATGCCGCCCTCGCGCGTCGCATCGCGCTGCGCGCCCTGCGCGAGCTTGTTGCGCGCGTACTGGCTCCAGCTGCCGGGCGTCGAGCCGAGATCGACGATCACCTGGCCAGGCTTGATCAGCTTGTCCTGTTCGTCGATTTCCTTGAGCTTGTACGCTGCCCGGGCACGGTAGCCTTCCCGTTGCGCCATCTTCACGTACGGGTCGTTGATATGGTCGTGTAGCCACGAGTGGTTGAAGCGGTTTTTTGCCATTAACGATGAACTCTTGCTGCGTGATACCGCACTTTTAGCGGATAATACGCGTTTAATTAGCGCGGCGGCCGTCCATCAAAGTTGGCTGTTACCCGCGTTTTCGTGTTCTGGCGTGCCGTTCGCCGTTACTGCCAGGCATCGCCGGATATCCCGGACGTTGTCGAAATCTGTCGAACACCAAGGCCCAGCCCTCAAGCTGCAGGCGCCGCCATTTTAGTCGAGTCTCCCAAACCCCATGCCAGCCCTTAACGTTTCTTCCGATCAACGCGCCGAATTGCGCTCCCAGGCCCACGCGCTCAAACCGGTCGTACTGGTCGGCGCCGAAGGGCTGACTGACCCGGTACTGGCCGAGATCAAGGTCCACCTGGCCGCCCATCAACTGATCAAGATCCGCGTGTTCGGCGACGAGCGCGAAGAGCGGATCGCCGTCTATGAACAGATCTGCGACCAGTTGAATGCCGCGCCGATCCAGCATATCGGCAAGCTGCTGGTGATCTGGAAACCGGAGGGCCCTGCTGCACCGGTCGTCAAGGGTCGCCGCAGCACGATGCCCCCAAGCGCCCGCGAAGCCGCCGAAGCCGACAGCAAACCGGGCAAGGGTCGTGCGCCGCGCGTGGTCAAGGTCGTCAAGCCGACCGACAGCCCGGTGCGCAAGCCGAAAGCACAAAAGATGGTGGTCCGCGGCAACGAACGCGTCACGGCGGGCGGCAACATCAAGCGGGCGAAGAAACGGCAGACGGGCGCAAAGCGCCAGCATCAGACCAGCAAGTAAGCGGCGCGCTCCGGCTCGGGGCTTGCCTGCCACGCGCGAACCGGGGGCCTATCGGTCGCGCGCATCCGGCGGCACAACTGACGCAACAGGGTTCGCGCCTGCCGGCAACTTCCAGACAAGCGCAAGACCGAGCAGGCTCTCGATCAGATAAAACAGACTGGACACGCCGTGCAGGATGCCAAAACGCATCGCATACGCGGAGTGCCCAACGTCCACGCCTTCATTCAGCGCGTCCATGCGCAGCGCATTCATGAACGGCTGCAGCGCGAAGTAGCCGATCAGCACGCAAACAAGCATCCCGGCAACCAGCCAGCGCAACCGTCGATAGCCATCTTCGCCGGCGCGTATCAGCCGGTTGCCGAGCACGAGCAGCAACACGCCGCACACGATGCCCATCAACCCTTCGATATGAAACAGCTGCGCGGCGACCGCGCCGGCGCTCATCCGCTCGAGCGATGCGAATAGCACGGGCGCGACGACATAACCGATGGTCAGCAGGCTGCCGACCCAGAACACGGTAAGCAGCCGGAACACGCGATGCGGTAGCGGCGACGGCGACACAGCGACGCTCAAACGTAGCGCACCGAGATGATCTCGTACTTGCGCACGCCGCTCGGCGCCTGCACCGATGCGACGTCGCCTTCCGACTTGCCGATCAATGCCCGCGCGATCGGCGAGCTGATCGAGATCAGGCCGTGCTCGAGGTCTGCTTCGTCGTCGCCGACGATCTGATAGGTCACCGATGCGCCGGACGCAAGATCTTCGAGTTCGACGGTCGCTGCAAACACGATGCGGCCTTCCGCGTCGACCCCAGACGGGTCGATGACCTGCGCGGCGGCAAGCTTCGATTCGATGTCCGCAATACGGCCTTCGATGAAGCCCTGCTTTTCTTTCGCCGCGTCGTATTCGGCGTTTTCCGACAGGTCGCCCTGGGCACGCGCTTCCGCGATCGAATTGATCACAGCCGGGCGTTCAACCGATTTCAGACGTTGAAGTTCGTCGCGCAGCTTGTCTGCGCCGCGCTTCGTCAAGGGAATAGTGCTCATAAACAACTCTGGTGGCAAAAAACGGCCATAAAAAAAATCACCGCGGTTAAGTGCATCCCCGGAGGAGCTGGCTGCAGTAAAACTGACTGGCCGGTGCCCTGAGGGACGCCGCTTAACCGCGGCACTTACGTCTTTGACTGGTAGTCGAAGCCTTAGTTTAGGCGAGCATGCAGCCCTTGTAAATCATAGACTTCGAGGTCCTTCAGGTAGCGCAACCCTTCAACCGCGGCGCGCGCACCCGACATCGTCGTGTAGTACGTCACCTTGTTCGCCTGCGCGCTCATGCGGATCGAACGCGAATCGGCGATCGCGGCGCGCGTTTCATCGACGGTCGTGAACACGAGTGCGATCTCGCTGTTCTTGATCATGTCGACGATGTGCGGACGGCCGTCCTTCACTTTGTTCACGACCTTCACCGGCACGCCGGCCGCCTCGATTGCCGCCGCGGTGCCGCGTGTTGCGACGAGCGGATAGCCGAGTTCGTGCAGCATGCGCGCGACTTCGACGGCCTTCGGCTTGTCGGCGTCCATCACCGTCAGCAGCACGGTGCCCGACTCGGGCAGACGCGAACCGGCCGCGAGTTGCGACTTGAAGAGAGCCTCGCCGAACGTCTGGCCGACACCCATCACTTCGCCCGTCGAACGCATTTCCGGTCCGAGCACCGGGTCGACCGTCGGGAACTTGATGAACGGGAACACCGCTTCCTTCACGCTGAAGTACGGCGGCACGACCTCCTTCGTCACGCCCTGCTGCGCGAGGGTCTGGCCGACCATCGCGCGGGCCGCGATCTTCGCGAGCGGCAGGCTCGTTGCCTTCGATACATACGGCACCGTGCGCGATGCACGCGGGTTCACTTCGAGCACGTAGATCACGTCTTCTTTCGAACCGTCGGCCTGGGGCACCTGCTGGATCGCGAACTGCACGTTCATCAGGCCGACCACGTTCAGCGCCTTCGCCATCGCAGCGGTTTGCCGCTTCAGCTCGGCGACCGTCTGCGCCGACAGCGAATACGGCGGCAACGAACAGGCCGAGTCGCCAGAGTGCACGCCGGCCTGCTCGATGTGCTCCATCACGCCGCCGATGAACACCGCTTCGCCATCGGAAATACAGTCGACGTCGCATTCGATCGCATCGTTCAGGAACCGGTCGAGCAGCACCGGTGAATCGTGCGACACCTTCACGGCTTCGCGCATGTAGCGTTCGAGATCGCGCGGCTCATGCACGATTTCCATCGCGCGGCCGCCGAGCACGTACGACGGACGCACGACGAGCGGATAGCCGATTTCGTCGGCGAGCTTGAGCGCTTCGTCTTCCGCGCGCGCAGTGCGGTTGGGCGGCTGACGCAGATTCAGCGTTTGCAGCAGCTTCTGGAAACGCTCGCGGTCTTCGGCTGCATCGATCATGTCCGGCGAGGTGCCGACGATCGGTACGCCGTTCGCTTCGAGATCGAGTGCGAGCTTCAGCGGCGTCTGGCCGCCGTACTGGACGATTACGCCGAGCGGTTTTTCCTTGTCGACGATTTCGAGTACGTCTTCGAGCGTCAGCGGTTCGAAGTACAGGCGGTCCGACGTGTCGTAGTCGGTCGATACGGTCTCGGGGTTGCAGTTGACCATGATCGTTTCATAGCCGTCCTCGCGCATCGCGAGCGCGGCGTGCACGCAGCAGTAGTCGAACTCGATGCCCTGGCCGATGCGGTTCGGTCCACCGCCCAGCACCATGATCTTCTTGTTGTTCGTCGGTTGCGCTTCGCACTCTTCCTCGTACGTCGAGTACATGTAGGCGGTTTTCGTCGCGAACTCGGCCGCGCACGTGTCGACGCGCTTGTACACCGGGCGCACGTTCAGTTCGATACGGCGTTTGCGCACGTCCGTCTGCGTCGCGCCGACGAGCTTCGCGAGACGCCGGTCCGAGAAACCGCTCTGCTTCAGGTAACGCAGTTCTTCCGTCGACAGGCTCGCGAGCGTGCGGCCGGCCAGCGCCTTTTCCTTCAGCACGATCTGTTCGATCTGCGCGAGGAACCACGGGTCGATCGCGGTTTCTTCGAAGATTTCCTGTTGCGTCATACCGGCGCGGAATGCGTCGCCGACATACCAGATGCGATCCGGACCTGCTTCGCCAATCTCGCGAATGATCTCGTCGCGGTTCGTCGTCTTCTCGTCGAGCCCGTCGACGCCCACTTCGAGACCGCGCAGCGCTTTCTGGAACGACTCCTGGAACGTACGGCCAATCGCCATCACTTCGCCGACCGACTTCATCTGCGTAGTCAGGCGCGAGTCGGCTTCGCGGAATTTCTCGAACGCGAAACGCGGAATCTTCGTGACGACATAGTCGATCGTCGGTTCGAACGATGCCGGGGTCTGGCCGCCGGTGATTTCGTTCTTCAGCTCGTCGAGTGTGTAGCCGACGGCGAGCTTCGCCGCGACCTTCGCAATCGGGAAGCCGGTCGCCTTCGACGCAAGCGCCGACGAACGCGACACACGCGGATTCATTTCGATCACGACCATCCGGCCGTCTTGCGGATTGATCGAGAATTGCACGTTCGAGCCGCCGGTGTCGACGCCGATCTCGCGCAGCACCGCGAGCGACGCGTTACGCAGGATCTGGTATTCCTTGTCGGTCAGCGTTTGCGCCGGTGCGACCGTGATCGAATCACCCGTGTGGATACCCATCGGGTCGAGGTTTTCGATCGAGCACACGATGATGCAGTTGTCCTTCTTGTCGCGGACCACTTCCATCTCGTACTCTTTCCAGCCGAGCAACGACTCTTCGATCAGCAGTTCGTGCGTCGGCGACAGATCGAGGCCGCGCTTGCAGATCTCTTCGAACTCGTCGCGGTTGTACGCGATGCCACCGCCCGAGCCGCCCAGCGTGAACGACGGCCGGATCACCACAGGGTAGCCGCCGCTGCCGGTTTGCACGGCGATTTCGCCCTGCACCTGCAACGCTTCTTCCATTGAATGCGCGACGCCCGACTTCGCCGAGCCGAGGCCGATCTTCGTCATCGCGTCCTTGAACTTCTGGCGGTCTTCGGCCTTGTCGATCGCTTCCGGCGATGCGCCGATCAGCTCGACCTTGTACTTTTCCAGCACACCGTGGTGATGAAGATCGAGTGCGCAGTTGAGCGCGGTCTGGCCGCCCATGGTCGGCAGGATCGCGTCCGGGCGTTCCTTCGCGATGATGCGCTCGACCACTTCCCAGGTGATCGGCTCGATGTACGTGACGTCGGCCGTATTCGGGTCGGTCATGATCGTCGCCGGGTTGCTGTTGACGAGAATGACCTTGTAGCCTTCCTCACGCAGCGCCTTGCACGCCTGGGCACCCGAGTAGTCGAACTCGCACGCCTGGCCGATGATGATCGGACCCGCGCCGATGATGAGGATGCTCTTGATGTCTGTCCGCTTGGGCATAACGCTCTCGCTAATGTATTCCTGAGTTCTTCCGTTGGCGCGCGTCGGTCGGCCGTCTGCCAGGCCGCGCACGCTCTTTGTTGCAGCGCTCGTCGCGAGCGCTTATGCCGCTGCCGATGCTGTCGCCGTGCGGCCCTGCTTCGCGTCCATCAGCGCCGTGAAGCGATCGAACAGGTAACCGATGTCGTGCGGCCCTGGCGATGCTTCCGGGTGACCCTGGAAGCAGAAGGCCGGCTTGTCGGTCAGTTCGAACCCTTGCAGCGTGCCGTCGAACAGCGAGATGTGCGTCACCTTCGCGTTGGCGGGCAGCGAGTCCGCATCGACTGCGAAGCCGTGGTTCTGCGACGTGATCACGACGCGGCCGTCGCGCAGGTCCTTCACCGGATGGTTGGCGCCGTGGTGACCGGTCTTCATCTTCAGCGTCCTGGCGCCGACAGCAAGACCCATGATCTGATGGCCGAGGCAAATGCCGAAAGTCGGGATGCCGCGCTCGATGAACGTGCGGGTCGCGGCGATCGCGTAGTCGCACGGTTCCGGATCGCCAGGACCGTTCGACAGGAACACGCCATCCGGATTGAGCACGAGTGCTTCTTCGGCGCTCGCCTGCGCGGGTAGCACGGTGACGTGACAGCCGCGTTGAGCCAGCATGCGCAGGATGTTGCGCTTCACGCCGTAGTCGAACGCGACCACGCGATACTTCGGCGCATTCTGCGTGCCGTAGCCTTCGCCGAGACGCCATTCGGTCTCGGTCCATTCATACGGTTTGTCGACCGAGACGACCTTCGCGAGGTCCATGCCGGCGAGCCCCGGGAACGAACGCGCGAGTTCGATAGCCTTCGCCTCGTCCACTGCGCCAGCGACGATCGCGCCGTTTTGCGCGCCCTTGTCGCGCAGTACACGGGTCAACCGGCGCGTATCGATACCGGCGATCGCCACGATACCTTCGTCAACGAGGTAATCGGAGAGCGTGCGTTCCATACGGAAGTTCGACGCGAGGACCGGCAGGTCGCGAATGATGAGGCCGGCGGCATGGACTTTCGTGGCTTCGACGTCTTCTGCGTTAACCCCGACGTTGCCGATGTGCGGATACGTCAGCGTGACGATCTGGCGCGCGTAGCTCGGATCGGTCAGGATTTCCTGGTAGCCAGTGATGGCCGTATTGAAGACGACTTCGCCGATCGTTTGACCGGGCGCGCCGATCGAGTAACCACGAAAGACCGTGCCGTCGGCGAGCGCGAGCAGAGCGGGAGAAAAAGACGGCAACACGGGAGGCTCCTTGGGAACACCCTGTTGCCGACCTGTCTATCCGACCGTGCGGGCCGCGGCGAGGCGCATCGTCGGGATGCGCGCGCAGGCTCGCTCGCGCGGGTCGCTGTCAACGTTGCACTGGCGCGATGGACCCGTTGTGCGGGTGGTTCGGCGGGTGCGGAGCGTTGGCGGCGCGCGGCGGATGAACGGTATGGGAGCGGTAGGCGCTAGGGTGCGGGTTGATAAGCTCAAACCTTCGAATTATAGCCGGAAAACACCCTTTTCTTCAAATCCGGTAGGGACCGGACGGCCCGAGCCTCGGCCCGTAAGGGTTTGCGGACGGGCCTGACAACGCAGACAAACCGGATCAACCAAGCGGACCCACCAATGAAAACGCCGTCACGCGGGTGACGGCGCCGGAAAACGCGGGGTGATCGGAGCGCACTTCCATGCGCTGCCCCCGCAGCGCATGTGGTCACCCCCGTGGGAGCCGCTTTTGGTCTAGTCGCTCTTCTTCGCGCGGGCCGCAGTCTTCTGGCGGCTTGCTGCCGCGGCCTTGGACGCCTTGCCGGTCGTTCCCGCGGGCGCCGCCTTGCCTTTTGCTGCGTCAGGCTTGCTGGCTTTACCCACCGGATCCGCTACCTTGACGACAACGCTGGAGCGGCTCCGACCATGTTTCTTATCGTAGCGCGGTTCGTTCTTCGTGTCTGCCACGCGTGTACCGATCTTCTCGACGCTGCCGCCCTGCACGTTGGTGGCGAGGCGCTGCGGCCCAGGCTCGCTCGGCATCACCTTGCCGACCGGCACGTGCAGCACGATGACCTGCCCCGGCGTGACGAGGTCGCGACGCGTCCTGTTCCAGGCCTTCAACTGCGCGATCGATACGCCATAGCGGTCGGCAAGCGCGCCCATCGATTGTTTGCGGCGCACGCGGATCAGCATCTTGCGCGTGTCCGGTACGTCCGGTTCCATTGCGAGCACGGCGCTTTCGGCGACGTCCGCGCTGATGTCTTCATCGTCGTCGTCATCGCCGCGCGGCACGACGATCGTCGAGCCGGGCTTGAGTCGCATCCCCGCCGGAATCTTGTTGACGCTCATCAGCGTGTCAGCATCGACGCCGATCTTTTCCGCGATCGCCGCAGGACGCGCGCGCTCGGTCACCGTGTAGGTGGTCCACGACGACAGCTGCCCGGAATACGACTTCAGATTGCGCTCGAAGGCGCTCGCATTGTCGAACGGCAGCAGGATCTGCGGTTGCGTCGCACCGAGAATGACCGGCTTCTTGAACGACGGATTCAGCGACCGGAACTCGTCGCCGCTCATGTTCGCAAGCTTCGCCGCTGTGTCGACGTCGATGTCGTGTGCGGTCGTAACGGTAACGAAATACGGGTGATTCGGGATGGACGGCAGCGTGAGCCCGTACGTCTGCGGGTTCGTCACGATGTTCTTGACCGCCTGCAGCTTCGGCACGTAGTTGCGCGTCTCGCCAGGCATGCGCAGGCTTTGATAGTCGGTCGGCAAGCCGGCCGCCTGGTTGCGCGCGATCGCGCGCTGCACGTTACCCTCGCCCCAGTTGTACGCAGCCAGTGCGAGATACCAGTCGCCGAACATGTCATGCAGGCGCGACAGGTAGTCGAGTGCAGCGCTCGTCGACGCGAGCACGTCGCGGCGCTCGTCCTGCCACATGTTCTGCTTGAGGTTGTAGGTGCGGCCGGTACCCGGGACAAACTGCCACATGCCCGCCGCCTTCGCGACCGACAGCGCCTGCGGGTTGTACGCGGATTCGATGAACGGCAGCAGCGCGAGCTCGGTCGGCATGTGCCGTGCCTCGAGCTCCTCGACGATGTGGTACAGGTACTTCTGCGAGCGCTCGGTCATGCGCTGCACGTAGTCGGGTCGCTCCGTGTACCAGGTCACCTGCATGTCGACGAGGTCGCTCTGCAGATCGGGCATCTGGAAGCCGCGGCGAATGCGCGCCCAAAGATCGGAATCGGCCGTTGTCAGCTGATCGACCGAACCTTGATCGACGTTGATCGTTTCTTTCGCAGAAGCGGTTTTACGGAGTTCGTCGGCGACGGCTTGCTGGGTGGCGTCAGTGGCGGGGGTGGAAGCGGTGGGGGTATTGCTCGTTGTCGGTCCCTTGCTGGCACAGGCGGCAAGCATCAGGACCAGCAACGCACTCAGGATAAATCGCATGAACGTCTCGGCTTCCACAGGACTGGAATTTGCAGCCGATAGTACGAAAGTGCATCGCCTCCGTCAATGGAAAATATAGGGAAAACCTAACCAAATCCGGGCCTTGGCGATTTTTTTGGACTTTCTCGGTGAGCATGCCCCCACCGGACAGCAGGTTAGCGGAACTTATTTTTCCATTCGCGCATCAGCGTGAAGGCAGTCAATCGATCCGGCACCGTTTCGTGAAGCTGCTCGTTGAGCGTCGCGCGAATCGCCGGGCTGTCCGGGCGCAGGAACGGATTGACCGCGCGCTCGTGAGCGATGGTGGTAGGCAGCGTCGGTACGTGACGCGCGCGCAGCGCGGTCGCTTCATCGCGCCAGGCCTGCAGTTCGCGGTTCTCCGGCTCGCAGGCGAGCGCAAAACGGATGTTCGACAGCGTGTATTCGTGTGCGCAGTGAACCTCGGTGGCGCCAGGCAAGGCGGCGAGCGCATCGAGCGATGCGAGCATCTGCGCCGGCGTGCCTTCGAACAGACGCCCGCAGCCGCAGGCAAACAGCGTATCGCCGCAAAACACGTGCGGCGTGCCGCGCGGATCGGTGGCCTGGAAATACGCGATGTGGCCGCTCGTGTGACCCGGCACGTCGAGCACGGTGAATTCAAGCGCGGGGGCTGCGATCCGCACCCGGTCGCCCTGCTTGAGCCGCTGTGTGAGATGCTCGATCGCCTCGCCTGCCGGACCGAAAACCGGTATCGGCGCGGCCGCATCCTGGTCGTTCAGCAGATCGGCTACGCCGCCGACATGGTCGCGATGATGGTGCGTGAGTAAAATAGCGCTCAGCCGCCAGCCCCTTTGCGCCAGATACGCGCGAACCGGAGCGGCTTCGCCGGGATCGACGGCTACGGCGTGTACGCCGTCCGACACGAGCCAGATGTAGTTGTCATCAAATGCCGGAACCGGCACGTATTCAAGCGTATTCATGGGGCGCGCATTCTTCGACATGTCTGACCGACCGATTATAGACTGGCCCGCCTGGACCGATTCGCCACCCGGACGCTATGTGCTCGAGTGGGAACAGGCGCAGCTCGACCGCGTGGTCTCCGATGTGTTCGGCTACCACGCGCTGCAGCTTGGCCTGCCGCAACTCGATGCGCTGCGCGAAAACCGTATGTCGTGCCGCGGGCTCGTGCTCGACGCGGCCAGCGGTGCGAGCGCGCCGTATTCGTTTCCGCCGGGCGGCTCTGCGCCTCTTGCGTTGCCCGCCTCCCCCATACTGCACGCACCCGAGGGACGCAGCGCGGTGTGGTGCGACCTGCTCGACCTGCCGTTCGAAGCCCAGAGCGTCGATCTGATCGTGATGCCGCACACGCTGGAATTCACGAGCGATCCGCACCGGCTGCTGCGCGAAGCCGAGCGCGTACTGATGCCGGAAGGCCAGTTGATCATCCTCGGCTTCAACTCGTTGTCGCTGTGGGGTGCGCGGCAGTCGGTCGGCAAGATGACCGGCCGGCCGTTCGTACCGGCCGCGGTCGACCTGATTGCGTTCACGCGGCTGAAGGACTGGATCAAGCTGCTCGGCTTCGACCTTGAACGCGGACGCTTCGGCTGTTATCGTCCGCCGCTCGCCACCGATCAATGGCTGTCCCGCTATGCCTTCATGGAAGCGGCCGGCGACCGCTGGTGGCCGATCTTCGGCGCGGCCTACATGGTGACGGCGATCAAGCGCGTGCGCGGCATGCACCTCGTCGGCCCGCTGAAAGTGAAAAAGCCCGTCCTCAAGGCGGGCCTCGCGCCGGCCGCGACACCCCATACACGCAACCCGAACTCATGACCTCCGAACTCATCGAAATCTTCACCGACGGCGCCTGCAAGGGCAACCCGGGCCCTGGCGGCTGGGGCGCACTGCTGCGTTACGGCGCGCAGGAAAAGGAACTGTTCGGCGGCGAAGCCGACACGACCAACAACCGCATGGAACTGATGGCTGTGATCGCTGCGCTCGAAGCGTTGAAGCGCCCCTGCAAGGCCGTCGTGCACACCGACTCGAAATACGTGCAGAAAGGCATCAGCGAGTGGATTCACGGCTGGAAAAAGAACAACTGGATCACGTCCGCAAAAACACCGGTGAAGAATGCCGACCTGTGGAAGCGGCTCGACAAGGCGGTCCAGCAGCATGAGATCGAATGGCGCTGGGTGAAGGGACATGCGGGGCATGTGGAGAACGAGCGTGCCGATGCGCTTGCGAACCGTGGTGTCGCGTCGCTCGCCGAGCTTTAAGTATTCGCAGCGCGCTCTTTGCGCGTCATTTGCGCGCTCTTTACGTGTTCTCATTCGTTATTCCGAAGTTTCTGAAGCAGGCCAGACCGACATGCGTCAAATCATCCTCGACACCGAAACCACCGGCCTTAATGCCCGTACCGGCGACCGCATCATCGAAATCGGTTGCGTTGAACTGGTGAACCGCCGCCTCACTGGCAACAACCTGCACTTCTACATCAACCCCGAACGCGACAGCGATCCCGGCGCGCTCGCCGTGCACGGGTTGACCACCGAGTTCCTCAGCGACAAACCGAAGTTCGCGGAAATTGCCGCGCCGCTGCGCGATTTCATCTCCGACGCGGAGTTGATCATTCACAACGCGCCATTCGACATCGGCTTTCTCGATGCCGAGTTCGCGCTGCTCGGCCTACCGTCGTTCAGCAAGAACTGCGGCGAAGTGATCGATACGCTCGTGCGCGCGAAGGCGATGTTCCCCGGCAAGCGCAATTCGCTCGATGCGCTATGCGACCGCTTCGGCATCAGCAATGCGCACCGCACGCTGCACGGCGCGCTGCTCGACTCGGAACTGCTCGCCGAGGTTTATCTCGCGATGACGCGCGGCCAGGAAAGTCTGGTCATCGACATGATCGGCGAGAGCGCGGCCAGCGGCGATGCGCACGCGCCGGGCGTCGCGCTCGATGCGCTCGAGTTGCCGGTGATCGTCGCTAGCGACGAGGAACTGGCGGAGCATCAGGCGCTGCTCGATGGGCTCGACAAGTCGATCAAGGGGACCAGCGTGTGGCGGCTCCAGGCTGTCGATGCTCCCTCTGGTGCCTCTGCCGATTCTTCGCAGCCCGCCTAAAAAGCACTTTACGAAGTTTCGAAGCTCTGACATAATCGCCGCTCTTCGGGTGGTTAGCTCAGCGGTAGAGCACTGCCTTCACACGGCAGGGGTCACAGGTTCAATCCCTGTACCACCCACCAGATTCGCGTGACCCGCAAGACGAAAGGCTCTGAGGCGTATGCCCAGGGCCTTTTTCTTTGTCTGCGTGATCGCCGGAATCGATTCCTAGACTGGAAAGCGCATCAACGCTTCTCGTAGCCGTTTGATCAACACGGGGTCGTTAATGCAGTCAAGCGGTCGAAGGTCGTCGAGAACCGGCACTTTTTGATCGAGCCACTCTGCTCCGCCGCACCCGATCGTTGCATAGATCACGCACGCCAGGCCCAGGTTTTCGCCCAATCTTGCCGAGATCTCCCGCACTTCCGGAACGTCCTTATATTCTTTGAGCGCGAGTTTTTCGAGGTTGTCCCAACTCTCGTCACCAGCATAATAGTTTTCTAACCCTGCCATATCACCATCCACCGGGAGGTTATAAGCCCGGCATCATACCAACGGACTGAGCCCGGTTCGAGGCTGACAGCGCCGGATCAATGCGCCTGATTGGATTAAGCGGAATCCATTGCGCAATCCGTTTAACAGCTAGCGATACGCGATTTACACAATCGAGTTAAATCGCAGCCCTGAGCTTTCGTTTCTTCCAAGGTTGGCCTACATTAAACTGCTTTTTCCGCCGGGGCCACGTTGCCCGCTGCCCGGTGGAATCCGGAAGCGCGACACGGCCGCGTCTGAAAGGAAATGAACCATGAGTTTCGGCTCCAGTAACGATGCACCGGGCGGCAGTCTGCCCGGTATCGGCAATTCACTTGGCGGGCTGGCAGGCTCGCTCGCCTCGGGTGTGGCCAGCCATCTGGGGCCGCTGGGAGGGTTGGTCAGCCAGGTCAACACCCTGCAGCGCGCAGCGCAGCTTGCGCACACGGGCTTCTCCCTGCTGGGCAAAACGCCCGAGTCGATCGCCGGCACGATCAACAGCGCGGCCGGCGGTCCTGCCCGGCTGACGCAGGAAAACCGCTATGTCACGCTCGAAACACCGCTTGGGCCTGACGTACTGCTGGTCAGCGCGGCGGTCATCGACGAAAACGTCAATGCCCTGCCGGCGATGCACCTGGACCTGCTGGCGCACAAGCACGACCTCTCAGGCGACGCCCTGATCGGCCAGCGGGTGAAGGTCAGGCTGAGCCACCAGCCGCCGCAATCGATGCTCGGACGGGTCGTCGCGTCGAGCTCGAGCGAGGACGATTTCCGGTACTTCGATGGTTACGTCATGTCGTTCGACCGGGTCGGCAATCCGGGCAAGGTCACGCAATACCAGATGACGGTTGTCCCGTGGTTCGCGCTACTCACGCGCTCGACCGATTGCCGGATCTTCCAGAATCTGACCGCGCGGGACATCCTCGCGCAGATTTTCCAGGAACATGGTTTTTCCGATTTCGTATTCCACCTGCGGATCACGCCCAAGCCGATCGAATACATCGTGATGTACCAGGAGTCGTACTACAACTTCTGCGCACGATTGATGGAGCAGGAAGGACTGATCTGGACGCACCGGTACGAGAAAGACAAGCACATGCTCGCGATCGGCGACATGAACTATCTGTTCCAGCCGATCGACGGGCTCAAGACGCTGGCGTATTCGACCAGCGACGCCAGCAAGATCGAAGGCTGCATCGACCGGCTCAATGAAGGACGTCACTTCGGCGTCGGCAAGGTTACGTTCCAGGACTTCAATCACCAGAACCCGTCGTCGCCGTTGATGAAGGTCGATGCAATACCGCAGAATTCCCAGCACGCCCTGCTGGATCAGACAGAACGTTACGAACATCAGTCGCTGTACGACCACAGCGACGACGGCACTCGCTATGCGCGCTACGCGATGGAGGCGGAAGAAGCGCAGGCGCACCGGTACACCGGCAGCGGCTACGCATGGCGGCTAACCACGGCCGGCACGACGACCGTGACCGGCCACCCCGTGGAAGCGAACAATCAGGAATACGTGTTCCTGCAGGTGCGGCACGAGGCGGTGAACGATTACACGCAGCACGCGGCGGAGCTTCCGTACCGTAACACCTTCGTTTGCCTGCCCAGCAAGATTCCATACCGGGCGGAACGGCGGACACCGAAACCGCTTGTACAGGGTACGCAGTCGGCGATCGTGGTCGGGCCGAAGGGCGAGCAGATCCATACCAACGGCAGTTGCGTGAAGTTGCATTTCATCTGGGACCGGCGCGGCAGGATGGACGGTTCGGACTCCATGTGGATACGGATCTCGCAGCCGTGGGCGGGCGACGGCTGGGGAGCGGCCGCGATCCCGCGGATCGGGCAGGAAGTCAACGTGTCGTTCAATCAGGGAGACCCTGACAATCCGCTCATTATTGGCCGCGTGTACAACGGCGAGCAGGGCAATCCGTACCACGGTGCGGGCGGCCAGACGATGGGGATCAAGAGCCAGACGCACAAGGGCGACGGCTCGAATGAACTGCGCATGAGCGACGTGAACGGTGCGCAGGAACTTTATCTCCATGCCCAGAAGGACATGAATACCGTCGTCAAGAACAATCAGACTCATACGATCGAATCCGGTAACCGGACGATCAAGGTCCTCAAAGGCGATGTGATCAAGCACGTCGGGACAGGCAATCTCACCGAGACCATTGCGAAGGTCCGTTCCTCGACAGCGACTGCGATCAACACGAAGGCGATAGGCGGTGAAGCAGGGCCGGGTGAACAGAGTCATCAGGCGACAGACAGCATCGAGCATCGGGTTGGCGCCGGGGTCGTGACGATGCTGCCGGACAGCATCAAGCTGTCGCTCGGTCCGTCGAGCGTGCTCATCAACGCGAGCGGAATTTATATCGACGGTCCGGTTATCCATCTCAACCAGAACACGCTTGCGCCCCCTGCCCCGCTTGCGACGACGGGACTGGGCGCCGATGTCGACGCGCTGGCTGCCAAGTCTCCGGGGCTGCAGAAGGATCTGGATACGCTCCAGAAGGCGGGTTTTAAAATCAGTTACGGAGCGCCGGGCAGCGGCTCAACGACCGATCGCGCCAAGAAGACCATCTCGCTCGACGGTAATTTGAAGAACAACACGTCGATGGCCACCCAGACCCTGGCGCACGAGGCCGGGCACGCCATGTACCCGTACACGCCGGACTATTCGTCGAAAACCGCCTTCGTCAACGGCACCCTCGCGGACGAAGGCGCGGCGACGATGAGCAATATCAGAGCCCAGCGAGAAATCCTCGCCAATGGCGGCCCGGACATCGGCATCGCGGGCAACAGCGCCAATGCTCCCGCCTACAACAAGGCCTACGATCAATTCCTGCAGGACGGTAACGCCGCCGCTGCCCGACAGGCGATCGGCTCGCAATACGGACAGGGTGAGACCACGTCGAACACCCACCAACCCTACGGGGAATACTACGGAAGCTGGTATGACAAGAACTTTCCGCCCAAGAATTAGTTTGCGAAAAATTCTTCCCATTCTCGGCCTGGCTGTCTGGCTCGTCGGATGCGATGCGGTTGGCAAACAAAACGAACAGGATGTACACATGACGCAACTCAAAACGACACTGTGGCAGGCAATCGACACGTTGGTCGCGCAACTCCCGTTCTCGAAAGCGAAGGTGGAAACAGCGCTAGGCACGCCCTTGCGCGAAGTCGACCGGAATACGTACACGGTCTTCCTGGAGAGCGCCGATGCTGTCCAGCTTGCGGACAACGAACGCATCGCGAAGATCGACCTGCGGCTCGGTAGCGAGCAGGCACATCCGGGACTGCTGTCGCTCGACCTCGAAGGCGGCTGCATCAACCTCGATGCCGTACGCGCGCACTACAGCAACCTCAAGATCACCGATATCCCGCGCGGCCGTTCGCTCGACGAAGCGACAACGCATTCGGCTGCGCTGCCGTGGGGCAAGCTGTCGTTCGGTTTCAAGGAACGCGCGCCGAATTGCCTCGCCTACGTCGTGCTCGCCCCGGGCGAGGGCGACTGACCTGCGCGTAGCGGAGCCTGGCACGTGGGTGGCGAGAGCCAACCAATGACGACAGACCGCTCGACGTTGCGACAACACTTCACAATGAGTGGGCTCCAGGGATCATGTCTGAATACAGGATGAACGACGCGGCAATCGAATTGCCTGCGCATTTCACGGACAAGACGTTCCATATTTTTAGCGTCGACAGGGCCGGCGTCGGCGTCTTCACATTCGTCGTGTCGCGCGCACCGATGGAGGCAGGCGACACCATCGATACCTTCGTGAAGCGACTCGTATCCGAAATGCGTAAGGCCCTTCCGCACTTCGAACTGAAACTGCAGCGGACGCGCGAAGTCGATGGCGAAACCGCACGGGAGATCGACTATCGGTGGATCTCCGATGGTGCGCCGCTTCACCAGCGCCAGACCGTTGTCATGTCTCCGCTTGCGGGCGACAAACCGCTGGCTATCAGCTTCATTGGAACCTGTCCCAAAGCGTTCTCGCCCGAATGGACCGAGGAATATGCAAAGCTGGTCGATAGTGCGACGCTCAGGCGGAAAGACGGACCGGCCTTTGTTTCCAGACCGCTTGACGAGTCGACCGTAGGAGTCGTTTTCGTGCTGCACGAGTTGAACGGAACGCTCTACAGCCTGTCGGGCATGACAGAACTCTTCCGGCATAACATCGCGGAGATGTTTCGCGACGTATCGTTTTACGGTGCAACGGGTGCGCCTCTCGTGATGCATCCGGCCCCTGACGCTCAAAAGGGATGGCACGCGCCAGATGGCAGGGAATTCCTGCTCTGGACTGCCGATCCACGACAGCACCGCTCCCTGAGCGATCGCCTGAGCAGTGTGAAAGTAGCGAGAGGGATAACCGGTCTTTCAGCGGTCGACGACATACGCGCCTATCTGTCCAGCGTGGCCGAGACGCTGCCACCATCAAGGGGAGAGTCCACGTGAGCGAGTTGCTCGCCGCGGCGAGACTGGGGGACCCGGTCGCGCATACGCCGTCAAAAGGATGGATGATCGCGGGCCTCATCGCGGGCGCAATCGTCGGTGCTGCGATCGTGGCGGTGACCGGTGGTGCCGCACTTGTCGTGGTCGCGGCGATTGCGGCCGGTGCCGTCGCCGGCGGCGGCCTGGGAGAAGTCCTCGGCACAATGTCGTGGGCTCCACGGCATGTGACCGGTAGCCTGGTACGAGGCTCGTCGAATGTATTTGTCAACGGCAAGGCAGCAATACGCGCGCACCTGAGCCTGGGCACATGCACCGATCATTCGGGACCGCCGCAGATCGTCGCGCAGGGTTCGTTGACGGTGTATATCAACGGGTGGCCGGCGAGCAGGAAGGAAGACAAGCTCACGTGCAGCGCGATCATCAACGCGGGCTCGCCGAATGTCCTGGTGGGCGGAGCAACGGCTACCACCGACGACATCAGCCCGGAGGTTCCTGAATGGGTCAACCTGACGATGCTGGCCGTCGGTGTTGCAGCCGCCTTTGTGCTTGCCGCTCCGCTTGCCGCATTTCTGGGAACCGTCGGCGGGATTGGTGGAGGGTTGCTGGGTTCCGCGATCGGCGGTCATTTCTTCGGCGAGGGGTCTGATGGCCAGAAGTGGTCGATGCTGGCTGGTGGTCTTATCGGTGGTCTTGCTGGGGGAAAGAGTGCGGGGTTGTTCGAAGAAAAACCACCCGTTACGCTCAGCGACCTCTACCAGAAGGCACCTGCAGCAAAGGTCGAAATCGATAATCTTGCAGGACAGATCGCCGATGAGAATGGCGGCAGGGTTGTCGAGGCACCCATCAAGTCCATGGCGCGCGCGCAAGCGAAGATCGATCAGGACTATGAAGGCGATCCCACCAGAATCAAGGACCTTGTCCGGAACACCATCGTGGTGCCCGACGACCAGATTCCCGCTGTCACTTCGCAATTGCAGGACGCAGGTGCATCGACAAAAGTTATCTCCGCGGAGACAGACCCGATGGGGTATAGCGGTGTCAATTCGACGCTTAAAACCAGCAACGGTCTGACTGGCGAGATACAGGTGAACTCCCCTGAAATGATCTATGCGAAGGGACCACCCGAAGTGGCGAAGAGCATTCTCGGTGAAGACGGATTTAACGATATGCAACAGAAGACTGGCCTACCTAGCGGCATGGGACACGATCTATACGAGCAATACCGCGTACTTGATGACCCGAACAGCCCCGAGGCCCAGTCACTGGCCCAGCAAAGCAGGGACTACTACAATGCAATCAGAGCGGGAGCAAAAAACTGATGGGCATTAAAAAAGACGAGCGGTTTGGCCGGGAAGACATCTATGTGGACTACCCATTCGAGGAAGTCATGTTCCGATGGGATCACAAGGACCGTAAGGTATACCGCAAGTTTTACGACAAAGCGGAGTCGGGCCCCGTTCCTCCCGACAATAACCTCTATAACGAAGCGCTTCGATTCGGCGACGAGATTCAACGAGATGCCTATATTGCCGGCAAGCGTGGTTCACCTCACAACCGCAACAGTTGAGAACCCGGCCGCCCTGCTTTAGCACCCGGATCCGCTAGTTGCCAGACGGATAGAGTGCGATCTTTTTGTTGAGCCGCGCTGCGAGCGGTGCGTGAGCCGCACCTAGTGTGCTTAATATCACCCCGGCTTCTTCGCGATATGCGGCAATCTTCTCAGCAGCCCAGTGAGACGGTGGCGGTGCAAGATTCACGATCCGGTCGGCCAGCTTTACGCACCACACTGCCGCCGGTTGCCGGCGAATGCGTTCGAGGCTGTCGGCCATCGCCTTATCCTTGGGAAGTGTGCGGTTTTTGCTAAGGGCCTCGACCCCGGCAGCAACTGCTGCACCGAACCGCTGCCGCAACGTCTCCGTTGGTATGCCGTGATCTTCTACAGTATCGTGCAAGGCACCGCATACGACGGCAAGATTGATGTCGTCAATTGGGGACTCGGCGTGCGCCGCCAGCAACTCCATCACTACCGCACCCAGGTGGTAAACATACGGCAGATCGGATCCAGGCACTTTCTGACCCTGGTGTACGTTAGCGGCGAATCTCCATGCGTCGATCCAGGAGTCCGGATACAACTGGGGGTCCAAAGCAGAATTGTTGGGGTACATGTTTATCCGATTCCAGAAATGCGCTCTTCGGTTCGAACAATCAGAATACCTGTGATTGTGCGCGCTATCCCTACTTCCGTTTCGGTGGGCGGATGACGACCTGAATATTTGTAGCGTTGCTGGTGGTTGCCTTCGTTGTATGGAGCGCTACGCGGAATCGCGCGATCTTTGCCGACAGGCATTTCGCAGAGCTTGCGCGAAACGTCGCGCAAGTAAAAGCCGGCGCACTGGAACGCGGCAACGACGCAGATGCTGCGCCCCCTCTCTCGAGGACGCTGGTTTCTGACCTGTGACCAGCAGACCATCGGTGATGGCAAATAAAAACCCCGCGCCTGCGGGGTTTTTTCAGCCACGTCGTCGAGAATCCAGCTAACGAGCTGGACGGGCGATCGCATTCAGTCTTCGTTAGACGTCCAGGAGCTGATCTTAATTGGCCTGAGCTGCTTTGAGGCTCGCCAGCGCCGCACGCAACTGACGTACAGTCACCGCATCCGTATCAGCTACACCGTCCTGTAGCTGGGAAACAGACCGGTTGCCAACGGCAACGGTATTTGCCTGCGTAGCAATCGTGTTTGCCCCAAGCGCCACCGAATTCGTCGCGGTCGACGTCGCATGACTCGAAATCCCGATGGCGGCACTCTGATTCGCATCCGCCGCGGACAGCCGTCCAATAGATACGACCTGCCAGGCACCCGTCGCCCCCGTACCCACGATCACCGAGTCTTTATCCGTAGCCTTCGCTCCGGTACCCACCACAACCGACGAGCCACCCGAAGAGGCGTTTCCGCCGATCGCAATCGCACCCAGGCTGCCTGTAAAGTCAGCCGCCGTCGTCGCTCCCACACCGATTGCAACGCCTGTGTCATTACCATTTTTGGCGCCGACACCAACTGCGACACCAGAAAACGCGCTCCATGCATTTCCCCCGACAGCGACTGCATTGTCGCGCTCGGTAAGTGACCCGACGCCAGCGGCAAGAGAATTCGTCGTTCCGGTCGAACCGGCCGGCACATACTGAGCAAACGCGCTACCCGCAACCAGCAAAGACAGAACAGTCGGCGCAAACCAAAGCTTATTCATGTGTATCCCGAGATCATATGGTCAAAGATAATTTTGCTTATTCCGTATGTTTCTTGAATTTATTCCATCGACGCTCCTCGTAAAATAAAACCCAATCTGCACCCCAAAAATTACCTACGATCGCGGACGGAGGTACAACCATGACATGAGCTTCGCTCGACTTTCAGAACAAAGAAGCCATCGATCCGAGTCAGTCCAATGATCAGAAAGAATAGGAATGGCCGACAGATCGCGAGCACCCGTTTTGATTTCATGTATTTCGAAGTATTGTCTGGAACGAGCAAGCAATCCCTCATACTTCGCTTTCCCATCTGCAATCATAAAATCATGAATTTCAATGATGATGTGCGCATTCGACAGTGATTTTAGGCATTCTTCCGTAAAAACCTCAAATTCGTGCGTCTCGATATCACACAGAACCACACTATCGGTCAATGCAACATGGTAACTCTGCAATTCCGACATGAAATTTTCTGTGGCAGCCCCATGGAGATGAACGCGGTCGGCCACGCCCGCATTCACGGCAATCTTCCTTATATTATCCCGACTCTCGTCGACAATCTCAAAGCAATGCGAAGTCTGATAGCATCCACTTGCCACCATCCCCACGCCGTAAAATCCATCGGCAGCACCGAGATCGATAAGCGTATGTCGCGTCTTCCCAAGCTCGGCCAGTAATTCGCAGATTTCTTGCTCGTACAGTCCGAGAATCTTTGCGCTGTTATCTGCCACCCGCCACGTCGCCAATTCCCCCAGGTTATACCCCTTCATTGGACCATGCTGGATAACGCCGCCCGTTATGTCCATAAGGCGATTAGCGAGATACAGGCGTCGAGCCTCAACCCCGTTCGAACTTAATAACCCTATTATGCCCAATGCTTCATTGGCATCCATTTCTCATCCTCGTCAATTGACATCACGAGCAAGCGGCAATCTATCGTTGCCCCAACTCACACATTACAGATTGATATCACAACCGCCAAAACATTTCGAGGATCGCATTCGTTTTTCACAAAGATTCACGTTTTCACGAACAAAAGAGCCGGCATTGCGCAGGTGGAGCGCGACGGGATGCCGCGACGAATGAGACTGGCCACCTGGTCGATGCCCCATTAACGACCCGAGTCAGCACCCGAGGCCGTCTTGCTATCTTGGGCGCGTCGGCCAGCAGCGCGACACCTGTTCGTGCGCATAGCCAATTTTCAGATCTTCTCGCCATCGGGAATTTCGTACACTGTTGCCAACGCATTGAAACAAACCGAAGGCTTCTTACACTACATATATTCTGCACGTGTCGCAGGCGGGTTTTGGCACATCAGATGTGATGACGTCATTGACCGCGCTGCGTGGTGAAACAAGCTCTTTCCGGGGCCTTTCACCGCCGCGTAAACAGCGACGACAGCTGGCAAAGTTACGTAATGGAAGGCCATCTCGATCTTCTAGCAACACACTTTGTTGTCGCTGACGTACTTTCCATCAAATCAAGATCACACCAATCCATAGCAACCTTATGACCATTCCAGACATCAGCTGTGTGATTCCAACCTATAACGATCGCACCAACCTGACGCGGGCCGTCGAATCCGTCCTGGCGCAACACGATGTACGTGTTGAGGTGATCCTGGTCGACGACTACAGCAATGCCGAAACACGCGAGTTCATCACGCAACTGACAGCGCGTGACAATCGAATTCGCAACCTCTTTCTGCCTCGTAACGGCGGCCAGAGTCTGGCGAGAAATATTGGCGCCATGCTCGCGCAGGGAAGATTTCTTACTTTTCTCGATCAGGATGACGAACACGCTGCAGGATGGTACCGGGACGCGGTCGACCATCTCCTGACCAATCCCGACGTTGGCGCGCTTTCAGGGCACGCTGCGATAGTCGATATCCCACAACGCTTCGGCATCGACGAATCCGATATACGGGTGCGCGGACTGAGTCTGGTCTTTATCAACAACATCGTATTTCGACGAAGCATTTTCCTTGCATCAGGAGGATTCCCGACGTCGGCGACCTGGAGAAATGCTACTGCCGGGGAAGACGGAGTGTATCGACTCGCCCTGTTTCGCCACTGGCAATTCGTTCGTTGCGAACGGCTTGCTCTGATTCACCGGGCCAAAGAAGGCGGTGCCACCGTCTACTTTCTGGATCGCAACGAAGTGCGGGACGGTCAGGTAGTGGCGAAGGAATATCACGAGATTGAAATCAACGGCGAACTCGCGGCAGCACAGGAGGCTTTTTTTGCCCAGGCCGCTGAGATTGCAGAAGAGATCCAACGCTGCATCAAGCAGCAACCGGAGCTGTAGACTTCACACGCTAACCTGGACAGCGCGCTTTCCCAAAAGCGGCCGTCAAGAATAATATCCGCACGTTGACGTCGTACCCCTCACGGCTAGGAACGAGGCTTACCCCTACCTCCATTCGAAGGACTAACGATGACCTGGATAGTCCTGGCGTTGCTAGTAGTTGCCTTCGTCGTGTGGAGCGTTAGGCATAATCGCGCGATTTTCACCGACCCACATTTCGCAGAGTTTGCGCGAAACGTCGCGCAAGTAAAAGCCGGCGCACTGGAACGCGGCAACGACGCAGTCCGCCCGCCGGACGACCCCAGGGCACGCGTCACGACCGCGGGGTTGGCATTGATGTACTCGATCACCCAGGAAGACGATCGGTTTTTCCATCACTATTCGGTGAGCACGCCCGGTAAGGTAACGCCTCATGCCATCGGCGAGCGGTTCATTCTCTTCGTCGCAAGACTGCTGGGTATCCCCTTCGATACGCTTACCCTCAGTAGCTTCGAATCGTCCACTGTCCATCATGCGCAGTTTGAGTTGTCACAATCCGAGCAGTTGAGGTTCGCGCAACGACCGGTTCCCGAGGTCACAAAAGTCGAGGTCACTGCATTTCTCAATGAGTTTGACGAAGTCCGCAAAGAGCTTCACTGGACGCGAATAAAGTGATCCCGAACTGTTGTTCCCAAGCTCCTTCGACCCACCACTACAGCGTGCGGGCCGAAGGCATCTGACAGACTTACAGATCGTGTCCGAGCTTACGAAGCAGATCGCTGGGCGAACTGCGTGCGTTGATCGCATTGATGGTGTCGGTCAGGAACCACGGCAAGATCAGTTGCGTATCGGGATCGGTGACACCGACTTTAAGAATGGGCTGCGCAGTCGGCGCACTGCGGCTTGGGTTTTGTGCGGTGGCAGCGGTATTGGACGAGGTGGGCACGCTCGTCGCAGACCAGGCAGACGAACAGGCAGCAGCAAACACGATCAGCGCGGCAACAGAACGAAAGACTTTCATGAAGGACCTCTCACAGGGTTCGCAAAACATCATGCGCAGATTATCGCGCAACTGCGCGGTGACGTGTTTCGCCGCCAGGTCAGTCACCGCACCCACCTGCTCAGGTCAAAAGCGCGAGCAGATGCTGCGCACCCTCTCTCGAAGACGCCGGGTTCTGCCCCGTAACCAGCAAACCATCGGTGATCGCAAAACTTTGCCAGTCGGCCACCTTCTCGAATTTTCCGCCCAGTCGTTTCAGTTCGTCTTCCACGAGAAATGGAACAACCTTGGTCAACTGCACCGCCTCTTCTTCGGTATTCGTGAAGCACGTGACACGACGCCCTTTGACGATCGATTCACCATCGATCGTCACGTGACGAAAAACGCACGGCCCGTGACAGACCGCAGCAACGGGTTTGCCCGACGTGTAGAACGCTTCGATCAACGCAGCCGAATCTTTGTCCTCGGCCAGATCCCACATCGGGCCATGACCGCCGGGGTAAAAAATCGCGTCGTAGTCGGCGGCTTTCATGTCAGAGAGCTTGACCGTGTTAGCGAGAACTCCCTGTGCAGCAGGGTCCGCCTTGAAACGCTGCGTCAACTCCGTCTGGCCTTCCGGCGTGTCGCTCTTCGGGTCGAGCGGAGGCTGACCGCCCTTTGGTGAAGACACGGTAACGTTCGCGCCCGCATCGAGAAAGGTGTAATAAGGGGCGGCGAACTCTTCAAGCCAGAACCCCGTTTTCTTGCCGGTGTTTCCCAACTGATCATGCGATGTCATCACCATCAGGATCTTCATCGTTTGCTCCTCGAAGGTTTGGGATCGATGCTGTGCCCTGCAATTCCTGACGCGTTGTGTTGTCCATCGCGCGAAGGTAGTCGATCGCCACCGGCACAGGTCACGCGCTCAATTTCACGCAACTGCAACACTTCGACAATCGTCGAGCGCTTATCAGGACTTCCAGCATAGGTCTATTTGCGAAACAGGACCGGGTATTTAAGGAGGTCGTTTTTTTCGCGTCGAGCCTGCAATATTTCAAGCGCCGCATGGTTTGGCACATCTTCGCGTGCGGGTCATTCCCATAAAAGTTACCAACCATTACACTCGCCGTCGGCCCGATATCGGGCCGCTCACGGAGAAAAAAATGAAAAGGCTAATTACAGCTGCATCAGCAGCGGCAATCGTTCTGACGGGGTGTGGTGGCGGCGGTGGTGGAGATGGGAAGGGAAACAACAACACGCCTGCGGCAACGCCAACCGCGGCAGGTGAGTACACCGGGTTCACCTCGGACAACCGCGCAGTAGACACGACTGTTCTCGATACCGGCGCGGTCTACGTTCAGTACGGCGGCGTAGGACAACCCAACGCCTTCGCGGGCTTTATGGTCGGGACGGTCCAGTCGAGCGGCGGAGCACTGAGCGGTGGTAGCGGATTCGACTACAACCTCGAAGGGCAAGGCACGAACGCTGTCACGATGACCGGCACCTATGCGGCAAAGCAGACACTGGATGCCGCCGTCGCCTACAGCAACGGTACGAAAATCACGACTCATCAGTCGTACGAGACCAATTTCGATCAGACACCCTCGTTGCAGGCGCTTGCTGGAAACTACAGCGGATACGCGTCAGGTGCTGCCAGCCAGGCACCCGCCACTTTCGCCATCGACGCGGCAGGCAGAGTGACCGGGTCTGAGGCAAACGGCTGTGCGTTTACCGGTACCGTTACCCCTCACGCTCGCGGAAACATCTTCGACATGTCGGTACAGTTCGGAGCGACCGCGTGTACGTATGCCGGTCAGACCGCCACGGGTATTGTCATGATCTGGAACCCCGGTGTGCTGCACGCGATGCTGCAAACACCTTCGAAGACCGGCGTGCTGTTCCTCGCGAAGCAGCAGTAATATCGCTAAGTTCCGTGCAAGCCAGGCAGCAGGAGAAACCATGTTCGGACTTCTGTCGTTTCGAAATGCATGCAGACGTGAAATCCACCGACGCGCCGTTGCCGTTCCCATTGGCGCGTTAGTGCTTCTTACGTCCCTGCTGTCACCTCAAGCGCACGCGCAGACCGGTGCACCGGCAATGTCCTGCCCCGCGCCATCGTCCGCCATCGCTACCACGACACCCACTCCTCGCCCCACCGCGTGGATCGAGCAACAAGCCGCCGTCCAGCACGATCTCGCAGCTCACTCATATCAAGTCATTACGCTCGGCGATTCGATCATGCAGGGTTGGAGCGAAACACGGCTCGCGTCCGCAACAGGGATGACCGTGCTTAATGCCGGCTTCGGTCAGGATGGAACGGAACACACCCTGTGGCGGCTACGGAATTTCGACTGGCACGCACAAGCGCCGCGCTATGTCCTGCTACTGATCGGCACCAACGACATCGGCTATCCAACCTGCGACATCTATTGGGGAATCAGGACCGTGGTTCAAACGGCCCACACGGTCTTTCCTCAAGCGCGCATCGTCGTCACCAGTATTCTGCCGCGGGGCACGAACCTGATGGGCGCGGACGACAAGATCCGCGCTGTGAACGCCGCACTGAAAGAGGCAGCACCCTCCGCCGGCTTCGCGCTTTTCGATGCACACGACGCATTCGAATGCGGACACAAGACCCCGTGCCCGCTGTTTATCCCCGACTTCAATCTGCATCTGACCAAAGATGGATACGACCTGCTGACTTCGCAGCTCAAGAACTTCCTCGCTGGCGCTGAACAACGACCTACGCAGGGGAACAACTGACGACCGAAGGATCGTTCACAACGCGCCCGCGTAATCCGCCTCTGCACACCCTTGCACGCCAGGTCGCACGGCAAACAGATGCCCATCGTGCTCGGTCGCTCCCACACCGGGTCGAATCGACGTCACGAACAGCGTATCGAGTTCGCGTCCACCGAACGCACACATGGCGGGCTTGATCGCGGGCACTTCGATCTGACGATCGAGCGTGCCGTCGGGTGTGAAGCGCAACACCCGGCCCGCATCGTTTGCGCAGATCCAGTAGCAGCCATCCACATCGATGGCCGCGCCGTCGGGGCGCCCCTCATAGCGATGCAAATCGGCGAAAACGCGCCGGTTATGCGGTCGGCCTTCGTCGATGTCGTAATCGAAGGTCCACACCAGGCGGCGCGAAGGATGCGAGTCCGACAGATACATCGTGCGGCCATCGGGCGACCACGCGAGCCCGTTCTGCACGATCAGCGCTTCGATAACGGGCGCCGACAGCACACCGCGTTCATCGAAGCGATATAGCGCGCCTGCCGGAACCGCTGCCGCCATGTCCTGCACCATCGTGCCCGCCCAGAAGCGTCCCTGCCGATCACATCGACCGTCGTTGAAGCGCATGTCGGGTGCGGAGAAAACCGGTGCGGCTAGTTTCGTCACGAGCGCGCGTGCCGGTGCATCCACACCGACATCCGCTTCAGGCAACGTCACCGCGAACAAGCCGCTTTCGCACCCCGCAAGCACCTTGCCATCACGACCGAACGCGATGCACGCAACCTTCTCCGGCAAGACCCACTCGGACCGCGTCGCGGTATCGACCCGCAGACGCACGATCTTCCGGGCAGGAATATCGACCCAATACAACGCCTGTTCCGCGGCCCGCCATACCGGACTCTCGCCAACCGTGGCCGGCACCTGCCCCTGCCCTTCCACGCGCTCCGCACGCAGCATGGGTACAGCAGCGCTCACCGCTTCGGCTCCATTGGCCCCGCAAGCACGAACGCGCCGCCCTGATAACGCTGGGTCGGATCGTCGAGATCGGTGGTCGGTGCGCCGGCCGGGAACAGATGCTCGAATTCAATGGAGCTGTCCTGCGGATGAAAGCCAAGAAACGCCGCCTTCGCGTTATCGATCCACTTCGCCCGGTTATCCGACACGCCATAGACGATCGCATGGCCCACGCGATTCGTGAACAGCGAGCAGCGCACGAGTTCGATGAGATCGCGATAGCTCAGGTAGGTCACGAGCATGCGCGGGTTTTTCGGTTGCTCGAACGACGAACCGATACGCAGACACACCGTCTCGAGACCGAAGCGATCGAAGTAGTAGCGCGACAGCGATTCGCCGAAGCATTTCGACACGCCATACAGGCTGTCCGGACGCAACGGCGCATCGATATCGACCACCGATGTGGTCGGATGAAAGCCGACCACGTGGTTCGAACTCGCGTACACGATGCGTCTGACGCCATGCTTCTGCGCCGACGAGTACAGGTTGTACAGGCCGCGAATATTCGCTTCGAGCAGATCCTCGAATGGCGCTTCGACCGAAATACCGCCTAGATGAACCACTGCGTCGACACCTTCGAGCAGCGCATGCACCGCATCGCGATCGGCGAGATCGACGACGGCGAGTTCTTCGTGCGCAGCCGCGTCGCCGAGCGGCGCAACGTCGCTCACGCGCACGATGTCCGCCCACGCGGAGAGCGCGCCGCGCAACTGCTGCCCGAGATTGCCGGCGGCGCCCGTCAGCAGGATGCGGCCGAAAGGTTTGCGCGGCTGGGTCGATGCAGCGGCGCCTTGATTGCTGTCACTCATGTTTTGCTCTGTTCCTGGTGTGAAGAGATGTTCGCGGCGCCGTGCTTGAGCGTCGCTTCTGCGCCGCTGCGCAGCAACCCGATGTCGGTGGCGAGCGCAACGTAATCGAAGCCAATGCGCAGGTACTCCGCGGCGAGCGTGGGGTCGGTCATCAAGATGCCGATCGGCTTGCCGCAGCGATGCGCACGGTCATACGCATCGTGAATCGCCGCTTGCACGTCGGGATGCCGGAAGTCGCCGAGATGTCCCAGCGCGGCGGCAAGATCCGACGGCCCGATAAAGAGCGCATCGACGCCGTCCACCGCCGCGATCTGTTCGAGGTTCGCCAGCGCCTTGCCGGTTTCCAGTTGCACGAGCAGGCAGACTTCATTGTTTGCTTCGTGCAAATACTGGCTGTCTCGCCCATAGCGATTGGCCCGCGTCGCGGACGACACGCCACGAATGCCAGCCGGCGGGTAGCGCACGGCGGCGGCCGCGCGCTGCGCGTCTTCCTGCGTGTCGACCATCGGCACCAGCAAGGTCTGCGCGCCGATGTCGAGCAGGCGCTTGATCTGCACGGTGTCGTTGGTGCCGGGTCGCACGACCGCCGCCACCGTCGACTGCGCCGCCGCACGCAATTGCTCCTGCACCATCGGCACTTCGTTGGCGGCGTGCTCGGTGTCGATCAAGATCCAGTCGAAGTCGGACTGCGTGAGGACTTCGACGACGTTGCTGCTCGCCAGCATGCTCCAGATGCCAAGCTGCTGTTGCCCGGCGAGCAGACGAGCCTTGAACCGGTTGGGTTGCATAGTGGTTCCGATGTAAAACGTTTTCCATATGTTATCGACCATAGTATCAACGGTCAACACGCTGACTTAACTACTATTTGCAATATTGTTAGAAAACGTTATCCTTCCAACGATGAAAAGAACCTCTTCTACGATCCGCGACGTCGCCGCTGCCGCCGGTGTGTCGGTGGCGACGGTTTCGAAATACATGAACGGCGTGCAGCGTTTCTCGCCCGCCGTCGAAGCGCGACTGAAGGCCGCGATCGAGCAGCTCGGCTACCGCTCGAACCCGCTCGCGCGCTCGATGATCACCGGCGAAACCCGCGCCATCGGCCTCGCGGTTCTCGACATCCGCAATCCGCACTTCACGAACATCGTCAAAGGTGCGAACCGCGTGGCAATCGAGCACGGCTACACGCTGCTGCTCGTCGATACCGAAGAAAACCAGACCCGCGAGCGACCGCTCATCGAAGCACTCGCACAACGCGTCGACGGTTTGATCGTCAGTTCGCGGATACCGGACGACTCCGTGCAATGGATGCTCGACCTGCACAAACCGATCGTCCTGTTCGGCAGCAATCGTCATTTCCCTATTCCATGCGTCGGCACCGACAGTTACCTCGCAGCCTACATGCTGACGCGCCATCTCGTGAACCAGGGACATCGGCGCTTCGCCTATCTCGGCTTCGGGCAATCGCGCTGGAACGATGAGCGGATTCGCGGCATGCAAAGCTGTCTCGCGGAGCATGGCCTTACCGCCGCGCTTTACGAAGGCCATACACCGTCGCCGCAGGCGGGCGAGCGCGCGTGTTCGTCGATCATGCTGGGACCGGAGCGCCCCGATGCGCTCATTTGCTACAACGATCTGATCGCGCTCGGGTTCATGAAGGAGGCACGTGCGCTCGGTTTCGCATTGCCTGAAGACATCTCGGTTGCGGGTTTCGATAACGTGCCGTACGGCGAGTACACGTCACCGGCACTGACCACGGTCGATCTGCAAAGCGAGAAACTCGGCGAACTGGCGATGCACAAACTGATCGATGCGCTGGCGGGCAAGAGCGATGCCGGGTATTCGCCGCTCGAACCGCGCCTCGTTGCACGCGATTCCACGCTACGCCGCACCGCTTCCAGCGACACGGCACCCGCCCTCACTACGCCAACCAGAAACGGAGACAGCCGATGAAAATCGCCACCGTCCGTATTACCCCGATCGCGGTCAGCGACTCGCCATTGCTCAATGCGAGCGGTGTGCACGAGCCTTACGCACTACGCTCGATCATCGAAGTCGAGGCCGACAACGGGCTCGTCGGTCTTGGCGAAACGTATGGCGACAAGCCGGTGCTGGACAGCCTCACGCGCGTGAAGAACAGCCTGACGGGTCTGAGCCCGTTCGACCTGACCGGACTGTGGCAGCGCGTACACGCGGCGGGGAGATCGGCGGTGCGCGGCGTCGAACTCGATGTATCGCCGGGCTCGCAGGCAAGCCACGCGGACCAGAAAATTTTCGGCGCTTTCGAGGTCGCTTTTCTCGATCTTCAGGCGCGCTCGCTTGGTATTCCCGTGCATGAGCTGCTCGGTGGCGCGGTGCGTCGGCAGGTGCCGTTTTCGGCGTATCTATTCTTCAAGTTCGCCAGCGACATCGATCCGTCTTATCAGCCCGACGCATGGGGCGAGACACTCGACGAGACACAGCTCGTGACGCAGGCACGCACGATGATCGACCGGTATGGTTTCGGCAGTATCAAGCTGAAGGCCGGTGCGCTCGATCCCGAACACGAAGTTGCATGCCTGAAGGCGCTCAAGCGCGCGTTTCCGGATCATCCGCTGCGTATCGACCCGAACGCGAACTGGTCGCTCGATACCGCGATCCGCATGGCGAAGCAGTTGCAGGGCGACCTCGAATACTACGAAGACCCGACACCGGGACTCGACGGTATGGCCGCGTTGCACAAGGCAACCGGCTTGCCGCTCGCAACCAACATGGTCGTCACGAACCTGACCGAGTTTCGTCGCAACATCGCCTTGAACGGCGTGCAGATCGTGCTCTCCGATCATCATTACTGGGGCGGTCTACGCGCCACCCAGACGCTCGCGGCAATGTGCGACACGTTCGGCCTCGGCCTGTCGATGCATTCGAATTCGCATCTCGGCATCAGCTTGATGGCGATGTCGCACCTCGCAGCGGCCGTGCCGAATCTGACCTACGCGTGCGACACGCACTATCCGTGGCAAAACGAGGAAGTCATCAAGGGCGGCAAGGTGGCGATTACCGGCGGCTGCGTGAGCGTTACCGATGAGCCGGGGCTTGGCGTCGAGCTGGACCACGATGCGCTCGGTGCGCTGCACGAGCAATATCTGCGCTGCGGCCTCGTCAATCGCGACGACGCCACGCAGATGCGCAAACTTCGCCCCGACTGGTCACTGCGCAGGCCGCGTTTCTGACGGCTTCGCGCTTGTGACGGCTCTGCCCTACTTCACACAACCTCATACCCGCACGGAAGACAATCATGGCAAAGATCGGTTTTATCGGACTCGGCATCATGGGCGCCCCCATGGCGCGCAATCTGCAGGCGGGCGGTCACGCGCTGTTTGTTTACAAGCGCAATGGCGCGCTGCCGACGGAACTCGCCGATGGTGGCGCAACGTCGTGCAGTTCGCCGAAGGAGGTCGCCCAGCAGGCCGACATCGTGATCACGATGCTGCCCGATACGCCCGACGTCGAAGCCGTGCTGTTCGGCACCGACGGCATTGCGCACGGTTTGAGTAAGGGCAAGACAGTGATCGACATGAGCTCGATTGCGCCGCTGCAGACCAAGGCATTCGCGGAGAAGATCGCGGCGCTCGGTTGCGATTATCTCGATGCGCCCGTGTCGGGCGGCGAAGTCGGTGCGAAGGCCGCATCGCTGACGATCATGGTCGGCGGCAGCGACGCTGCGTTCGCCCGTGTGAAGCCGCTGTTCGAACTGATGGGCAAGAACATCACGCTCGTTGGCGACGTCGGTGCGGGGCAGACCTGCAAGGTCGCCAACCAGATCATCGTGGCGCTGACGATCGAAGCGGTCGGCGAAGCGCTGCTGTTCGCATCGAAGGCCGGCGCAGATCCGGCGCGCGTGCGCGAAGCGCTGATGGGCGGCTTCGCGTCGTCGCGGATACTCGAAGTGCACGGCGAGCGGATGATCAAGCGCACGTTCAACCCCGGCTTCCGGATCGAGTTGCATCGTAAGGACCTGGGGCTCGCACTGGAAGGCGCGAAGGCGCTCGGTGTACCGCTGCCGAACACCGCCACCTGCCAGCAACTGTTCACGCTGTGCAGCGCGCACGACGCGGGCCAACTCGACCATTCGGCGCTGGTCAAAGCGCTCGAAATCATGGCGAATCACACGGTCGCCTAGACCGCTGCGCTTACCGCAGATATACGACGACCTGACCCAGCTCTCCGCCTCCCTGCCGGCTCGACAAAAGCCGCGCACACCTCTGGTGCGCGGCCCTCTCCTTACAAACGCCCCTTCCCGCCAAGACCGCATTGCCGTCTTTTCGTCGATGATGTACGATGACTGACGTTTTGAAATAACCTCTCATCTTTCACCGTCCCCGCTCCTGCTGGAGCGCGCAACACGCGAGCCGCCATGACGCCTCAAGAACTGAAACAAACCCTTTCCTCCGGCCTTCTGTCGTTCCCGGTCACCGATTTCGACAAGAACGGCGATTTCGCGCCCCGTACCTATATCGAACGTCTTGAATGGCTCGCGCCTTACGGTGCAAGCGCCCTGTTCGCGGCGGGCGGCACGGGCGAATTCTTCTCGCTGGTACCGGGCGAATTCACCGACGTCGTACGTACAGCGGTCGAGACCTGCCGCGGCAAGGTGCCGATTCTCGCCGGCGCCGGCGGCCCGACGCGCACCGCGATCGCCTTTGCGAAGGAAGCCGAGCGGGTCGGCGCGCAAGGCATATTGCTGCTGCCGCACTACCTGACCGAAGCGTCGCAGGACGGCGTAGCGGCTCATGTCGAAGCGGTCTGCAAGGCGGTATCGATTGGTGTCGTGGTGTATAACCGCGGCGCCTGCAAGCTGCAGCCGGAAGCGCTCGAACGGCTCGCCGAGCGCTGCCCGAACCTGATCGGCTTCAAGGATGGCCTCGGCGATATCGAACTGATGGTGTCGATCCGCCGCCGTCTCGGCGATCGCTTCACGTACCTCGGCGGCCTGCCTACTGCCGAAGTCTATGCAGCCGCGTACAAGGCGCTCGGCGTGCCGGTGTATTCGTCGGCGGTGTTCAACTTCATTCCGAAGACAGCTGTCGAGTTTTACCGCGCCGTCGTCGAGGACGATCACGAAACGACCGGCCGTTTGCTCGATCAGTTCTTCCTGCCGTACCTGCAGATCCGCAATCGCCGCGCGGGCTACGCGGTCAGCATCGTGAAGGCGGGTGCGCGTCTTGTCGGCCGCGATGCCGGCCCGGTGCGTGCGCCGCTCACCGATCTCAACGAAGACGAATGCGCGCAACTCGATGCGCTGATCAAGGCGCTGGGACCGCAATAACTTTGCGACAACTTCGCTTCGCGATGACCCGGTGATAACCCACGGTCATCACGAGCCAATGCATTCCACGAGGACTACCCATGTCTAATCCGTCGTCTGGATGGCCGACCGGCGAAATGCTGATCGGCGGCTCGGCTGTGCGCGGCAGCGGTGCGCCGCTGCAGGCACTGAACCCGGCCACCGATGCTCCCATCGATACCCCCACGTTCAACAGCGGAACGCGCGAAGATGTTGCGCGCGCCTGTGAACTCGCGGCCGCCGCATTCGATACATACCGTGCAGCGCCGCTCGAATCGCGTGCACGTTTTCTCGAAGCGATCGCCGATGGCATCGCCGCACTCGGCGACGCGTTGATCGAACGCGCGCATGCCGAAAGCGGCTTGCCGAAAGCGCGACTCGAAGGCGAACGCGGCCGCACGATCGGTCAGTTGCGGCTGTTCGCTGGACTCGTGCGCGATGGTCGCTGGCTCGATGCCACGCTCGATTCCGCGCAGCCCGAACGCAAGCCGCTGCCGCGCGCCGACCTGCGCAAGCAGAACGTGCCGCTCGGGCCGGTGGCGGTATTCGGTGCGAGCAATTTCCCGCTCGCGTTCTCGGTGGCGGGCGGCGATACCGCGTCCGCCCTGGCCGCCGGTTGTCCGGTCGTCGTCAAGGCGCACCGCGCTCATCTTGGGACATCGGAACTGGTCGGCCGTGTCGTGCAGCAGGCAGTCGCGCAATGCGGCTTGCCCGAAGGCGTGTTTTCGCTGATCGTCGGTGCGGGCAGCGAAGTCGGCGAAGCGCTCGTCGCGCATCCGGCGATCAAGGCCGTCGGCTTCACGGGTTCGCGTCACGGCGGATTGTCGCTGGTGCGCACGGCAGCGGCGCGCGCGGAGCCGATTCCGGTGTACGCGGAAATGAGCAGCATCAATCCGTTCTTCGTGTTGCCCGCGGCACTGGCATCGCGCGGCGATGCGATTGCGCGCGGCTTTGTGGATTCGCTCTCGCTCGGCGCCGGACAGTTCTGCACGAACCCGGGCCTCGTCGTGGCACTGGCCGGCGACGCGCTCGATGCGTTCATCGCAGCGGCACGTCATGCACTCGCCGACAAACCCGCACAAACGATGCTCACCGCCGGCATCTACTCGGCGTATCGCAGCGGCGTCGAACAGCTCGGTGCGCTCGACGGCCTCGCGTTAGCCGGCGAAGGTCCGGCAGCCGGCGGACCGAACCAGGCACGCGGCGCGCTGTTCGTTTGCGATGCGGAAACGTTCCTCTCGACGTCCGCGCTCGAAGACGAAGTGTTCGGCCCGGTGTCGACAGTCATTCGTTGCCGCGACGAAGCGACGCTGCTACGTGTGGCCGAACATCTGCAGGGACAACTCACCGCGACACTGCATCTCGATACGACCAACGCATCCGATACCGCGCTCGCGCGCCGTTTGCTGCCGGTGCTCGAACGCAAGGCGGGCCGGATTCTCGCGAACGGATATCCGACCGGCGTCGAGGTGTGTCATGCGATGGTGCACGGTGGACCGTTTCCGGCGACGTCCGATAGTCGTGCGACGTCGGTGGGATCGAGCGCGATCGAGCGCTTTCTGCGTCCGGTCTGCTATCAGGATCTGCCTGCCGAACTGCTGCCCGAGGCGTTGCGCGACGGTAATCCGTTGCAGCTCTGGCGGCTCAGCGACGGCACATTCGCGCAGCGATAGTTTGCGACCGGGTGGGAAGTGGCTGAATACCGGCGGTATGCGCTTCGCGTACCACCGGTTCAAGATATGCGCAAAAGAGAGTATGACGTCAGATGAGATGACTAAGCGCCCTACGACGCAAGGAAGCGCGGCGAACTACCGCTCAGCCAGCCTGCCCCGTCCCTTCCGCTTCTTCGTTGGCGCGCCGCAAGCGCTCGCGGCTCTTCGTCAGATGCGTGCGCATCGCAGCACGCGCCGCTTCGGGATCATGCCGTGCGATCGCTTCATAGATGTCTTCATGCTCGTGATTGAGCCGCGCCATGTAGCGATCGAGATCGTCGCCGGCGATGCCCGCGGAATTGACGCGCGCCCGCGGAATGAGCGTCGCGCCGAGCTGCGACATGATCTCGACGAAATAGCGGTTGCCGGTCACGCGTGCGATCTGCAGATGGAACTGATAGTCGGGCGCGACCGTATCGACACCCGCGTGCGCCGCTACCGCGATGGCATCGAGCGCGCGCCGCAATCCGACCAGATCCTCTGCAGTAGCGCGCTGCGCAGCGAGACTCGCGCATTCGCTCTCGAGGCTGATCCGTACTTCGAGGATCGCGAGCACGTCGCGGATCGTGGTGATCGTCGCCGGGTCGATACCGACCGAACTATGCACACGGTCCAGCACGAAACTGCCGATGCCGTGTCGCGTTTCGACGAGACCGCTCGCCTGCATACGCGAAATCGCCTCGCGTACGACGGTGCGGCTCACCCCCTGCGCGACCATCACTTCGGTCTCGGTCGGCAGCTTGTCGCCGGGGCGCAGGGCGCCCGCCTGGATTTGCGCAGAGAGCGCATCGACGACGTCTTGCGCGAGGCTACGCATGCGACGGCGCGGCGCAACAGGAAGAGTAGGCACGGACATGGCGGCGTTCGTTGATCGTGAGGGTTTACATGGGCTTTGAGCGAACAACTGCGATTCATTATACTGCGTCAGATGTCATCTGATGACTGATGATTTACCCGTGAATCCGTCTGCGGGTTCGTCCGCGGCGCAGCGCCGTGTGCGGCCTGCAACGCAACTCCCTGCGCCTCCAGGTACCCGCGCCACCCCGGCCACCATGCATTACCTGCACTGTCGCGCATCTTGAAGGAGACACCCGGCGCCCTGCCCCGGCACCGGTATCTATCGCCATGACCGAACTGAACCAGCGCGTGGGCACGACCTCCCCGCAAGACCCCGTCGCCCGCGAACGCGCCAACGATACGACCACCGCAGCACCGACAGGACGTGCGACGAAGGTCCGTTATCTGATCGTGTTGATGCTGCTCGTCGTGACCACGCTGAACTACGCAGACCGCGCGACGCTGTCGATTACCGGCACAGCGATGCAACACGATCTCGGTCTGTCGCCGGTCATGATGGGCTACATCTTCTCCGCCTTTGCGTGGTCATATGTAATCGCGCAATTGCCGGGCGGCTGGCTGCTCGATCGCTTCGGCTCGAAACGCACCTACGCGGTCAGCATCTTCGCGTGGTCGCTGCTGACGATGATGCAAGGCTGGGTGGTCGGTCTCGCCGTTGGCACGGCGATTGCTGCGCTGTTCGTGCTGCGCTTTCTGGTCGGTATCGCAGAAGCGCCTGCATTTCCCGGCAACAGCCGGATCGTCTCGGCGTGGTTTCCGACCGCGGAACGCGGCACCGCCGCGGCCATCTTCAACGCGTCGCAATACTTCGCGACCGTGGTGTTCGCCCCGTTGATGGGCTGGATCACACATGCGTTCGGCTGGCCGCATGTGTTCACGGTGATGGGCGTGCTGGGCATCCTGATCGCCGGCGTGTGGATGAAAACCGTCTACGCGCCAAAGGAACATCCGCGCGCGAACCAGCAGGAAATTCGCTACATCGAAGCGGGCGGCGGTCTCGTGGATCTCGACCAGCCGCGCAGTGCGCACGGCGGTGTGGCGGCACCAGTGGTGCGTCAGGTCAGGACCGTCGCGTGCGTGAAGGAAATGCTCAGGAGCCGCATGCTGCTCGGCGTGTTCATCGGCCAGTACTGCATCACGACGCTCACCTACTTCTTTCTCACGTGGTTTCCGATCTACCTCGTTCAGGAGCGGCACATGTCGATCCTGAAGGCCGGTTTTCTAGCAGCGATTCCGGCGATCTGCGGTTTTCTCGGCGGCGTACTCGGCGGTGTGATCTCCGACGCGCTGCTGCGTCGCGGCTACTCGGCGACCTTCGCACGCAAGGCGCCGATCGTCGCAGGCATGCTGCTGTCGACCTGCATGATTGCGTGCAACTATGTCGACACGCAGTGGATCGTCGTCGCTATCATGGCGCTCGCGTTTTTTGGCAAAGGTGTTGGCGCGCTCGGCTGGGCCGTCGTCGCGGATACTGCACCGAAACAGGCCGGCGGTCTGTGCGGCGCGCTCTTCAACACATTCGGCAACGCAGCCGGTATCACGACGCCGATCGTGATCGGCTACCTCGTGCAAGGCACCGGCTCGTTCGCGGCGGCATTGGTTTTCGTCGGTGCGAATGCGCTGGTTGCGATCGCGTGCTATCTGTTCGTGGTCGGCGAGATCAAGCGGGTCGAACTGAAAGACTCGCTCATCGTCGCCTGATCTCCACTGCCCTGGTTTTTTCTTTTCTCGCTCACCGATCATCATGAACGCAACCGTCTCAAGCCACTCCACCGACACCCCGAAGGTCACGGAACTGCAGGTCATTCCGGTCGCCGGCCGCGACAGCATGCTGCTGAATCTGAGCGGCGCGCACGGACCGTTTTTCACGCGCAACATCGTGATCCTCAAGGACAGCGCGGGACGCACCGGTGTCGGCGAAGTGCCGGGCGGCGAAAAGATCCGCCAGACCATCGACGATGCGCGACCGCTCGTCGTCGGCCAGTCGATCGGGCGCTTCAACAACGTGCTGAACACCGTGCGCAAACAGTTCGCCGATCGCGATGCGGGCGGACGCGGCCTGCAGACTTTCGATCTGCGCACGACGATCCACGCGGTGACCGCGCTCGAAGCCGCGCTGCTCGATCTGCTGGGCCAGCATCTCGATGTGCCGGTCGCGGCGCTGCTTGGCGAAGGGCAGCAGCGCGAGCGTGTGGAGATGCTCGGTTATCTGTTCTACGTCGGCGATCGCAAGAAAACCGACCTGCCCTACGCGGACGGCACTGCGGACGACGACTGGACGCGACTGCGCACCGAAGCTGCGTTGTCGCCGGAAGCCGTCGTGCGGCTCGCGGAAGCGGCGCACGCGCGTTACGGCTTCAACGATTTCAAGCTGAAGGGCGGCGTGTTCGCGGGCGATGCGGAAATCGAAGCCGTGACCGCGCTAGCCGAACACTTCCCGGATGCCCGCATTACGCTCGATCCGAACGGTGCATGGTCGCTCGCGGAAGCGATCCGTCTGTGCCGCGACCAGCACGATGTGCTGGCCTATGCGGAAGATCCCTGCGGTGCGGAGAACGGCTACTCGGGGCGTGAGGTGATGGCCGAATTCCGGCGCGCGACGGGTCTGAGGACGGCGACCAACATGATCGCCACCGACTGGCGCCAGATGGGTCACGCAATCCAGCTGCAGTCAGTGGATATTCCGCTCGCCGACCCGCACTTCTGGACGATGCAGGGCTCGGTGCGCGTCGCGCAGATGTGCAACGAATGGGGGCTCACATGGGGCTCGCATTCGAACAATCACTTCGACATATCGCTTGCGATGTTCACGCATGTCGCCGCAGCGGCGCCGGGCAAGATCACCGCGATCGATACGCACTGGATCTGGCAGGACGGTCAGCGGCTTACGCGCGAACCGTTGAAGATCGTCGGTGGAATGGTTGCGGTGCCGCCGCGCGGTGGACTCGGCGTCGAGCTCGACATGGATGAGGTTGCAAAGGCACATGAGCTCTACAAGCAGCATGGCCTCGGCTCACGCGACGACGGCGTTGCGATGCAATACCTGATTCCGAACTGGACGTTCGATAACAAGCGGCCTTGTCTTGTGCGTTGAGGGGGACAGCGGCGAATACTTGATTGAGCGCTGTACGCCAGGCGAGGCGGTAAGCCGGCATGCGCCCAGCGCTCAATGCAAGCTCGGCGCGGGATCGTCGTGTGTGGCCCGTCGTTCTTCCTGATCGACGGGCTCGGCGAGATCGGTGAAATTAAACCGCGTTGTCCGGCAACCCGATTCCGCGCGCCATCCCCGTTGCGGCAAACACCATCAGTACCAGCAACACGAGCTGCACCACGCCGATACCGGCGTAGCGCCGGGCCCGCCCGAGATCGGGCTCCACGCCTTTCTTCAACGCGATACGCCAGCGAATCAGACCGATCATCGGCGCAATTTCGAGCAGCAGGATCAGAACCAGCGCGCCCATCTTCAGATGAAACAGCGGCTCGTGCAGATAGTAGTCGGCGCCCTTTTCGTAACCGCCGAACGCCCGCATCGCGCCGGTGACGATCAGCACCACAGCCGAAACAGCCCAGCCGTTATCGGCATGAAAAACCGCCGGTAACCCAGCCGATGTCGAACAGTGCCGCAGCGCGACGCTGCGTCTGAGAATCGACACGAGTGCAAAACCGTAAGCCAGCAGATGAATAGCGGCAAGCAACCAGCGAATCAGCATGGCGACTCCTGTGAAGGCCAGCCTAAACGGTCTGGCTCAACGTCGTGTCGAGCGCTCGCGCGGCGGTACGGTCGCCTTCGGTGGCGAGCGGCGTGCGAAACACCCGCTGGCGATTATGTCCCGCCGCAGCCGGCGAGTTCCATAGCAGTTCGATCTTCGGTCGGCGGCCCCAGCGGGCGGCGCCTGATCTTGCGGGCGTCACCGGTGCCGCATGGCGCAGCGCAGCGGCAGGCGTAGGCGCGTCCGCTTCGATCGGTGTAGAAGGTTCGCTGGAGACGGCGGCATCGGCCGGCGCCGCGGCACTACCGGCAACGCCGGCATTGCCTGCCGACACGCCACCCGTAACGCCGGCAAGCCAGCGCACCGACAATTCACGCGCATCGTACTGACCGAGCTTGCGGCTCTCCGCCCAGACGATCACGGTGCGCGTCACGACATCAAGAGCAACCGCATAGCGGCCGATCGCAAAACGCCGCGCCGCGATATTGGTTCGCCACAACGGACGCGGCCGGCAGATCCACAGCACGGCGGCATACAGCGCCGGCGCGGCAACGAGCCAGCCGTTGGTCGCAGCGACGGTATTGAGCGTGCGCCGCCAGCCGGCGGTCAGCACGAAAGCTCCGATCGACCAGAGCGCAAAAACGAAACCGAGCAGCGCGAAGAACCGCAGCGCCTGGCGCAGCCACTGCGGCAACGGATGAAACGGCCGCTCGGCCTGGGCGCGCGCGCCGGGCAGAAAGATCAGCAGGAACAGGAACACGAGATTGATGCACGCCCAAGGCGACGATGCCATCCCCGATAGCGCGGCGAAGATATCCATCTGTGCCATCGAGAACAGCCAGCGAGCCAGAATCACGAGACCGATGGCGCGTAGCGCGAAGAGCGTCCCGGCGCCGGGCGCCGCGTTCGCACGCGTCTCTTTCGTTCTCGCCAAAGCATCCTCCTGTATCGTCGGCGGCACCGCCGGTTTGCGGCACGGCCATTATAGGGACTATGTGACGAAGGCTCACGGTTAGCGCGCGCGAAACGGCACTTTCACGGGGCGCGGTGTGGTTTCCTGCCGATATCCGCGGCGCGCATACAACAACGCCCCGCATGCTTGACGCATGCGGGGCGTTGCGAACGGCTATCTCAGCTATGCGGGCCCTTCCGACAACCCACACGGGCGCCGGAAAAAACGCGTCGACCTCAGCCCGCGTTGACTTCGCGCAGCACCGTACGGCGCTTGCGGCGCAGCAGTTCTTCGTAGGCAGCGACGTAGTTCTTCGCCATCACCTTCGACGAGAAACGCGCTTCAAACGCCTTGCGAACGGTCTCGCGCGGCAGCGTGTGCAAGCGCTTAACGGCAGCGACTGCGCTGATTTCGTCTTCGACGACGAAACCGGACACGCCGTTTTCGATCACTTCCGGCACCGAACCGCGCTTGAACGCGATGACCGGCGTACCGCATGCCATTGCTTCGATCATCACCAGACCGAAGGGCTCCGGCCAGTCGATCGGGAACAGCAGCGCGTGTGCATTACCGAGGAACTCGGTCTTTTCCGCTTCACTGATTTCGCCGATGTACTCGACGTGCGGCAGCGACATGAGCGGCTTGATGACTTCTTCGTAGTAGGCGCGATCGGCCTTGTCGAGCTTGGCTGCAACCTTGATCGGCATGCCGGCCTGTTCGGCGATACGGATGGCCGTGTCGAGGCGCTTTTCCGGCGAGATACGGCCGAGGAATGCGAGGTAGCTGGGCTTGACGTCCGGAATCGGCTTGAGCAGGTTTTCCGGCAGACCGTGATACACGGTCGACAGCCAGTGCGCCTGTTGCAGCGGCGAGCGCTGGTTGTCCGAAATCGATACGACCGGCACGTCGTTGAACGTGTTGAAGATCGGTTGCAGTTCGGGCAGATCGAGACGGCCGTGCAGCGTCGTCAGATGCGGCGTCGGCTGGCGCGAGAACAGCGAGAACGGGTAATAGTCGATGTGGAAATGCAGCACGTCGAATTCGTCTGCGCGACGGCGCACTTCTTCGAGCAACAGCATGTGCGGCGCCATCGTGTCACGGATGGTCGGGTCGAGGCGCAGTGCCTGCGGCCAGAATGCTTCGAGTTTCGCCGAGGTCTGCGAATCGCCGCTGGCAAACAGCGTCACATCGTGTCCCTGTTCGACGAGCGCTTCGGTCAGGTATGACACTACCCGTTCCGTGCCGCCATACAGCTTGGGCGGAACTGCCTCGTGTAAGGGAGCGATTTGAGCGATTCGCATAATGGAGAACTCCTCGTAAAAAATCAGGCAAAAAAGTACTGCGGTTGGTAAAAGCGATTCGTTTGCTCGCTACGGCGGTACGGCCGAAGAAAACCGGCCTGGCCTGTTTTTTTCGAGAAATCCTGCGACGGATCGCTTGCAAGGACACCCACACTGGTCGTCGTCTGCCAGCTTGCCCATCCGGCGTAAACGCGTCGGATGAACGATCGTTGACAGATCGTCAGAAAAATCCCAGAGGGCTGACCGAAGGCGCATTATCCGCGCCCGACACCTGTGGTAGTGCACAACATTTCAAAAACTTTACGTTGTTACAAAGGCGAAACATTTTGCAAACCCTTGTTTTGCAAGACAGTTTTACATTGAAGACTGGTTCGCTGCACTGCGGAACAAGTGCTTCGCCGCGCTGCCGCGTCACCCTGCTACCGTTTTAAACCGCCTGGGCGGCCGTCCGACGGCCCGCAAAGTAGCGACGAACAGGGGGTACGCTGAATGCAATCTGTAATTATATCGCGATTGTGTCTCGAAATAGCAGGCCGGGCGGTGAACCCGTGGGCAATCCGCGACTCGGAGGACAGAGACCTGCCTCATCGCCCTACCCTCGTTCTCGCATAGAGATGCAGTTGCAGCCACATTCCGCATGCGGAATAGCTTTTGCGTATTTACAATGCCGGAACATTCATCTGTGTTGCGAACGCATTGCGGCCTCGGCATCGCTAACCCGCCTCACACCAACCACACGAACAATTGGAACATTTGACTCCCGCACAGCGTAACGTCCACAACGCAAAGCTCGCGAGCTATGCGGACCGGCCGCTTGCGTTTCTCTTCCGCTTCATCCGCCGCCATCCGCTTGCGCACGCCATCGTGCTGTGCAGCGTGTTTGCCGCGGTCGGGTGTGCGCTCGCTTCGCAATACGCGATCAAGCATCTGATCGACGTGCTCGGCACCGGCCGCCATCATCCGGGGCCGCTGTGGACCGCGTTCGCGATCCTCGTCGGCCTGATTGCCGCGGACAACATGCTGTGGCGCGTCGGCGGCTGGGTCGCCGCGCATACGTTCGTGGCAGTGACTGGCGACTTGCGGCGCGATCTGTTCCAGTATCTGAGCGGCCATTCGCCGACCTACTACGCCGAGAAACAGCCCGGCATGCTGGCCAGCCGCATCACGGCGACATCGAACGCGGTCTACACGGCTGAGAACACCACCGCCTGGAACGTCTTGCCGCCGTGCATCGCCGTGTGCGGCGCGATCGTCATGATCACCGCCGTCAATCCATTGATGGCGGGCGGTCTGTTGCTGTGCTCGGCGATTCTGTCGGTGGTGCTGTACAAGCTGGCCGGGCGCGGCTCCGCGCGTCACCATCGCTTCGCGACGAAAGCGGCGTCGGTCGACGGCGAACTCGTCGACGTGATCAGCAACATGGGGCTCGTGCGCGCATTCGGCATGACCTTCCGCGAGCAGAAGCGCTTCGGCGCGACGGTGAAAGCGGAAATGGATGCGCGGCAGCAGAGCCTGCTGTACCTCGAAAAGCTGCGTCTGCTGCATGCGGTGATCACGGCGCTGCTGTCGGCGGGGTTGCTTGGCTGGGCGCTGTGGCTGTGGGACCAGGGCAAGGCGACCTCGGGCGACATCGTGCTGGTCAGCTCGCTTGGCTTCACGATCCTGCACGGCACGCGCGACCTCGCCGTCGCGCTCGTCGACGTCACGCAGCACGTCGCGCGGCTCGCCGAGGCCGTGAAGACGCTGCTCGAGCCGCACGGCATGCCCGACCGGTCGGACGCCGGCGAACTCGTGCCGCAAGGCGGCCGCGTCGACTTCGAACGCGTGACCTTCGCCTATCCGCGCCGCCGGCCGATCCTCGACCATTTCGATCTGCATATCGAACCTGGCCAGCGTGTCGGGTTGATCGGCAAGTCGGGGGCCGGTAAATCGACCGTACTCGCGCTGCTGCAGCGCTTCTACGAAACCCAGGGCGGGCAGATCAAGATCGACGGCACGGATATCGCCGGGGTGACGCAGACGAGCCTGCGCCATGCGATGGCACTGGTCCCGCAGGACATTTCTCTGTTCCATCGCTCGGTGTTCGAGAACATCGCATACGGCCGCCCCGAAGCAACCCGCGAAGAAGTCATTACTGCGGCGCGCGAAGCGCGCTGCACGGATTTCATCGAAGCGATGCCGGACGGCTTCGATACGATCGTCGGCGACCGCGGCGTGAAGCTGTCGGGCGGTCAACGCCAGCGCATCGCGATCGCGCGCGCGATCCTGAAGAATGCGCCGATCCTGCTGCTCGACGAGGCTACCTCGGCACTCGACAGCGCATCCGAAGAAGCAATCCAGAAGGCACTCGATCGTTTAATGGTCGGACGTACCGTGATCGCCATCGCGCACCGGCTGTCCACGCTGCACAACTTCGACCGGATCATCGTGATGAGCACCGGCAAGGTGATCGACGACGGCACCCCCGAAGAACTGCGCAATCGCCCGGGGATTTATCGCGATCTGCTTACCAAGCAGTATGGCAAGGGCACGACGCTGCATATCGGCGGCAAGAAGGTCGACGAACAGCACGTTGCTTGAGGGAAGTGCGATGGTGTAGCCGGCGCGTTCCGGCTACCGTTTGATCTGGCGTAGCGGTTTCTATACCGTGCGCAGGACCGTCGATCAGCCCGCAGCCGCCGCAGGCGCAGCGTCGGCACCCCGCCCCAGTGCCGCATCGCCCGAGCGCTGCAGATCGCGCATGAAGTTATCGCGCCACACCGACACGTTGTTCTCCCGCAGTTGCACGATCATGTCCCGATGGCGCGCCTGTCGTTCTTCGAGCGGCATCGTCAATGCGGCCGCCAGTGCGTCCGCCATCCCGTCGATGTCCACCGGATTGACGATCAGTGCGCCGTGCAACTCCTGCGCCGCGCCGGCAAAGCGCGACAACACTAATACTCCGGGGTTCTCCGGGTCCTGCGCCGATACATATTCCTTTGCGACGAGGTTCATGCCGTCGCGCAACGGCGTGACGTAGCCGACATGCGCGGTACGAAACAACGCCGCTAGCACCGAGCGCTCGTACTGCCGATGGATATACAGGATCGGCGTCCAGTCCAGTTCCGCAAAGCGCCCATTGATCCGGCCCGACTCGCTCTCGAGCTGCAAGCGGATGTCCTGATAAGCGTGCAGATCGGCGCGCGTCGGCGGTGCGATCTGCAGGAACGACACCTTGTTGCGTTGCGCCGGCGTCTGTTCGAGCAGGCGCTCGAACGCACGGAAACGCTCAACCAGTCCCTTCGAATAGTCGAGCCGGTCGACGCTCATGATCAGCTTGCGTGCGTGCAGCGTCGCCTTCATCGTGCGCACGGGCTTGCCGCGCTCCCCGGCTTTGGCGAGTTCCGCGATCTCGTCGGGATAGACGCCGATCGGATAATCGGCGGCATATAACGTTCTGCCGAACGCGCGCACGACGGTTGGCCGGCCACGCGATGCTTCGACAGTTCCGTCTGCCTCATTGACGATGTAATCGCAGAACGCACGCAGATCGGGCGCGGTCTGGAAGCCGAGCAGATCGAACGAACACAGCGCCTCGACCAGCGCGCGATGCGGCGGCACCGCCAGCAGTACCTGCGAAGCGGGAAACGGAATATGCAGGAAAAAGCCGATGCGATTCTTCACACCGGCTGAGCGCAGCGCCTGCGCGAACGGGATCAGGTGATAGTCGTGCACCCAGATCACATCGTCGGGCCGCAGCAGCGGCACCAGTTGCTGCGCGAGCCACGCGTTCACGCGGCAGTAGCCTTCGAACTCGTGGCGGTCGTACTGCAGCAGATCCGCGCGATAGTGAAACGCGGGCCACAGCGTCGCATTCGAAAAACCGCGGTAGTACTGGTCATAGTCGCGTCGCACGAGGCCGATCGTCGCGAACGTGACGGGTCCGCGTTCTTCGACCTTGATCTGCGGCTGCCCGGAGCTCAGCACGTCGCCGCTCCATCCGAACCACATGCCGCCGGTTTCCTTCAGCGCGTCGTACACGCCAACCGCGAGGCCGCCGGCCGCAGGACCGCCCTCCGAAATCGGCGCCACACGATTCGATACGATGATCAGTCGGCTCATGGCCTGCATGCTCCGTGCAAAAACAGTCCCATCACGTTCATTCGACTACGCTCATTCATGCACCGCGTGCCGCTGCGACAAGCGCAGCCAGCCACACATGCAGCGCGCGCACGGAGTCGACGCGGCTGTGTGCGATCGTGTCGCCGGCTCCAACCTTGATCGACACGCCACCGTATTCGTTGACGACGGCGAAACCCTTTTCGTCGGTCAGATCGTCGCCGACAAACACCGGACGACGTCCCGCGAACGGCGGTTCGTCGAGAAACGCGCGCAATGCGCGACCCTTGTCGACGTCCTTCGGTTTGATCTCGTAGACCATCTTGCCGGGTTGCAGCACGTACGTGTCCGGATAGTCGGCAACGAGACGGCCGGTGGCCTCGCGGGCAAGCGGCTCGCGATCCGGCGCATTACGGTAGTGCAACGCGATCGCGGCGCCCTTGATCTCCAGCAGCATGCCGGGGTTCTGGTTCACGACCTGCGCGAGCACCTGCTCCATGCGCAGCAGACGTTCGTCGTTAAAACCGATGCGCTGGGTATCGCCGTTCGCGTCGCGCCGCTCGGCGCCGTGCAGACCCGCGATCGGCAGATCGGGCATGCCGAGAAACGCGTCGATGCTGTCGATGCCGCGCCCCGACACGATCGCCACCGCGCCATGGGTCAGGCGCCGCAGTTCGGTGAGTAGCTCGAGGGTGTCGGGTTGCACGAGTACGCCGTCGGGTGTCGGCGCCAGTTCGACGAGCGTACCGTCGAAGTCGAAGAAGAATGCGGTCTCCGCAGGAGACAGAACAGCCGGAAGTGCTTGCATCGGTTTTATCTTGCCTCTCAGCTGGGTGCAGCCGGAAAAGTGTGCGCATCTTACCGCGCATCCGTTCATTTTTCGAGAAAGTAAGCCTGCGCGCAATGCCGGCGGGCGTTACAGGCCGATCGGGTCGGGCTACTTCGTTCAAAAGCAAAACGATCTGATTTCAATGTGCTTTCAGCGCTCTGCGGCATATTGCCTCGTCCGGCACGGGCTCGCCCGGTTGCGGCGACGTGGGCCGGCGATTTGCGCTAGAGTCGCAGCCACGATGGCCTGTGCCGCCCGCGTCCGGTATTGAATCGAGTGCCCGCCACAGCCTTTGTTCCCCTGAATTCTTCCGCTAGACCATGCAAATGCAACCGCTTCGCCGTCGCGCGAGCCTGATACGCATGCGGCTCCCGCGCATGCTCGTTCTGTGCGCCGCGCTCGGCATACTGGGCGCAGCCGGCACGCTAACCGGTTGCTCGCACGAAGCCGAGCCCTGGAAACTGACCGATGTGACCGGCCATCTGCCGGACCTTTCGTTCTCGCTCACCGGCGACGACGGCAAACCCGCCACCGGCGATACGTTCAAGGGCCGCACGTCGCTGGTCTATTTCGGCTACACGCACTGCCCCGATGTCTGCCCGGAGACGATGGCGCGGCTGATGCAGGTACTGACCCAACTCGGTCCCGATGCGCAGCAGGTGCGCATCCTGTTCGTGACCGTCGACCCGGCACGCGATACCCCCAAAGCGCTGCACGAGTATCTCGGCGCATTCGATGCGCAACATGCGCGCGGCCTGACGGGCAGCGACAGGCAGATCGAATCGATGGCGCAGCGCTACCGTGTCGCCTACCAGATGGAAAAGCGCGATCCGAACGGCGACTATGAAGTGACGCACAGTTCGGCCGTGTACATCTTCGATGCCGAGGGCCACGCGCGCCTGCTCGCCACCGATCAAGACTCGCCCGACGTCATCGCCCACGACGTGCGTCGTATCATCGACGCTCACTCCTGATCTTTGTTTGCTCGCCCCGCCATGACGATTTCGTTCACTTCACGCCGATTTGCACACACCGCTGCTGGCCTCTGTGCGTTTGCCTTTGCGGGCATCACAACACCGCTCGCACATGCCGCCACGACTACACCGGTCATCACCGCGCAGAACGCCTGGGTCCGCTGGCTGCCCGGCACGCTGCCTGCTGCGGGCTACGTAACACTCGCCAATCGCGGCGACAAACCGGTCGATCTCGTCGACGTCTCGAGCAGCGACTACGGCAGCGCGATGCTGCATCAAACGGTATCGGCGGGCTCGACCCAAAAGATGGTGATGGTCGACAAGCTGACCGTGCCCGCGCACGGTAGCGTATCGATTGCACCGGGCGGCTATCACCTGATGCTCGAAGACGCAAAGCATCCGATCGCCCCCGGCAACACCGTGCATCTGCAACTGCACTTCTCCGACGGCGAAACGCTCGACACGCCGTTTGCGGTCAAACCGCCTGCCCAGCAAAACTGATCGCACACGATGAACCTGCTCTACTGGCTCGACCCGTGGGAACCGTCGCCGACCGTAGTCATCGTCATGCTGATCGCGGCGATCCTGTTCGCACGCGGGGCGCACAAGGCCAAGGTGTCGATGCGCCGGCGCATCTCGTTCTGGTTCGGACTCGGCGCGCTCTACGTCGCACTGCATACACGGCTCGACTACTTCTTCGAGCATGAGTTCTTTATGCATCGCACGCAGCATCTCGTGCTGCATCACCTCGGCCCGTTCTTTATCGCACTGTCCTATCCAGGTGCCGCGTTGCGCGCGGGCATCCCGTTCCGCTGGCGGCAGCGCTTCGTGCGCCCTACGCTTGCGGCGCGCCCGGTGCGTGCGATTCTCGATGTGCTGATGCATCCGGTCGTCGCGGTCGCGCTGTTCGTCGGGTTGATCTACTTCTGGTTGCTGTCGCCGATTCACTTCGTCGCGATGCTCGACTGGCGGCTGTATCGCGTGATGAACTGGAGCATGGCGATCGACGGCCTGATGTTCTGGTGGCTCGTGCTCGACCCGCGACCGGCTCCGCCCGCGCGACTCTCGCCGGGACGGCGGGTACTTGTCGTGATCGCCGCGATTCCGCCGCAGATCGTGCTCGGTGCGTTCATCTTCTTTTCGTCGCGCGAACTGTACCCGGTGTATTCGATCTGCGGACGCGCGTTCACGTGGCTTAGCCCGATGCGCGATCAGCAGATCGGCGGCCTTCTGTTGTGGATTCCCGGTTCGATGATGAGCGTAATCGGCGCCGTGTTCGCGCTGCGCAACTGGATGCGACTGTCGGCACGGGCGCGACTGCGCACCCGGCATGCCGGGCCGCCGGCGTCCGCACCGCGCGGGCCTTCTTCGCTCACGTCGAATGTAGTGGATACGTCGCGCCCGCAACCCGCGCGCAACTGATTACGTCATGTGGCGGCGTGGTAGCGAATGCCTCACGCCGCCGCCGGTTCCTTCAGGCTGAACGCATCCAGACGTGCAGAATGCCGTCTTCTTCATGCTCATCGGAGATCGGCTCGAAACCGAACGCGCCGTAGAACGGCTGCAAATGCGCCTGCGCATGCAGACGAATCGGCACGCCGGGCCACTGCGCGTAGATATGAGTCAATGCGCGCTCGAGCAGCGCGCGACCGATGCCCATGCCGCGAAAATCAGGCATCGTCAGTACGCGGCCGATGCGGATATCGGCGTCGTTGATATCCGGCAGCAGCACGCGTAGATAACCGGCAAGCGCCGGCCGCGCATGGCTGAAGGTGCTGTACGCGCTCAGATGCCACGCCTGCGTATCGAGCCCATCGACATCGCCATATACGCAATTCTGCTCGACCACGAACACGGCACTGCGGGCAGCGAGAATGTCGTAGACCTCGGCCGGAGCAAGATCGTCGAACGCTTTCCAGCGCCATTCGAAGCGGGAGGTCGCCGCCTGTGCGTCGGCGTGCTGGGGATCGGTCATGGAGTGTGGTTGAGAAAGTGCGCGAGGCGTGAGCGGATGGCTCGATTATGCCGGGACCAGCCGGTGATCGCCAAGTGCACGCGTTGAAGGTTCTCTCGCAGCCGTCTTTTCGAGCGACCGGGTAGCGCTACGCGCCGAGCTCATCGCCGCATCGGCTACCATCGTCGTCTCGTGCCACTTCGCGATTCACTGCCCCACTCCCATGACACGCACCTCGCTCGTGATCCGTCTCGTGTTCGCAATCTGTCTGCTCGCCGCGAGCGTCAATCATGTCATCGCTGTCGTGCAGCACGGTGTGTTGTGGGACTATGGCTTCGGCTCGCGCGCACCGCTCGCGAGCCGCATCTACTGGAGCGCGCTGACGCTGCTCGATCCGCTCGCGATCGTGCTGCTGTTCGTGAGACCGCGCGCAGGCATCGTGCTGACGGTGCTGATCATCGTCAGCGACGTCGTGCACAACACGTACTATGTGGCGATGGCCGACCTCTGGACAGCGCCGTTCTATCTATCGCAGGTCGTGTTCCTTGTGTTCGTGCTCGCCGTTGCACCGCTTGCGTGGCGCAGGCAGGCCGCGGCCCAGCAGTGATCGACTTCGCGATATCGCGGCACAGAAAGGAGAAACTTCGATGACGACGCTTCAACGAACCGGCCACCGCTACCGGGACACCGAAACCGGCAAGACGATCGACGTGTGGTTCCCGCAAACGGGCGCGCAGCTAAAGCGCGGTTGCCTCGCGGAGAAAGTCGGACTGATTGCGGGCGACTTCGTCGACGTCACGATCGAATCCTTCGACGCGCCGCCCGTCTCGACGGAAGATGCGTACCTTCGGCTGCACCTGCTATCGGAGCGGACCGTGCAGCCAAACGCGATCAATCTGGACGGAATTTTCGGCTGGCTGCCGAACGTGGCGTGGACGTCGGCCGGGCCCGTGCTGCCCGACAAGGTCGATGTGCTGCGCGACCGCGTGGCCGCCGAGTTTCATCACTTGACGGTGGCGTCGGTCGACCGCTTCCCGCGTATGACCGACTACGTGGTGCCCGACGGTGTGCGCGTTGCCGATGCAGACCGCGTGAGACTCGGCGCGCATCTGGCCGCGGGAACCACCGTGATGCACGAAGGTTTCGTGAACTTCAATGCGGGAACGTTGGGCGAATCGATGGTGGAAGGCCGCGTGACACCCGGTGTGACGGTCGGCAAGAATTCAGACGTCGGCGCGGGTTCGTCCATCATGGGCACGCTGTCCGGCGGCGGCAAGACGAAGAATGCGATCGGCGAGCGCAGCCTGCTTGGCGCGAACGCGGGCATCGGCATCTCGCTTGGCGACGAATGCATCGTCGAAGCGGGCCTCTACGTGACTGCGGGGACGAAAGTGAAGATGCCCGATGGCAGCGTCGTCGCTGCGCGGACACTATCGGGTCGCTCGGGGTTGCTGTTTCGCAGAAACAGTCAGACGGGTGCGTGAGACTGGACACAATTTCTTGCACTTTGGTGGAACCATCTTTTTGCACCTCGACTACGACGAAGCAAGGGATTCAACTGATTGGTGATTAGCACTAGAGAAGCAATTTTTTGCACTTTGTCGAAAGAGAACAGATTTCCTTGCACTTTGTTCTCTGTACCAGCATGAGTACAAAAAGAGGTGACGTAACAATTTGATCTATTGGAGTTTTCCTTCTGTTACCCAAGCTCTGCATCTCTGGCAGAGTGGTCGTCGTGTCGTCGCACCGATTCATTCAAAGAGACACCCTGCCGCGAGCGAGCATCCAAGTTTTCCTGTCAATAAACTCGCAATGACCGATAGGGAAAATGGCGCCTATGATCGGCAACGAGAGATCACGCGAATAGAGGTTTGAGTGAGTGTTGACGCGATGAAGAAACATGCCGTACGGGAGCACAATGAGGCGGGCGTTTCGGATACGGGAGCAAACTATGAGCACCAAAGCAACCCTAGCGCATCATGATTCGGATCAAGCTGGAGAGCCGTCTTGGCACTTCTACGAAGAAGTGTTCGAAGCGGGCGTTGTCTATCTGGAACTGCGCGGTGTCAGCGTGGAATTGCAGACCCGGGAACAAGGTGGTGCTAACGTAGTTATGTGCCTGCCAATTGAAACAGCGAAACAGCTCGGTTTGCACATCAACGTCTTGCCCGAGCGGTGGGAGTCGGCGTGCGACAATGATAAGACAGCACCACCTGATCGGATGCACGGCTCGATCCATCGTTATGATGACCCAACCGACCCTGATTAACCAGACCATGATCGAACGCCAACAACGGATCAGGGACGATTGGCATACATCCGGTTGACGCGCTCGCACTGTGCCAAGCCCAAATTAAGCACAGCGGCCGGCCGTTCTATGCCGGTTGGCCCGACTTTCTCCCACCGTTCCACGACGAATGTCGGCTACGCTACGCGGTTCGCCTGCCTAGCTCCGTGGCTACTTTCCGCGCGTCGAGAAGATGCCGGCTGCAAAGCGGCTGGCCAAAGGTTCCGGCTATTCCGAGGGCCGTGTGAGAGCGTGGGCGACGGCTACTTTGGACGTCCCCTCAAAAAGATATCTACGCACCGGCGCAAGCAGTCTCGAGGCGTGTGTGGCAAGAATGTCGCCGATCGACGGTAGTCCCCCCGCGAATTAACGGGTGTTCAAGGTAGAATTTTCTAGCAGCAGATTGACAGGGAATTTTGCATGAAGACGTCCAGATTCACGGAAAGCCAGATCATTGGGATCTTGAAGCAGGCCGAAGCCGGAACACCCGTTCCGGAGTTGTGTCGCGAGCACGGGATGAGCAGCGCGAGCTTCTACAAATGGCGCTCGAAGTACGGCGGCATGGACGCGGCACTGATGACCCGGATGAAGGAGCTTGAGGCGGAGAACGCGAGACTCAAAAAGATGTACGCTGAAGAGCGACTCAAGGCCGAGGTGGTGCGCGAGGCGCTTGAAAAAAAGTGGTGAGGCCATCTCGTCGCCGCGAGATGGCCATGCGTGCAGTCAGAGAACGGGCAATGAGCGTACGGGCGGCCTGTGAGGCGTTCGGCGTAAGCGAGACCTGCTACCGTTACCGGGCAAAGCGTTGCGCGGAAAACAGCGTGATCGCCGAGTGGCTTGTGAGACTCACGCACAACCAGCGCAACTGGGGCTTCGGCCTGTGTTTCTTGTACCTGCGCAATGTCAAGGGCTTTACCTGGAATCACAAACGTGTTTATCGCATCTATCGCGAACTGGAGCTGAATCTGCGGATCAGGCCACGCAAACGGCTGGTGCGTGAGCAGCCGGAACCGCTGGCCGTGCCGCAAGCACTGAACGAGTGCTGGTCAATGGATTTCATGCACGATCAGCTTGCTGATGGCCGTAGCATCCGGCTGTTCAACGTGATCGACGACTTCAACCGGGAAGGCCTGTGTATCGAGGTGGACTTCTCGTTGCCTGCGCTACGCGTTATCCGGTCGCTGGATCAGGTGATCGAATGGCGCGGCAAGCCGCTGAAGATCCGTTGCGACAACGGGCCGGAATATGTCAGCGATGCGCTCAGGGACTGGGCCATGAGACGCGGCATCGTTCTGCAGTTTATCCAGCCCGGCAAGCCGCAACAGAACGCGTACATCGAGCGTTACAACAAAACGGTTCGATACGACTGGCTCGCCCACTACCTCTTCGAGACGGTGGCCGATGTTCAGGAGTATGCGACCAGGTGGCTATGGTCATACAATCACGAGCGGCCGAACACGGCTATCGGCGGCGTACCGCCGAAACAGAAGTTGCCCATCGCGGCATGACCTCTACTTCTGAACTCCGTTAAATGCGGGGGGACTACCCTGCGGAAGCGCAGGTCGACAAGGCGAAGGCTGATGGTCTACCCACGGTTTCGCTCACGACGAAATACACACGCAATAACCAGCCGGCCAGTCTCGGACTGGGCATTCCTGAGTTCCCGGCGACGGGACGAGACTGGTACGTCGGGGTACAGGTTCGCGTTCCGATCTTCGATGGGTTCTCACGGACGTACCAGATCCGGGAGGCGCAGGCGAAGGTGGCGGAGCAGCAAGAGAGTGTTCGTGATGCGCGCAAACAGGTTGCGGTGGGCGTGTGGACGGACTACGAAGCGGTCATCGCAAGCGAGGACAACGTCGAGTCGACCCAAAGGCTCCTGAGCATTGCGGATCAATCCTTTGATGCGGCGAACCGGCGATACCGCGTAGGCGCTGGCTCGATTCTCGAAGTGTTGAATGCACAGTCTGCGCTTGCCCGCGCGCAGAAGGAGCACGTCGCATCGCTTGCTGACTTTGCGACGGCGACGCTAACGCTCGCGGCAAAGCTGGGGCGGCTACATGACTGGTGAGGCCAGGCTTGTTGCATCGGGTCGTGTTCAGCTAAAGACTGGTCACCGACAGTACAGCAGTGGCGATCAAATTCCGGAAGCTTCTACTCGCCTCATCTGCCAACAGGTTGACGATACTCAACAGAACACACGTCAAAGACAGTCACTGCTTTAGCTGTGCATCATCTGGATAAGAACATTAGCCAAACCTGCGACGACCGATGCATAGCAATAGGAAAAGCAGCTTACGCCAAGCTCAAAAGCTACAAAAGATTTGAAATCGTGCGCGATGAAATTGCGCTTAACAAGCAGCTCTTTGAGCTTCTCGGCCGGAAGCTTCGCCACCAACTCTTCAGCGCCCAGACGCCTGAAGATCTTGACACTCTGATAGATTGCGGCGCCGACAAACGCCACTCCGAATGCCGCCTGCGCATTCGCCGGGAGTTCTTTTGCTAAAGAGGCGTCGCGTAAGGTTTGTCCCATTGCACCAACCACTGCAAGTGCGAAGTAGACAATGCCTAGACCGCATATTCCCCATCGGGCTATGACGATAGCCGCGACGACGACCAACTTTCTAGTTTTCCGGGAATATTCCGTGTATGAGCGCTGACTCTCAATCATCAGCATGGTAACGAGCGTGCATGATGATGAGATGATGAAGTCGAGCACACGATAGCCGGTCTTCGTGACGACCCATGAAACTACGAGTGACAGGCACCACATAGCCAGTTTCCACTGAAGCTTGTGATCGGGGCTTAGCCTCTTGTAATAGTCCTGCGTGATACCAGGTCGGATTCTCATAGACGGTCAGTGCAACTCCAGGTACCTGCCGACACTCCAACTATATCTCGCGACACAAACGAACGTTCCTGCTCCGTAGGCTGTACCGGTTCGATCTCCATTCCAGCCCACGAGCCATGCCACAACTCCAATGATAGCCATAACCACCAGTCCGAGTGCCAGGAGGTTCTGTGCCCAGCGATCGGACCAATGCACCGCTGGTTCGAAAAATCTGCGTCCATCCCGAAATCTCAACCATGCGAATCTGGCTGTACTGCGGCCGCCCATTGCATAGGCGGCAAGAAAGAAGCCCGCGTTGAACCGATACATGATGGATCCCGGGGCAAGGAGTTTCGTCACCGACCCACCCCATTGGCAGAGGACACCGGCCGTTGCAAGCAGCAGAAGACTGACAAACACCGATGCGGGGGTTCCGCCACGCATATCGAGAGCGTCAACCATCTTGATGATCCATCGACGCATGGAATATTTCTCAACAGTTAAAAATACGCTAACGACAGTTTCGGTACGATCTTTAGCTCTCGACGCCGCACAAACTCCAATCGTAGGTTTGAGCAGACGCGCCCGTGGGAAATACAAGCCCAAGCACCGCTGATGCGGATCCTGCGCCGTTGCTGGTGACATCAACGAGCCGTGATTCCTGGAGTCATCGTTTGATGATGCGCCACGAATCTGTTGTATCTATTTGAGTGCGTCGGCGAGTGCTTGATGCATGAGGTGGTTTTCCGAGCGAACCACAATCGCGTGTTCGTCTGAACAACGCCTTGAACAATCACGGGTCCCCGTCCGAGGCGCAGAGGCAGCCAGGCATGTCGCAGTTTCTGTGCGATCCAGACGAGCTGGCGTAGCCACCTGGCGGGATTGTGCAGACAGTGTCTGCACAATCCCCGTGCCCACCCGTTTCGGCGCTATTCGAAAGTACACAAACAAATGTAATTAAAATCAGGATGTCACATGATTTAAATCATCGACCAAAATTTCACTCATCACCTTTGCTGATTTAAATTAGCAAGCAACCCATCTCCGGCTCAAACTCCTTCACAGGGAAGGTTTAGCCGCTGCACGCCGATTCAAACAAAGGTACAAAAAAGTGGGATTGCATCGAACCAGAATAATCAGCTAGATTTAACACCTTCGCGACTGACAAATATTCTGTCGGCCATAACATCGCTCATCGGAGGAATCAATCACGCACAGCACGATACCTTGACCCCACTCAGAGAGGCCGCCCTCGACACTCGACGGTTGAAGGCCGCTGAAACGCAAACGGCCCGTGCTCTTGCAGGAGCGTGGGCCGTTTTGGGAATTGCGCTGTCCTAGCTCGGGACAGCTCATTTATCCCGCGTTTTTTCCTGTCTGTCAACAGGAATCTCTTTGCTCGTCTGTTCCTGCCGGATTTCGGATCCGGCAGCGGACGTCTTTATCCCGTCGTCGCCCGCATGGAGCCCCCGAGGATTCCAGGGAGACGGCTACCTCGGAGAAACGCAAATGAGCAATATCAATCAGCCCACTCCAGCGCGCGCAGCTGGAGCCAATCTCTTCCACGAATGGAAAGCACAGCAGGAATCACCTCATTTCCCCATGACCCACGGGAGCGCATCATGCTGAGCGACACCGAACTGCAGGAGCTCTTTGACAGGCTTGACACACCAGAAGCCGGTCGCAAGCGGGTCAAGTGGATACGGGAAAACGCTCCAGTCCGTACCGTGGGCGGTGGGAAGCGAAGCAACATCGTCCGGTACGCCAGTCGCAAGATGGGTTTCGTGATCGAGTGCGAAGCACGCAGCACGGAATATGCGGCCGCGGTTACGTGGGACTTTGATGACGAGACACTCGAGTTCTACTCACAACCATCTACCCTGACGCTCCGCAAGCGTTTGCCGAACGACAGGCGATCAACGTATACCTACACACCGGACTTCTTCAGGATCACAAATAGCGGTTTTGAGTTCATCGAATGCAAGACAGAGCAGGATCTTCTGGTACTTGCGATAAAGTCTCCCCACACCTATTCAGTCGACGAATCGAAGAGCTGGCGATGCGCTCCTGGGGAAGAATCTGCCGCTGAGTTCGGGGTGATGTTTCGAGTCAGATCCACAAACGATAACAATCCTGTACTCATCGAGAACATCGAGTTCCTGCGCGACTACCTCGTTGCCGAACCGCAAACCGATGTGGGACAGCAATGCGCGCTACGGGAATATCTCACTGATCGGCCCTGGGCCACAGCGGCAGCAATTCTAGGTGCTATCCCGAACATCGCCGATACGCTCTACGCGGAAATTGCCAAAGGCCGGGTCACGTTTGATCTGGTAAACGAGCGAATAGCGGACACTGAACGTGCACTTGTTTTTCGTGACAAACAGTCCGCATCCGCGTATCGCACATTCGCACAATCCCGGATCAGCGAACCCAGAGGCAACGTTATCTTGGAGCTTCTTCCCGGCACGCGGTTCGACTGGGATGGAAAGCCATGGGAGGTTATCAATCGCGGCGATACCCTAATCGCATGCCGCTGCCTCGATCCGGGAGCTCAGGGTGGAACGGAGTTTATCGACCTGGAATCCACCCTGGTCGACGCGCTCGCGAAAGAAGGAAAGATCATTCCGTATGCGAAACCGGTCGACGGCAAGGAAGATTGCCTCGAATGGCTGGAACGCGCGAGCGATGACCAGCTAGCGAGAGCACTCGAGCGCTACAAGGCCTTGTTCGCGGTGAATTACTCGGGCCCTCTGACGACCTCGGCCACACGAACCCGTCAATACTGGCTTGCCAGTTTTCGCAGAGCACAGCGCTTCAAAGGCTATGGCTTTGTGGGGCTGATACCAAACTGGGAACACACACAGGGGAATCGTCAAAGAAGAATCGACCCGCCAGTTGTAAGCATCATGGCGGACATCTTCCATCGTGACTGGACTGATCCCAGGCAGAAATCAAATACAGCCATGTTCGGCGAAGTCATCAACAGGTGTGAAGCCATCGGACTGACTGCACCCAGCCGGAAGACCTTCCTGCGCGAGATCAGGATACTCAAAAACAGTGATGCAGCGGTGAAACGGTTCGGGAGTCGTGTTGCATATGAAATGGAACCAATCCTGCTGGCCGACTGGCTCGACTATACGACACCGAGACACGGCACTCATCCGTTCCACATCGCCCATCTCGACCATACGCCGTTGCCAATACGCCTCGTTTCACGCAGCAACAGGAAGCTGCTGAAGAGTGTCTGGCTCTCGCTGATGGTTTGCGCCTATTCGAGAAAGATTCTGGCCTATTACCTCACCTTCGACCCCCCCTCCTATCGATCAAACATGATGATCATTCGGGACTGCGTGAGACGACATGGACGCGTTCCTCAATTCGTTGTGGTCGACAATGGGAAGGATTTTCAGTCCGGATATTTCGACAGGCTGCTCGCCGCACTTAACCGCAACAAACTGCACCGCAGACCAGGTCGTCCGAGAGACGGAGGCGTGATCGAGAGCCTCTTCAACGTCACCCAGGAGACCTTCATCTTCAATCTCCTCGGTAACACCCAGGCCGATCGAGAGTTCAGAAAGAAAACAAAATCAGTCGCGCCCGAACGGCTGGCGATATGGACGTACGAGCGCTTCAACATGCGACTGGAGCAGTATTTCAACAACGTCTATCACGAGAATTACCACTCAACTCTTGGGTGCAGCCCCAACGAGATGTTCAACCGGGGACTGGATATATCCGGACAGCGGGAACACACGAGGATTCCGTACTCGAAAGCGTTTCTGATGCTCACTTTCCCGTCGACCCCCAAAGGAACGGCAAAAATCACCGTTCGAGGCATCAAGGTCAATTACCTTTACTACACGTCCCCTGTACTCCGGATTTTCAGAAGCATCGGACAGCACGTTCCGGTTCGGTATGACCCGTTCAATATGGGCGTTGCCTATGCCTACGTTGATAACCGATGGCACGAGTGTCACTCCGAGCATTACCTGACTTTCAGGGGGCGATCGGAAAAAGAGATGCAGATAGCAAGCGAGTTTCTGCGCGGGAAGGCCCGTCAAGCGGGCATTGAAGCGCCACTCAATGCGAAACGACTAGCCGAATTCCTTAACACTACGGCGGCTGACGAGGTACTCGATATGCAGCGGCTCTATGAGGAGGAATCCGAAAGCGGCCGGCCCGTTGACGATGGCGTTATCACCGAAGTGACCGAAGGCTCGGTCTGGTCCGACGCCGAGGCCGTTGATGAGCCTGAACTTCACGTGTACAAACCTCAGCTTCTGGGAGATTTCTGATGCAGCAATTTTCCCCAGACTCACCCGAGGCCATGAAGATCTCGGCCTACCGTGATCAGCGCTTCATGCACCTGAAGCTCGAGGAGGCCTTCAAGGCACTGAATCAGATCGGCAACCCCTCACATAGCGAGTCGATCATCGCGCTCGTCGGCCCGACCGGTGTCGGGAAGTCCGTGTTGATCCGGGAGTTCGTGAAGCGGGTCAACCAGTCGTTCGCCGCCGAGATGGAGCATGATTTCTCGATGGTCCCGGCCATTTCAATCGAACTCCCGTCGCCGATCTCCGGAGACTTCAACTGGAAAGACACAGGTATTCGCATCATCTCGGCATTCGACGAGCCGCTTATTTCCCGGAAGATGATTCCTCGCCTGCAGGCAGAGCTCGAAGGAGAGATCGTTGCCAATCCATCGCGACTCGTAGCCGAAGAGTTGCGTCGAGCCGTCAAAAACTGCGTACGCAACAGAAAGACCAGGGTCATCGCATTCGACGAAGCGAGCAACCTGTTTCGTGCACGATCGGCTTCGCGGCATCTATTGCAGCTTGACCTGGTGAAGTCCCTGTCCAACGACATCAAGATCCCGTTGATCCTTTCGTCTACCTACGATCTGCTCAATCGCGAAAACTTCCATGGGCAACTGATGCGTCGTACCGAGGTGATACATCTGGGCCGGTATCTTCAGGAAGATCTTAAGCCCGGCAACCCCTACGGTGAATCATTCCAGAACACCGTCTATAGTCTGCTTAACGCCCTCCCCGTACCGTGGGAGAAGCACCTCGTCGATTGCCCCGATTACTTCCTGATGAACTGTATCGGATGCGTCGGTATCCTGAAAAAATGGCTAATGCTCGCACTTGAGCAGGCACTCACGCTCGACCGATCGATCGACGCTGATCTTCTGGAGAGTACCTCGTACGAAAATTACAGACTGATCACCATGCTCGAAGAGGCGCAGGCGGGAGAGCGCCTGCTGGATGATGTCAAGACAGAGGAACTGGCTCGCAGGCTGGGGTTCGCCCAGACACCATCTCCAGTGTTAAGCACGAAACGCGAGACAGATCGCCCCACCCGATCAGCAAAGGGTCACCACAAGCCGGGCAAGCGAAAACCCGGCCGTGACCAGGTAGGAGGCAAACTATGAAAGATGCAGCCTCTGAACTCTGGGCAAGCCCGGAATGGGTGATGCCACAACGCAGCCGGCTGTTCTCGATCAGCCCGATGGGACAGGGAACCGTGATGGTCGAAGCATTGCACAGCCTGGTCATCCGGCTCGCTCACGCGCACCTTGTCAAGCCAGCGGTTCTCGTCAAGGAAGAAATTCTGAGGGATTGCGATATCAATTGTACGCAATGCAGCGCGAAGTTCGTCACGACCTACCTGAACACAATGAACGGGCTGGGGAAGTATGCTGCTGAAATTACCACCAGCCTGGAAAAGCTCACAATGCAGTCGGGTCTCGACGAATGCACCTTCCTCAAATGGAATGCGCTGTTCGAGTACCGTTCACGACGCATGCTACATCTGCACCCGCAATGGTGCCCGCTCTGCTTTGAGCACTGGCGACTGAGCGGTGTGGAGCCATACTACCCTCTCATCTGGCAATCAATCATTGTCCGTCATTGCCCTGTGCATGAGGTGCCGCTCGAGCAGAACTGTCCAGGTTGCGGCAAGGCTCAGCCCTTTGTGCCCCGGCACTACTATCTGGATCACTGTTCGTATTGTGGATGCTCACTGGCACAGCAAGGTGACGCCGCAAGAGCCACTGCCGGACATTGCATATCAGCGGACGCGCAACGCTCGATCGACGCCGTAACGGAAATGATCACCCTCGGCGCGTCTATCCGGCATCTTTTGACTGCTGAGCATTTCTGGCAACGGCTTCAGGAAGCAGCCGACCGATTCTATGAAGGGAAGGTCAAATCATTTGAGAAATCAATCGGCTTCGCAGAGGGCGTGTTCAGCAACTGGAAGCTCGGACGACACAAGCCGTCATTTATTGCTTTTTATCAGTTCACCAGCAGACTGAACACGACGCCCGTCGCATTTCTCATCGATGGCATACCCGATTCTTTCTGCCCTCCGGACGTGAAATTGCGAGCGCCTAAGCGCACCCCTGTTCGATTGACTGCAGCGGAACAAGATCGATTGAAAAGCGCGCTGCGCGAAATCATTGCGCGTGGTTACTCCGAACTGCCAATGAGAGACATTGCCGCACAACTCGGCCGTCGACATACGTTTCTCATCTACTGGTTTCAAGATGAGTGTCGCCAGATATCATCATTGCACCGCCAGTGGGTAAGGGCACAGGCGAAGAATCGGGCTGATACAAACCGGAATCTCGCTATACAGATGATTCAGGAACTATATGCCAGACGAGTACGAGTGACACGGGACCTGATGGACGACGTGCTCGGGAAAGTCGGGCTTTCATTGCAGGATCCGGTGGTGCGGGAAGCGGTCTACGCGCTTCGGACGGACCAGTTGGCCGGATCCATAGGCAAGGACCGAGGCCCAGAAGCATAGTGCATCGGTCGCTACGTCACCATGACGGTGGCGTAGCGATAGAGCAATGGATGAAGAAAGAATTTCGACCCAACCATGACGGAGCAAGTCGCTCGACTAGTCGACAACACCAGGAATGTGGTTTGGGGAGCGCTGCAGGTAGCTGGCCCGCAAAACGAATGACATCAAGCTGACTGTAAGTAGGTTGCAGTGTGCGGTGTCATGAATTTAAGTCGACCTGCTTTCATACCTGGATTGCTCCTCATTCGTCTCGTCGACCACCAGCCGTCATTAACCCAGCATGCCAGCTTCGAGCGAAAGGACGTAGCGCAGAAGATCGTCTGCGCGTCCTTCCGAAACCAGTCGCTCAGCCGTTTTGTAATCGAACACCACCAAAGGCTGATTTCGATACCAGAACAGCGTCGCCGAAACATCGCCACGGACGTCAACAGCCGCCCGAATTACGCGCAATGCCTCTCGAAGGAAACTCTGCACGCTCGCTGATTCCGGCGAGCAACGGACGACGTCGCAATGCACTCTCGCCTGCTGCGCGAATACTTGCATATTGATGTGCAGAGCGTCAGCAAACCGCCGCGCGGAGATAATAGGAACAGCGCTCGTCGGATCCCGCAGGGACTCCATGAATTGATCAAACGTAGCAATCGATCCCGGGAAATGATCGGTAGAGGTTGGCATGAGCGACCCATGTTGACGCACCGGACACGCACATTCATAGCACAGCAAGGTCGCCCCCAATACACCCCCTGCTGGATAAGACGAAGCCCAGTGCCGCTTGCCGACAGAGGGTGTCGAGATCAGCTCTCGCGCTGTCAGCCGAGTCGTCGGGCTCTGGAATCTGGGCGGTTATATAACGGCACCGAATTGTTGTTACTTAAGGGAAACAGGCTCAACAATCGCTTCAAACTCAGAAAGTAGATCGGGTTGACGCTCCCACAGGTAATGTGCTCTCGACTCGTTTTCCAGTAACCTGGCCAGATGCTCTTCGGCGAGCATCCGCGTTGCACCATCAGTGGATCCCCGTGACGCTCTTTCCCAACACCGCTGAAGATGGGATGATAGTGAAAAATAGTAACCAGAAGTGACAAATTCGGGGGCCGAAAATGGGGGAAGGTACCACAGCAAAAAGAGAGAACCTCCGGGAGGTCGATCTATCGGAGGTATGGCAGTTGCTTGCCGCCCAGGAACAGATTGAGTACTGGAAGTTTGCAGGCAATTACGCACGTCGGTTGAATCATGGCACTTCGACTTACAAGAGATTGTGCGCCGCACTCAGAGAGGTTGAATCTAAAAAGAACGTCAGTCGTTCGACTTCGCTGCTGCCGGGTTCGGCTCGTGACCTGTCGACGGTCGAGCTATGCCGATTGATCAGTAAGCACAAGGAACGCCTCTTGGCAGTTCCTAATGCTGAGCCGTTCCTCGTTGGTGCGCTGTGTCGATGGATACAAGATATCTGGCGCGAGGCGCTGAACGCCATCTTGGACGCTCTGAATTGTCCGCGTGACGAAACCGGCGCCTTGAAAGGAGAGATCCCCGATTTTGCGCCTGAGGAAGCGAAGAGCGAAGCACATTCACTCACATCCCGCCACCGGGCGCACGATTTGGCCGTCGTCTGTGGCGGCCTTTTGCTGTGCAATCCTCGATGGAAAGGGCTGACGCTCGCGTTCGACACGTTAAGACAATTGCAGCAAAACTCCGATATCACGTCACCGTCTGCCCTATCTCCACGGAGCGAGGAGCACGACCTCGATGTTCTACCGACACCCAGCGACCCGACCGGGAAATCTATCGATGCAGACACACTACTGGCGATAACAAACGGGCTTGATGTTCTTAAGGCTCATTTGGTCGACGCCACCGCTGAGATCGCTACGGGCAGAATTCCGGATTTGGTACCAACAATTGAGGTGTGGAGGAAAGTTCACGGCCAGCACGCCTACGCTGCTGCACAATTGAAGGTGTCGAGTTCAAGCGTTGTGGATCTCGAAGCTGCGCTCACCGCACGCGACCAACAGACACAGGTGTTGTTCAATCTCGCACGATGCAGATCAATTGAGCACAAAACTGATCCAACATTCTCTGGCGGTACATTAATACGGGCAAGGTGCGATGAGTTAGAACGCAGTCTAAAGGAGAGAGTAGTTTCCACGTTGGCCGAGCGTGCTGTGCGAGCGCTCATTCGCCTCGTTGACGAAGGGGAGAGATTAGACGATGAGGAAGCAGCTCTACTCCAGAATGAGGCGGAAGAAATTTTTGGAAAGACCGTAGCTGCAGCCGCTGTACGCGGAAAACTGATCTTTGGCGCCACGCCAGCGGACATAAAGCAGGAAAACGACAGTGGGTCCGCGCCGATCGAGAGCGATCGCGCTGGAACAATTGTTCCACAACCAATACCGGAAAACCTCAACACACAATTCGATGTGAAAGCTCACATTGAGCAAGTGTCCCAATCGCCGATTGCCAATGACGAGACTCAAGCTCCGACATCCGTTGCCGACGATGAGGTTGTCGAACAAACACACTCGAGCGCTGGCGATGAGGCGGACGGGGAAATGTCGCACGTCGAGCCGCCATCACTGGCGAATGACGAAGCCACTTCTCCGATCAACCGAGCGCAGGCGGTCGAGGAGGATGCAGGTACTTTTCAGCCAGCACTTGCAGCGGCTGTGCCGACGAGTATGCAGTCCATAGGCGACGAATTCGAATCGTTCGCGAGTTTCTGCAAGTCCCACTGGGTTGATGCTAGAGGCGAAGTTGTGCCTGCACCGTGGATCACCCCCGGTTTTTCTTCCGAACTTACGAGACAAGCTCTCGATGCGTGGCAATTCGGGGAGCCTGGGATTGCCTATCTATTCGCTAAGGCAACCTGCGCGCTGGGAGTTCCGACATCCTTTGAGATGGGCGATCTTGCGAGTGCTGATGAGCTCTTGTCCGCGCCAGACTCTCCGGGCACTGGCCGAGACGCCTCTCGGGTAAACCGACTGCGCATTAGCCTCACATTGCCCTCACCGTCCGCGAAGTTGACCTTTGGCATGGGGCTTATGCTGGAGGCGTTGCGGCCGACGTCTCCGTTCTCGTTCACTCAGCCTGAGATTGAGGCATTGCTCGAGCGCGCGTCGTACAACGATCCAGCGCTCAGTGAGATCGTGCGGTTTCTGCTTAGTGGCTGGGCTGCACAGCTGAATCCACTCGACTCTTTGCGCGCGCGCCTCCTAGAAGGGCCACAGGAAACGCTGGAAGATATCAAAGCAAGCCTTCGTTTGGCTCAGGCTGCTCTCAGAACAGAAGTCGCAACCCTATGGAGCGCGGCGGGCGGCAGAATCCAGCGAACGCACTGTCGAGCGGCATGGACGAAGTTTGTAACAGAGGAGGTTGCGCCTCTCAGAGACGATCTTGCTCCCAGTGACCCGAGAGCGGGTGTTCAATTGAAGTGGAAATCTGCGAGGCTCACTGAACGCGTGGTGGAGCTCGGTCGCTCGTTTAAACGCATCATGGATGCTGCGAGCGTCAAACACCAAGATAGATCCGTAGCCGACAGTGCTGCGCAACAGATCGTGACGGCTATTAGTCACGTCGCCGATGCACTGGAAAGGCTTACCACGCAACAACAGCACGAGCGCGCTTCTTACGATGGCATTCCGCATGAGGCCGGTTCGAGGCTGCTTTCTGGATCTTCGTCGAGCACGACCGACCGCTTGTGCACTTCGATGTTTTCTGCGGTGCTGGTAGGGAAGCCACATACCAGTGGAATGCGACTGAAATCCGGTTACTTGATCAATCACGCAGACATCATCAGGTACGTGAATCCAGATGCGTTGAAGAAGCGAGGAATCGCTCGTGAAGGTATTCGTGCCCTGAGCTTCGAGGACCCAATTCCGGTCAGCGTTCTGTTGCAGGATTGGCGGACGAAAGAGCCCACTTTTATCGACGAGGACGGTTCGCTATGGACTGCATTGCGAAATATTGCTGCGGAAGGTGAGCGGCGCGACATATTGGCTGCCCTATCGAGTACCGATGTGCTGCAATCGCATGAGAGGACATTGCTGCACCGGTATGCTCTGGAGCTCCAAGACGGCGCGTTCGAAGCAACGAAGCAAATGGAGAGGCTCTGGGGATCAAGCAACGAACTTATGTCCTCGACGGAATCGAGGCTCAAGGTCATCGTGGATGAGGCCAAGTCACTGACGGCGGTCGGTGCGACAGCAAGCGCCTCGATCGCGAAGAATCTTCTTCTTCTGGCCTGGTTGAGGCAGATGGTGACCCGAGCCACTGTACATCGCGATTCGGAAGCAGGTGCTCTTCTCGAGGTCGCACGCGAGAGATCGGAAGACCTTGCCACGCGCATCGGAACCTATTTTAAGTCTGATGATTATCGCGCAGGTGTCTCGCTATTTCATACTGGCGACGTTCCCAAGGCCACCTCGGATCGCTTGGCCGGTCGCAGAACAATCTGGCGCGACGACGCAGTCAAGTTGTGGACTGAACCTAGAACGAAATTGACTTATGACTTTCGCGGCTCTACCTCAGAACTGAATCGGCTGACGGAAGTTTGGACGTCTGCTGCGCCAGAATCGAACCAGCGAGAAGGACTGCCTCGATTGTTCTACGCCATGATCAGTGGAGAAGTGGGGCGATCGACAAACGAAAATCAGAAACGATTCCCTGTAAAGCTAGCTGAGCTACGGGAACATAAGGAGCGGAAAACAGTCATCAGCTGCCAGACAATTCGAAGCTACTTCCAAAGATCGAAGCTGAACCCGACGTTTCTGCCTCAACTTGCGGATTTCAGCCAGATTGTCATAGCCTCTTCGCCCCACCACACGAGCTACGGCGCAAGTGTCTTAGATGACTGGAGTAAAGCCGCAAGTAGTGAGGCGGCAGGGTCCCTAGTCGTATTTCTCGCACCTGCGATTCCGCTAGCGCGTAGGGATGACCTTGGCGGAGGGTTACGTAAGCGTGGTATCGCCGCGGCGATTGTCGATGATGTCGATCTTTGCCGACTATATGCCGCTTCGGCAGTGGCCGACGGTCACGATTTCGTGCCCTTTCTCGAAATAATGCTAGAGCAGCTAGAGCTTGATCGAGCCTCGCCCTTTTCGAGCCTCGATGGTCAGCACGTCCGACTGGAAACCTATACTGGTCGGACTCAAGAGGCTCAGAAGGTCGCACTCGGTTGGTCCTACTCGCGCGTGTTCTCGGGTCGAAAACTCGGAAAGAGCGCCCTGCTTAAGTATGTGGCAAATACGTTCGATGGCTATCCACTTCCCTCGGCAAATGAGCTTAGCGTCTTCTTCATCACGATCGCCGGCGGAGAGTCGGAGCGATGGGTAGTGGACTGTATCCTCGACGAGATGACTGAGCGCTTCGGCCTGCACGAGGCGATCGCACTCAAGGAGCAAACTCCGGCAGAACGATATTCGGCATACATGAAGCGTTTTTTGAACGAGAAACCCGGGCATAGCGTACTCCTGATACTCGATGAAGCAGACGCATTCGTCGAAGGCCAGCTTGCACGATATGACACCGTTCGTGAGGGCTCCCTCAGCTTCCGCATGATGAAGGAACTGCCTGCCCAAGTGGACTCGAATCAACTACCACGAATTCGAACGATTTTTTCGGGCTATCGAGTCACCAATACGAGGGGTGGTGTCTGGGCGAACGCGGGAGACGTGCTTGTTTTGCGTCCCCTGGCGGAAGAGGAAGCCGTTCACTTTCTTCAAGGAATGCTCGCGCGTATCGGTGTTGCGCTGGGAAGCCACGCTCCCTTTGTGGCGATGCGTTGTGGGTTTCAACCCGCGGTCCTTATCCGATTCGGTGAGAGTCTCGTTAAACGCCTCAGACGTGCAACCCGTTCAGCGAACCGAGAGACGCTAACGGTCACTCACGACGAAGTACTTTCGACGTTAGGCGATCAGGGTGTGCTCGACGAAATCAAGACTGTTGTTAACAACAATTTCCAGGGGAATCGGATGGGCGCGGTCGTGTTCGGTGCAACACTACTCGCGCTTAAGGATCTAGAACCGGGACTCGCACTGACTGACGGTCCTGTTCAAGTGCTTGGGAAACTCCGCGAGATTGATGCGAACCTCGATTGGCTTGAAAGAGTCGATGCTTCACCGCTGGCGGAGATCGAGCGAAATCTAAGAGACTTCATTGATCGCGAACTCCTGACCGTATCCGATGCTCCGCGATTCGGTGTTCGGGAATATCGACTCCGATTTCCCCATTTTCTGCCAGTGCTAACACAGCAGTCGGAGGTTGCACTGGAGGTAAGACAGCAGATACAAGCTATCCGCGCCGGAACGTCCCAACGGCGCCTAGCTGAATGTGTGCTCTCAGAAAGCGCGCTTGACCTCATTCGCTACTGGTATCACCAAGACAACATTGATGATTGCAAGTTGGTGGTCGTTGGAGGTCACTGGATATCGGCGCTGCTCGACAAGAAATGCGGTGTCCCGGATCGTTTGGGCTCTGAACTGCAATCCCTCGCGGAATCAATGGGACACGAACCCATACCAGCTCTCTTAGCCGACGGGAAGCGAGTGTTCAGCGAGGTGGGGACGCGCGACTGGCCTGCCTTTCTAACCTCACATGTTGGTCGTCCCCTAGTGCTGATCGGCGGCCTGGATCTGCAGCGCGTCGCAAGAAGATACTCCCTTGACGGTGGCGACGTCCCGGTTGAAGCAGTCACGCTTGGCCGCTTGACGGAGGCTACATTGGCATGGTGGTTTGAAGACGCACGAGCGCTTCACTTCAAGACGAGCGATGGAATTGCTAAGATCGCACGAGCGACAGCTCTCGTTCCGTTTCTCGCTGGCTTGTTCGACGGGTTGCTGCCCCACGCCTCCGGCTCCGACGTTACGCAAGACGACCTAGAGGCAGCGCTATCGCAACTCGAAGCCGAGTTACCCGAAGCTGCACGCATGCTCAGTGACACCTCTCACGTCGATGGTCTCACGTCTCGCGAGATCGAACTGCTGAAGATGTCCGTTCATGTAGCGGAGGAAGTCGTCGAAGAATTCGATCTGGAACGAGAGCTTCCCGAGTATTGGGCGCTGCTCGATCGTTCTCGTGATGGTGAAAATGCACCACTGAGCGACCCTAGTGACTGGTCGGCTCTGAAATTACTCATCGAGGCAGGACTTTTGCCTCAAAAAACGGAGGCCGGCGCATCATCGAACTCCCGGTCGCTGGGCCGCGTTCGCTTCGACACGTCGGGCACTTTAGTTCGATTGATCAAGGCTCTGAGCCACCAAGATGCAACTTGAGGTTTCTCTGGCCGGCTTTTCGTCGCCTTGGTCGTTTCGCGGCTCGAAACCGTTCTGCGCTTGGGCAGAAGCAAAGCCATGGTTGCATGAGGGGGGGGTGTGCGTGATTCGCACCGAGAATGCCGAAATTGGTGACCTACTGCTCCCGTCTGTTGCACGTTTCATACATGGCATAAACGGCGGCGAACGCCGGTTGGATGTTAGGCGGATCTTATGCGGAGATCGGTTCGGCACCCCGATACAAGCACTGCTTCACGATTTCGAACTCGATCCAGAAATTAGTCCCTTCGAAGCCCGTCCTCGAATCAAGAGTCGCTTGCTCGATCGCTCGTTGTTGCTGGTCTTCATAGAATCCGCGTCGGTCAATCCATGTGATTGGGAAAACCTCATCGATCTACTGGAGTATTACCGCAAGGCCACCGACCCAGTACGCTTGTGCGCGCTTGTGTTCGATGACCGTGGTGTCGTCAATTCCGCACCCGTCTGTGATTATCTGAGCGGTCACACTTCGCACCCTGTTTTCGCCGACACCTCATCCATAAGCACGGTCAACGCGCTTTGGCCATCGTATTTGCACCACCGCGTAGCCTGGGAAGCGGGTGGGAGCTTGGATTATGCGTTGTCACTCAACAAAGAGACTGAAGACTCCAGGGTCGGCGACGATGAGGAGTTGGAGCGGAGAATTCAAACTCACGCTGGCGAGCGATTGGCGAGTCACCCTGGAAGAGAGGCTCTTTACGAACTAGTGTGTGTGGGAAAAGAGGTCGACCGGCTTGAGCCAGCAAGGCGACAGGTGTTGCGAGCGGAGTTGTTCGCAAAGAGCCTGCTTTGGCGGCCACCTTCGATGAATGGCTTCCATGTCGTTCCATGGGCATCGAGAGCACTATTGGCATTGCCTTCGCTCGCGAAGAATAAAGTGTGGGCGCTTCGTCATCAACTGGTATGTGCCCCCCTAGCGGCGGAGATCCTGTCGCTCTGCCTAAAGTTCGAGAGCCAGATCCAGAGTCGGCTCCACGGACGTCAGGATCCAAACAAGGTATCAACCAAAACAGTCGAAGCACACCAAAGATTCAAGGATGGAAACGACTACTTTGTAGTGTATCCGAATGCGTTTCCCATACGCCCCGAGCGTGTTGAAGATCTCTGGGCATTTGCCTCGCTGGGCGAGAACCTAAAGAGTTGTCCGGCAGGCGCGGTTTCGGATTTGTACTGGGACGCGTTGCACCTTCGCAATGCTATCGCCCATGGTCATTACGTTGGCTGGCGTCACGTGGAATGGGCGTACCGGATGCTCGAGTCTTTTGATACTTCTGCATAGTGCAGAGGTGGCTTGTTCGACGACTCGATGCGACGACCGCCCCCTTATAGTTAGGCTTGACCCGGGTTGGGTAAAAACGGCTTGATATCTTTGAGATTGGCAATAACAAGCTGCTTCTCACCCTCTCGTGGCAGACCGTTTACCTCGAAGTTGAGTGTTCGCAGGGTGTAAAACAGCATCGCCTGGCGGCAATCGATCGTTACCTTGCCGTCGCTCATACCGTAATCTATCTCAACACCACGCCGCTGCGCGGAGGTAAGCGAAGCGCCCGGCGTTAAAACGATTTTGATATAGGTGTTCCACTCTCGGTCATCGGCTGAATCTACGATGGATGCCGTCAGCGATCCCGCCGACAGGATTCGTCCGAAAACAAAATCCCTAAAGCCTTTACGCAGATGACAGTAGGCACGTACGTGCCAACGTACGCCGTCGTACCCAAAAGCATGAGGGCTAATGTACCGCGCTTGCTCCTCGTCGCGAACGATCGACTGGTATTGAATCTCCAACATGGCTTGCTCTGCAATAGCTCGAAGCATGAGAGTCAGCGTCTTTGATTCGATTGTTCTCGATGGAATGGGAACAGAAGCCACAGGAGGGCGGACTGACAAGAACGTTTGATCATGAACCAATATTTTTCGCTCTAGTGCCAGTAGCTGTGACAGGTATTGTCTTGGTCCGCTGGACTCAAAGAGTGGAGCGAAGCCAGCCAAAGCAATGTAGGTCCTCGAACTGGTGTCGTAGTGCAAATTGTCGGGTACCAGTTCCGCATAGCGTGAGATGTCGGCCGACGCCTGAGGCACCGATATCTTAAAGAAATCTGTTACGTCCTTGCGATTGATCCGGCCCTCCCACTGCAGCCGGAAGTCAATGAACTGCAGTCGGCGCTCTTGGCTCCATTTGACTTGCCCCAAATCGCTACCCTCGGGTTGCGCCTTCCCGCTGGAACGAGTGCCAACTATTGGATTCGTGTCCACTACACGACTACTTTCTTTCATTTTTCCTTCATCTTTCGCACTCGGATTGGAGCTGCGATTCTTGGGTTGATCAGTCATAGTCCGTATAGAAAGTTGACGCGCATAAAAAATATACGTATAGTTACTTTACTGACAATCGCCGTGATCCACAAGACATCCTTCGCGGGACCTCGAGTCCGAATTGAGCGCGTGTCAGTCGGCTCCCCCAGTTGTAAGGAGCCGCTCAGACCAGAGAGGCTGTTCAAGGGCTTGTCCATTCGTATGAAGGAACTTCAATGTCAATCGTAAAGAGCTTTGCCGTGGCAAACGGCGACATGTTCTACATCAAGCACAACAGCGGTAACTTCACCATTATCGACTGTAACCTTAGTGCCTCTGATGCTTCGGCTCGCATCGGAGAGCTCAAGCGCGAGTCCCTTAACAAGGGAGTCACTCGTTTCATTTCGACTCATCCCGATCAGGATCACTTCGGTGGAATCGAGCTATTGGATGATGAAATGCCGATCGCAAACTTCTACGTGGTCAAAAACCGAGCGATCAAAGAGGTGGAGACGGAGTCGTTCAAACGCTATCGCTCGCTTCGCGATGACACGGCGAAGGCGTTCTATATGCATAAGGGGTGTTCCCGCAAGTGGATGAATCTTTCCGATGCCGAGCGGGGTGCTTCCGGCATCAATGTTCTGTGGCCCGACACCGGTAATTCGGATTTCAAAGGCGCGCTCGCAGCTTGCAACGCCGGTGAGAGCTTCAACAACATCTCTGCCGTGATTCGATATGCGGTAGCAGACGGCGCAAGTGTCATGTGGCTGGGCGACTTAGAGCATGATTTCATGGAAGCAATCGCCGACCACATCCACCTGGAGAAGACAACCGTCGTCTTCGGATCGCACCACGGCAGGGAATCCGGGAAAATCCCGGACTCGTGGCTGGAAAAATTGGATCCTCAGATCATCATCATCGGTGAGGCTCCTTCGCGTCACCTGCACTACTACACGGGCTACGAGACAATCACCCAGAATCGCGCGGGCGACATCACGATGGAGTGCGTGGGCAACAAGATACATTTCTACGTTTCGAGTTCCAATTACACGGCCGATCACTTGATTGACGAGCAGAGGGGGAACGCCTTCGACAACTACATCGGCAGCATCACCGTTGAAACCGAGTACACACCGCAAGTGAAAGCGGCATAAAGGCGGTGGCAATGAACTGGGATCGAATTTTCGCAAAGATGTTTGACCAGTACGAACTGAATGCGCGTCTCTTGCCGGGTTTGCTGCTACTCCTCCCTCCGATCACGTACCTTACGCTGTTATACGGTGCAACGAATCCGATTGTCGTAGGGCTTAGCAGTGTGCTTGCGACTTGCGGCGGCCCTTACTTCCTGTCCAGTTTCGTTCGGACGTGGGGATTGCGCGCACAAAACCGCCTATATCGCCGGTGGGATGGGCAGCCATCGACCCTGCTGTTAAGGCACAGGGATACGTATTTGCCCCAGCAAACTAAACTTCGTTACCACAGCCTAGTCGCTTTGCGCCTTGGCGTCGCAATACCTAGTTTGGAAGAGGAAAAACAGCATCCTGTTCAGGCAGACGAAGCCTATATGGCTGCGGCAGATGCACTACGACCTCTCACCAATGACCGTAAGCGTTTTCCCTTCATTTTTAAGGAATTGGTCGCTTATGGATTTAACCGGAACGCCTATGGTTCACGCTGGGTGGGGCTCTGCGTTGCCGTCGCAACATTGATAGCATCCGCGTTTCACGGCGGTATTTTGCGTCTGCAGACGCCATATTTGTCAAGTTCGGGTCTGGATCTCGCGCACAGCCTAGTGTTCCTGGTGTCACTTGGACTTTCAGCTCTGTGGTGTCTCCACTTCACGGCGGACACTGCGTGGTTTGCAGGGGTGTGCTACGCAAAACGGCTATGGGAGGCGTTGGAAGAACTGTCAAAGAAACCCGCTCGCCCTCCGTCCGATGCGCAGGAGTTACGACGAACCCACGGCAACCTCAGTTGATCTGAAGTGAACATGGTAAGTTGCCGGCCGGTATCACACGCGGCGCTCCGCGTTGTCTCTACTGCTGCAGTCAAAAGTCCGTTGTAGTTCTTGAGGACTCGCTGAGGACCTGGTGGATATAGTTTTTCGAGAATCGAAGCTGCCGAGCATGACGCGCTCTGCACTATCGAGGCAATCGCTTCTTGCCCGGCCAATTCGAGCACTAGTCGTCGAAACACCTCTTCTACATTCATCCAAACGCGGAAACAACAAAGCCGGCACAAGGCCGGCTTTGTCAGAGAAGCATATCGTTGCACTTTGTCTAGGGAAGCATATCCTTGCGCTTGGTGCAAAAATATCCGTCCTGTCTCATGCGGTAGAAGTGCTCGCTACCGACTCATCCCGTTGGGGAGGATTGAACACCGCGCTGCATAGCAACGACTAGGTCGATGCGCGGTACGCGGTACGCTGCCTGGTCATTGCCATGTAGCGTACCGCGTCATGCATTTACAGCAGCGACTTGCCTTGCGACAGTATCTTGTCGCAGACCTGCTTCGTCACCTGCTCTTTCAGACCGCCACCGCCGCTCAGGTCGACCTGCTTGCCATTGCTGCCGCTCAGGATGCCCTGGGAGCCCTGCGTGTAGCCGCTATCCGAAGTGGACGAACCACCGGGCAGCTTGCTCATCAGCGAGTCCTTGACGGACGACGCGCTGTCGCCGCTCAGGTAGTTGTTCTTGATGCAGAACTGCAGCACGCCGGCGACGTTGCCCGTGCTGCCCGAGGTCAGCGACGACCCCGACAACGAGCTGCCGAGCCCACCGAGACTTCCAAGTCCACCAGACGACGAACTGTTCGACCCGCCCCCTGGCAGCAGATTGCCGAGTTGCGCATGCGCGGCCGAAAACGGCAGCAATGCGGCGAACAGGATTCCTGTAGCTGCGGCGCGATACGTGCGTACTTTCATACTCATCCTCCTTGGGTCGACTGAAGTTGTTTCTACTTACTATAGTGCTTTTGACACCTACGACCGGCACGGACTCATGCGGTTCAGTCGAATTGCGCGATTCGCCATCGGAAGTACATCGGTCGTCGCGCACACCGGATCCGGACATGAGACCCGCAGGCACTCATAACGCATAGACAACAGGCTATGCGAGTGAATTCGCAGGTCTGCCAGGTACCGGCAACACCAGGGCCGCGACGAACGATATTTCGTTAGCCCGCGCCGACAATTCCGTTGTCGTCGACCCGTACACGTTGACCGACGCCGAATTCAGGCGGACGCTGATAGGTCATCACACGCGTCGTGCCGTCGGCCATCCGCACGCGGACCTGGTAGTCGGTCTCGCTGCGCAGATGCTGCTCGGCCGTGTTACCCGCAAGGCCACCCGCCAGTACGCCGACGATCGTCGCCGCAGTGCGGCCGTTGCCGCGTCCGAACTGGTTGCCGAGCAGGCCACCTGCCGCCGCGCCGCCGACAGCACCGAGGCCGGTGCCATGACCTTGCTGCGTGACCGGCGTAATCGATTCGACGGTACCGACATCGCGATCGACGATCACTTGAGGCTGCGGTTGGGGCTCATAACGCGGTGCGGTATGCACGGGGCGCGACGCGACATGGACAGGCCGGCGCACCACCGGTGCGGCAGGTTGCTGGACCACAGGCTGCTGAGCCTGGACAACCGGTGCAGGCTGCACAGCGGGCGTAGCGGAAGCCGCCGCGACCTGGGCGCTTTGTTGTTGCGCCGTGGACGGTGCATCGTCGCTGTGTGCTTTCGGCAGAATGCCGGTCATCGCCGCGATGCCGACGGCGCTCGCAAGAATGACGGCGCCGGCCGCGGTTGCGACGAGCGGATGAATGCGACTGGATGACTGATTTGCGTTGTCCATCATGATCTCCGGGCGATGGCCCTTGAGTGAAGATAGAGCGCAGTGTGGATTGTAAGGAGAATGAATTCAACGGCAAGTTGTAACGGCCTGTACGCCCAATGCGCGCGTAAAGAGCCGCTGACGTGTACGCCATTTAACGTATGTCGACCGCAAAAGGGCGACAGATAAGGATCGGCAAAAATGGCCTACGCGCATTTAACATTGATGTGCACGGAACACTTTACCGATAGTTACAATCGACTTACTCAGAACGCAATGGCGAAGCGCATCAGGACGAAACCGTGGCCGCTTCGAACGACGTGTTTATCCCTTCCCGGCTGACCTCTCCCACGATCCAGTCGTTAAAGACGCGCATCGCGTGGGTCGGTGCCTTGCCCTTCTGCATGGTCAACCAGTAACTGCCCGAATCGACCTCGATATCGAACGGCTGGACGAGGCGGCCCGCGCATATCTCGTGCTCGAACATCGCGGTCGGCGCGAGCGCGACGCCGGCGCCCTGCATCGCGGCCTCGACCATCAGCCGCGATGAATCGAACACGGGGCCGCGCACCGGACGTGGAGGAATCTGTGCCGCGGCAAACCAACTGGTCCAGTCGCCGATGCGGTACGAGCGCAGCAGCGTTTCACCGGCGAGATCGCCGGGCACCTTCAGGCGCCTCGCGACTTCGGGAAGGCACAGCACCGACAGCGGCGCATCGAGCAGCTTCAGCGCGAGCGAACCGGGCCATGTACCGTCGCCGAAGCGGATCGCGAAATCGAGTCCTTCGGTGGCAAGATCGACGACGTTGTTGTTCGTCATGAGACGCAACTCGATAAACGGATGCGTGGCGCGAAATGCAGTGAGCCGCGGCATCAACCAGCCGACAGCAAACGTACCCACCACACCGACCGTCAGCACCTCATGAAAGCGGCCGTTTTCGAATTGCCGCAGCACCGCTTCCATACGATCGAATGCTTCGGTCAATACCGGACAGAGCGCGAGGCCCTCGTCGGTCATCGCGAGTCCGCGCGGCAAGCGCTTGAAGAGCGCCGTGCCGAGCCGCGCTTCTAGCATCCGGACCTGCTGGCTGATCGCGGCCTGTGTGACGCTCAGTTCGAGCGCCGCCTTGGTAAAACTCAGATGTCGCGCTGACGATTCGAACGCGCGCAGCGCGTTGAGCGGTAACTGGAGTCGCATGGGTCTGGCATTAGCTTTTCTTGTGGGTGCGTCAATTTATCATCGTTTGTCGATGGGGCGGAAACCGGCGATAGTCTGCGCTGCGACATACTCGATCAACCAGCAGCCGGTCGCCAATAACCCTGCCGTGGAGACAAATCGATGCACCTGCGACGCTTTTTGTTGAGCCTTGCCACAGCCGGACTCGCCGCTTCTTCTGTGCAGGCCAGAACGATCTGCACAGTCATGGCCGACGCCGGGTCCCAGAAAATCTTCATGCAACAAGGCGAGTGCAACGAACGCGTGACGTCCGCGTCCACCTTCAAGATCGCGATCAGCCTGATGGGTTTCGACTCGGGCTTTCTGAAAGATGCGCATACGCCGGCACTGCCGTTTCGCGAAAGCTACCCCGACTGGGGTGGTCCGGACTGGCGTCAGACTACGGACCCGACACGGTGGATCAAGTACTCGGTAGTTTGGTTCTCGCAGCAGGTCACGCAGTCTCTCGGCGCAGCGCGCGTCCAGCAATATGTCGACGCGTTCCAGTACGGCAATCGCGATCTGTCCGGTGACCCGGGCAAACATAATGGCCTCGTGCACGCGTGGGTCGATTCTTCGCTACAGATATCTCCGCTTGAGCAAGTATCGTTTCTGGAGAAGGTCGTCAACCGGCGCTTGCCCGTCAGCGCCCATGCGTATGACATGACGAACCAGATCACGGAAGTGACCCGGTTACCCGGCGGCTGGGACGTGCACGGCAAACCCGGCACCGGTTTTCCGCGCGCAGCGGACGGCACCGACGATACTGCTCATGGCTATGGCTGGTTCGTCGGGTGGGCGACGAAAGGAACGCAGACCGTCGTGTTCGCGCGCCTGACGCAGGACGAAAGGAAGGAGCCTGGTACGACCGGCATGCGGAATCGCGATGCGTTATTGAAGGAGTTGCCCCGTATCTTGAAGTCGCGTGCGGATTGAAGGATGCGGCATCAACGCGTGCTTTCGGCCAACGCGTGCGACTGAATCTTTGCCTGATTCAGCAGTGACTCGGCGGCCTGCCACGCACGCACTGCCGCAACCGGATCGTTGACTGCACGCGCCTCGACCGTCGCACCGTCGAGCAGCATCATGAAAACGTTGCCCAGTTGCTTCGCGGCATCGGGCGACACGACATCGGCGAGCAATTCGGCGATCCAGTTCGCTATCTTTTGACGGTAGCGGATCGCCACCTCCGACACTTTCGGATACGTCGTTCCGAACTCCGCCAGCGCCCGCTCGAACAGGCAGCCGGCAAACTCAGGCGTGTGAAACCACGCGCCGTACCAGTCGAAGATGGCCTTCACGCGATCAGTCGGGTCGACGAGCGGCAACACGCTCTGCTCGAGACTGCCGACGATATACGTGTAGCGCTGCTCCAGCACTTCCCTCACGAGATCGTCCTTGCCCGCGAAGTGCCGGTACAGGGTCATCCTCGCTACGCCTGAATCGTCGATGATCCAGTCGACCCCGACAGGATGAAAACCGTGCTTCGAAAAGAGCGCGGTCGCTGTATCCACGACTTGCTGGCGCTTGCTTGCGCGCATGGCTCACCTCTCTGGACAGACGTGGGGCATATTAGCATTGGGGATCAACGAGGCGGCATAGGCGTGACGACCGTGGCAAAATCATGGCGCCGCGCCTAAACCGAATACAGAAACAGACCAATACATCAACCGTGAGCGCATCAGATTCCATTGCGCCATGTCAACGCTACCGAAGCGCAGAACGGGGGACGGGAATGAATAAGGTTACGTTCGAGCAATGTGTCGAGGGCGCGTGGCGCGACGCAGCGAACTTCATCGGGAGGTACCCTCTATTCGTTGTCGCGCTCTCGGCAGGCCTCTTCTTCATTGGTGTCGCAAGGAATGAACTGCGTGGATCGCATTCGTTTTCTGTATTTCTTGCGCTCGGTGCACTGTGGTTACTCAGACTTCTGCTCATCACCGTCTCAGCCGTGCAAACACTACGACACGTATTGCTCCGCCATGAAACTGCGATCGCACGCGCATCCGCTTGCTGGAGCTATCTGAAGTACGGCGGACTGGTTTATGGCTTCGCGGCCTGCACGATGGCGCTCATGGCGGTGATCGTCATCCTCATGATCGTTGCGTTTCACATGCTCGGCATTCGCGTGCACGAGCCTGCCTCCGGCGCAGTCGTCATCTGCATCGTCGTCATGTTCGCCATATGGGTACATGTACGACTCAGTCTGCTACCCATTCATGTTGCAATCGGCATGCCGCTGCACTGGCGCGCTGCCTGGCGCGACTCGCGTGGACACTGCCTGGGCATCCTTGGAACCTATCTGGCGATCTCGCTGACACTTGCCTTCGTCGCGCTGATAGTTGGAGTGATAGCCGGAGCCGTTGCCGGAATATTCCCGGGAGCACTCGCCGAGAATCGCGGTCTCCTCACGAAGTCCATACAGGACCTGCTTTCCATTCCAGCAGTGGTGGTCGTGTCAGCCGGTTCGGCCTGGATCTATCGACGCTATGCGGCAGAGTTGCTTACGCAGTCTGGTGCTGGGTAAGCCGGCCCTGCTCCACAGGCGCCTTGGCAACTGCGCCACAAAGATAGACGCGTGCTCCAAAAAGAAAAGCCCTGACGAATCAGGGCTTTATCTGGAGGCGCGAGCCGGAGTCGAACCGGCCTACACGGCTTTGCAGGCCGCTGCATAACCGCTTTGCTATCGCGCCGTAAGCGGACTACCGAACCGTCGTCTTCACTTCAACTGCAACGGTTCGCAGATGGGTGCAATGGCCAACCGGCCGGCCAAACAAAAAGGGAAGCGTTGCTTCCCCGTATGCTTGGAGCGGGAGACGAGGCTCGAACTCGCGACCTCAACCTTGGCAAGGTTGCGCTCTACCAACTGAGCTACTCCCGCGTTTTACTGCATGTACAACAACGTTCACTCGACACGGCATGCAAACGCTGCTTCAAATCTGGAGCGGGAGACGAGGCTCGAACTCGCGACCTCAACCTTGGCAAGGTTGCGCTCTACCAACTGAGCTACTCCCGCGTTTTACTGCATGTACCCTGCTGCGCCAGACCTGCCCGCATCGGAGAAACGAGATTATGTATAAACCGCTGAAACGTGTCAAGCCCTTCGAACGCCGCGACTCAGGCGGGCCGGGCGCTTTACGCCATCACGCCATTCCGCCACGCTCGCGAATCTGCGGCCACGCGAGCTTCATGTAATACAGCATCGACCAGATCGTCAGGACCGCAGCCAGATAGATGAGCCACAGCCCCCACACGCGCGTATCGACGACAATCCCGCCGCCGAACGGCACCGGACCGTAGAACAGCAGCATCGGGATCGCAACCATCTGGCAGGCCGTCTTGAACTTGCCGAGCGAATTGACGGCCACGCTTTTCGACGCGCCGATCTGCGCCATCCACTCGCGCAAGGCCGAAATCGCAATCTCCCGGCCGACAATCACCAACGCGATTGCCGAGTCGAGTCGCGCGACCTGCACCAGCACGAGCAGCGCCGCGGTCACCATCAGTTTGTCGGCAACAGGGTCGAGGAAGGCGCCGAACGCGGACGTCTGGTTCCATTTACGGGCCAGAAAGCCATCGAACCAGTCGGTCAGCGCCGCCAGAATGAAGATCGCCGCGGCAGCCCAGTTACGGTGTAGCGGGCTCATCATCATGTCGGGCAGATAAAACACGCCTACGACAAGCGGAATCAGCACGATCCGCAGCCACGTCAGAAAGATCGGGAAATTAAACGGCATGGGCAGGCGCTGCTTCTGACAAGGGAGTTGCAATTGTGCCGCGTCGCCGGGCGTGCCACAAGCAACGTGGCCCTGACCCGGTAACGCGGCGCGGCGCGCCTCGATGAATCTGGCGAAGACGCGAAAGAATGCGGTATCAATGGAGTTGCCGGTAAATCTGCTCGGCGAGCGCGAGCGAAATGCCTTCGACGCTCGCGAGATCGTCGATGCTCGCCGCCACGACGCCACGCAACCCGCCGAACCGCGCCAGCAACCGCTGACGACGCTTCGCACCGATGCCTTCGAGCTCTTCGAGCCGCGACGTCTGGCGTGTTTTAGCACGCTTTGCGCGCATGCCCGTGATCGCGAACCGGTGTGCCTCGTCGCGAATCTGTGCGACGAGCATCAATGCCGCGCTCTCCTTACCGAGTTCAAGCGATGGCCGGCCGTCGGCGAACACCAGCGTCTCGAGCCCGACCTTGCGCCCCTCGCCCTTCGCGACACCGACCAGCATGCCGAGATCGAGACCGAGTTCGGTGAACACCTGTCGCGCGATTTCGACCTGGCCTTTGCCACCGTCGATCAATACGATGTTCGGCAGTGTGGCGCTTGGGGTGGCAGATTCGGCAGCAGTACCGACGGCTGCATCGGGGGCAACTTCGGGTTGCGGCTCAGTAGATCCAGCAGCTTCGGTCGCATCAGAAACAGCACTCGCCGCCGCTTGCGCAACCATCTTTTCGTAGCGCCGCGTCAGCACCTGACGCATCGCCGCATAGTCGTCGCCAGGCGTGATGTCGTTGATGTTGTAGCGCCGATACTCGCCCGACTGCATCTTGTGATGGTGATAGACGACGCACGACGCCTGAGTCGCCTCGCCCATCGTATGGCTGATGTCGAAACATTCGATACGTAATTGCGCGAGGTCTTCGCATTCGAGACCGAGTGTGTCGGCAAGCACACGCGTACGCGCCTGTTGCGAACCCTGCTCCGACAGCAGCCGTGCCAGCGCGAGCCGTGCGTTTTGCTCGGCCATACCGAGCCACGCGCGCTTCTGTCCTTGCGGCTGCCGCAGCACCGTAACCTTGTGGCCGGCCTGTTCGATCAGCAGATCGACGAGTTCGCGATTCGCCGGCGCGTGGCTCACCACGATGACCGGTGGCACACGATTGCCCAGGTAGTGCTGCGCAATAAAAGCTTCGAGCACTTCGGCCTCGATGCCGGTTGGCAGGCGCCTACGGCCGGTGCCGACCGGACCGTCTACGGCTTGTTTTGACGCTTCTGCTTCGTCGGTCTGGTCTGCATCGGCATCGGCGCTGCTCTCTTCTTCATCATCGCTTCGTTGCGCAGAAACTTCGTCTGCACGCGACGGCAAATCCCCAAGTTGCGATACCGCTTCGGCAACGATAGATGCATCGTCCACGAGCGGCACTTGCGCCTCGTCGTCGGCACCCGGGCCGCCCTCTTCGAGAGTCAGCACGCTCTCGACATGCGCAGGGAAATACGCCTTGTCGCCGAGATGCCGGCCGCCGCGCACCATCGCGAGATTCACGCAGACGCGGCCGCCCAGCGCGACGACCGCAAGAATATCGACGTCGCTGTCACCACCGACTTCGATCGCCTGCTGATGCAGCACAGTAGACAGCGAACTCATCTGGTTGCGCACCGCTGCCGCCTGTTCGAACTTCAGTTCGGCGGCGAACGCATGCATCTTCTGCTCGAGCTCGTTCATCACTTCGCTCTGCCGGCCGAGCAGAAAACGCGATGCGTTCGCCACATCGTGCGCGTAGTCCTCTTCGTTGATCGCGCCGACACACGGCGCCGTGCAACGGCCGATCTGATGCAGCAGGCAAGGTCGCGTGCGATTGTTGAATACCGAGTCTTCGCAGGTACGCAGTTGAAATACGCGCTGCAGGATCTGAATACTTTCGCGCACGGCCCATGCGCTCGGAAACGGCCCGAAGTACTGGTTCTTGCGATCGACGGCGCCGCGGTAGTACGCCATGCGCGGAAACGCATGCCCGGTGAGCTTCAGATACGGATACGACTTGTCGTCGCGAAAGAGGATGTTGTACCGCGGCGCGAGCGCCTTGATCAGATTGTTTTCGAGCAACAGCGCTTCGGCTTCGGAGCGCGTGACCGTCGTTTCGATGCGCGCGATGCGCGTCACCATCATCGCGATGCGCGGCGACAGCAGCGTCTTCGTGAAGTAGCTGGACACGCGCTTCTTGAGATCGCGCGCCTTGCCCACATACAGCACGGCGCCGTGCACGTCGTAATAGCGGTAGACGCCTGGCAGATGCGGCAACTGGACGAGCACCTTCTTCGCATCGAAGGGCTCGGCTGCGGCGGGTGTGCCAGAAGCGGGGGAAACGTCAGTTTGAGTCATGCGGGGTCGAAATCGGCACCGCGCGACGGCGCGCGGTGCAAGCAGATCAACGGACAGCGGTAGCTGCTTTAGAATCGTCAGTTTAGAACATTCCGCACGCGCCCGGCCGCCGGGCGCTCGCCGCCATGTCCTCCGCCTCGTCTTCCACTGCCGTTTCTTCCGTGCTCTCGACCGACACGACACACGCATCGACCGATATCGCGTGCGACATCTTTTGCGCGGTCATCGACAACTTCGGCGACATCGGCGTGTGCTGGCGTCTCGCGCGACAACTGGCCGGCGAGCATGGCTGGCAGGTGCGCATATTCGTCGACGATCTGCATGCGTTCCAGAAGCTTTGCCCTGCACTCGATACCGCGCGCGCCCGGCAAACCGTAGACGGCATCGCGATCGAACACTGGCACGAACCCACGCATGCGGGCGAGACGATCGAGGTCGCGGATGTCGTGATCGAAGCGTTCGGTTGCGAACTGCCGCCGGTGTACGTCGCCGCGATGGCACGCCGCGAACGCGCGCCGGTATGGCTGAACCTCGAGTATCTGAGCGGCGAAGACTGGGTCGCCGACTTTCATCTGCGCTCATCGCCGCATCCGCGCTATCCGCTCATCAAGACGTTTTTCTTCCCGGGCCTCGGGGCCGGTACGGGCGGCGTGCTGAAGGAGCACACGCTAGATGCCGCGCGAGCGGCGTTCGAAAACTCATCGGATACCCGCGCCGCCTGGTGGCACCACGCGACCGGCACTCCGCCGCCGGATGCCGACGCAACCGTCGTTTCGTTATTCGCCTACGAGAACCCCGCCGTCGACAGCCTGCTCGAGCAGTGGCGCGACGGCTCCGGCCAAGTCGTACTGCTGGTGCCGCAAGGCCGCATCTCGGGCGCGGTGGCGCGCTTCTTCGGCGCAACGTCGTTTGCTGCGGGCCACCACGCGTCGCGCGGCAATCTGCGCGCGCATGCGCTCGCGTTTACCGACCAACCGGGCTACGACCGGCTGCTCTGGGCCAGCGACATCAATTTCGTCCGCGGCGAGGACTCGTTCGTCCGGGCGCAGTGGGCCGCGCGACCATTTGTCTGGCACATCTATCCACAAGCCGACGATGCCCATCTGCCGAAGCTCGATGCCGCCCTCGCCCACTACGCCGCCTCCCTCCCCGGCCCAGCGGCTGCGGCGCTCAGCCGCTTCTGGCACGCCTGGAACGGTGTTGGGCAACCCGACTGGGCCGATTTCCAGCAACATCGCGCCGCCTTCGATACCCGTGCGGCCCAATGGGCGCAGGAACTGTCGGGTATCGGCGACCTCGCTGGAAATCTGGCCGAATTTGCAAAAAGTCAGTTAAAATAAGCGGTTATCCAGCGGATAGTGCTGCCCAAGCGGCGCCAGCCGTTGGCAATAAACAAAAGCAACAGCGCGCAGCAACGGCGAAAGGTCCACCCAGAAGTCCGGACCCGGCGAAGAAAATTCGTCGCGCCCCACCGGCTCCCCGGTGTGCGGCACCGTTTCAGCGTCGGCTGGTCACACGTCGAGAACAGGATTACCTGACCGCAAGAAGCGGCAAAAGCGGCAGAAATCGCGGAAGCATTGCAAGCCAACCGTATGCCGTCTCGCACAGTTGAATTCGGGCAATTTATTTCGTACAGGACAGTTTTATGAAGATCGCACAGGAACTCCGCACGGGCAACGTCGTGATGATCGGCAGCGACGCCATGGTGGTGCAAAAAGCCGAGTACAACAAATCGGGCCGTAACTCCGCCGTCGTCAAGATGAAGTTCAAGAATCTGCTGACGGGCGCAGGCATGGAAACGGTCTACAAGGCCGACGACAAGTTCGACGTCGTTCTGCTGGACCGCAAGGAAGTCACCTACTCGTACTTCGCCGACCCGATGTACGTGTTCATGGATGCCGACTACAACCAGTTCGAAGTCGAAGCCGAAATGATGGGCGACGCGCTCAACTACCTGCAGGACGGCATGGCCTGCGAAGTCGTTTTCTACAACGAAAAAGCGATCTCCGTCGAACTGCCGACCACGCTGGTCCGTGAAATCATCTACACGGAACCCGCGGTGAAGGGCGACACGTCGTCGGGCAAGGTGCTGAAAACAGCGAAGCTGAACACCGGCTACGAGCTGCAAGTGCCGCTGTTCTGCAATATCGGCGACAAGATCGAAATCGACACCCGCACGAACGAGTACCGCAGCCGCGCCTGACCGGCGGCCTGAGCGGGACCGCTCCGGGCGGTTCAACTCAGCGGTAAAAAAGAAAAAGCGCCCACGTGGGCGCTTTTTCTTTTTTGCGCGACCGTGTATGGTTGAAGCAATCTTTACCGGTCAAATTTTCTAATTTGCCTTTCTCAACCCAGTCCTGTTACCAGCGCGAATCTCAAGCAATTGATTTAGTTGAATAATTTTCAATGGCATGCTCTCTGCTTATTAGCAGGTCGATCCATACGACTTTGATTCAAAGGGTACGCCGGCCAGCAGCACGCAGCACGTGCCGTCCGGATGAAAAAATTATCGGTTGTCGATTCACTTAAATTTTGCGCTCGCCATGCCACATGCCCTGATTGTCGAAGACGATCCCAATAGCCTGTCCGGCCTGTCCGCGATCCTCGCCGCCGACAGCTTCTCCGTCGACACCGCCACGACGCTTGCCGAAGCGCGCGCCGCACTGACGCGCTTCATTCCCGACGTCGTACTGGTCGATCTGAATCTGCCCGACGGCAGCGGCCTCGACCTGTTGCAACATCTGCCCGCGCAGCCGCCCGGCGGCGCCTTGCCCGTCATCGTGATGACCGGCAACGCGACCGTCGAAAGTGCGATCGAAGGCCTGCGCCACGGCATCTGGGACTATCTGCTGAAGCCGGTCAATATTCCGCGTCTGCGCAGTCTGCTCGCGCGCATCCCCCGCCCTTACGAGCTGACCGAAGAAGTCCAGACGCTGCGCACGACATTGCGCCAGCTGGGCCGCTTCGGGCCGATGATCGGGCGCAGCGGCGCGATCCAGCATGTGTACGACGCGATCGAACAGCTCGCCCCAACCGAAGCCGCCGTGCTGATTTCCGGCGAAGCGGGCACCGGCAAGAGCGTCGCAGCACGCACGCTGCACGAGATGAGCCGGCGCCGTAAAGGTCCGTTCGTCGTATTCGATTGCCGGGCCGACATTGCTCCGGTAATCGGCGAAGGCGGCAACCGTTCGGTCGAAAGTCTGCTGCTCGGCCACGAGCGCGGCGCATTCAACGGTGCCGAACAGCGCGAACCCGGTCTGTTCGAACAGGCAAGCGGCGGCACACTCTACATCAACGAGATCGCCGAGTTGCCGCGCGAATTGCAGGAGGCCCTGCTACGCGCACTCGATTCGCAGACCTTCATGCGTGTCGGCGGGACCAACCAGGTGGTGACCGACTTCCGGTTGATCGCATCGACGCGCAAGCCGCCGCGCACGGCGATTGCGGACGGCTCGCTGCACGAAGACCTTGGCCTGCGCCTCGAAGCCGCTTCGCTGACGCTGCCGCCGCTGCGCGAACGCAGCGACGACCCGGCCCTGTTCGCCGAAGCACTCGTCGACGAGCTGAACCGTGCCGCGAACGCGCACGGTGTGGCGGATTCGACGCGTCTGGTGAGTCCGAACTTTATCCGCGAATGCCTTTCGTACGACTGGCCAGGCAACGTGCGCGAATTGCAGGAACGCGTACGACGTGCGTACCAGGCATCGGGTGACGTGCTCGATTCGTTGCGTGCCGACGAGTCCGGTGCGGCGGGCACACGCGATCTGAACGGTAGCCGTGTGCAGGTGACGGTCGGCACACCGCTCGCCGACGTCGAAGAAATGCTGATTCGCGCGACGCTCGATGCTGTCGGCGGTACGCGGCATCGCGCTGCTTCGCTGCTCGGTATCAGTCCGAAGACGCTCTACAACAAGCTGCAGCGGATGCGGTTGAATTGACCGTGGTTGATGGTCTGGCGGCGTGCGCATTGCACGTCGCCAGAGCTAGCATCCAGCGTCACTGCACTACGCCATCACGCTGCGCACCAGTGCCTGCGCCTGCTGATACTGCTGCTCCGTCGCGAGCTTGCTCCATTTGAGCGCCTTGCCGCGCGGACGCATGCGCTTCAGACGCCGCTGCGACGCTTTCGACGGCGTGAAGCGCAGCGCGTCGAGCACCTTCTCCGCTTCTGCGGGCTGATTGCAGATCAGCACCATGTCACAACCGGCTTCGAGCGCGGCGGTCGCGGCTTCGGTCAGCGAGCCGCCCTGGCGAGCCGCCTCCATCGACAGATCGTCGCTAAAAATCGCGCCAGGAAAACGCAGCTTGCCGCGCAGGATCTCCTGCAACCACACGCGCGAAAAACCAGCCGGCTTCGAGTCGACCTTCGAGTAGATCACATGCGCCGGAAGCACCGCCGTAAGCGCCAGACCGAGCCAGTCGTACGGCGCGACGTCGTCGCGCAGGATCGCTTCGAGCGGCCGGTCGTCGACCGGCATCGCGACGTGCGAATCGGCGTGCGCAAAGCCATGCCCCGGAAAGTGCTTGCCGCAATTCGCCATGCCGGCCAGCGCGAGCCCGTGATTCAGGCTCTTCGCCAGCATCGCGACGACACGCGGATCGCGATGGAACGCGCGATCGCCGATCACCTGCGACTGTCCGTAGTTCAGATCGAGCACCGGCGTGAAGCTCATGTCGATGTCGCACGCGCGCAGCTCCGCCGCGAGCACATAGCCGACAGCAGTCGCGACTTTCGTCGCGTGCAGCACGTCCTCGTCCCATAACTTGCCGAGCACACCCATCGCGGGCAGCACGGTAAATCCGTCGGTACGAAAACGCTGCACGCGACCGCCTTCGTGGTCGACGGCGATCAGCAGGTCTTCGCGCACTTCGCGAATCGCATGCGTGAGCGCACCGAGTTGCGCGCGGTTCTCGTAGTGACGGGCGAACAGGATCACGCCGCCGGTCATCGGGTGCGCGAGGCGGCGTTTGTCGTCGTCGGTCAGCGTCTTGCCGACCACGTCGAGCATCACCGGTCCAGGTGTGGTTTTCATCAGATAGGGCAACAGGAAAGCCAGAAAGAGAAAAGCGCGGCGAGCTTCGCCACGCTGTGTGAAATCATGCGTTCAATCGACAAGGGGACCGCTGGATGCAGCCGGCGCAGCGTTTTCCACCGCGGTCTCGGCGATCACGAACGACACCGCGTAGTCGTGCTCGTCGCTGATCGTCACGCGCGCCGTAATGCCGCGTGTGGCCAGCCATTCGGCGAGTTCACCAGAGGCCACGACGATGGGTTTGCCGCTCGGTTCGTTGAGCGTCTGCAGTGCGCGCCACGTCATCGGCCAGCGCATGCCGAGTCCGATCGCTTTCGAGAACGCTTCCTTCGCCGAAAAACGCGTGGCGAGGAACGCGAGGCCGCGTACCGCGGAACGCGCCGTGCGCGCGTGATAGATGCGCAGCTCGTCGGGTCCGAGCACCTTCTCGGCGAACCGTCCGTGCGTGCGCGTCATGACCGCCGCTACGCGGCTCACCTGAACGATGTCGGTACCGATGCCATAGATCGCCATATGCCGGGCGTCCGCGTGAACGCTACGCGCGCGCGGCGAGACGCGCGGCGACCATGATCGCCTTCATCTCGCGCACAGCGTTGTCCCAGCCCGCGAAGATCGCATGCGCGACGATCGCGTGGCCGATGTTCAATTCGACGATGCCTTCGATCGCCGCAATCGCTTGCACGTTGGTGTAATGCAGCCCATGCCCGGCATTGACCTTCAAGCCCAGCGATACACCGAGCTCGACGCCGCGCACTACCCGTTCGTACTCGCGCTGCTGTTCGCCTGCGTCGTGCGCTTCGGCGTATCGGCCGGTATGAAGTTCGACGACCGGTGCGCCGGCTTCGTGCGACGCGCGGATTTGCGCTTCGTCGGGATCGATGAACAGCGACACACGCGAGCCCACTTCGGCCAGTTGCTTGCAGGCCGCGCGCACCGACTCGAACTGACCGGCGACATCGAGACCGCCTTCGGTCGTCAGTTCCGCGCGCTTTTCGGGGACTAGGCACACGTCGTGCGGCTTCACACCGCAGGCGATGTCGAGCATCTCCTGGGTAATCGCGCATTCGAGATTCATGCGCGTCTTCAACAACGGACGCAGTGCATGGACATCCGCGTCGACGATATGCCGGCGGTCCTCGCGCAGATGCAGCGTGATCGCATCGGCGCCGGCCTCTTCGGCCATCAGTGCTGCACGGATTGGATCGGGGTACGAGGTGCCGCGCGCATTGCGCAGCGTAGCCACGTGATCGATGTTCACACCGAGGTCGATGGCGGTCGGCGAAGTAAGAAAGAAGCTCATAAGTTCTGCAGGTCGATCAGGATCTGGCGCGTCGCAAGCGGCGTGCCGCCAAGGTAGATATTCAACAGAAAGCGCATCAGCGTTTTGCTTTGCGCGACGGTCTGCGGGCGTTGGTAATCGTCGCGTTCCATGTCGAGCAAGGTCTGGCCCGCGATCACCGGCCATTGTGTGGGGAGATCGTCGGTGGCTTCGCGCACGCCGCGCTCCGGGTCGAACACGTAGCGGCCGTCGGCTTCGACGGCGCGCCGTGCAACGGTGCGATCGAGTGCGAGTGCGTAGCCGGTTTCGCGCAGCAGCACACGCTCGAACGAACGCAGCACCTGGACCGGCGGTTCGTCGTGCGCAAGACGCGTCATCGTCACGACATAGTGCTGGAACAGCTGCGGATGCGGGTCCTCACGCGCACAGAACTTGACCAGCAGTTCGTTGACGTAGAAGCCGCACAGCAGCGCATCGCCGGCCAGCGGCAACATGCCGCCGACCCATTCGGCACCGGTTAGCGTGCGGACTTCGCCCTTGCCGGACCACGACAGCGCCAGCGGCTGGAATGTCTGCAGCACGCCGCGCAGAGCCGAATGCGGCCGCTTCGCGCCTTTTGCGACGAGCGCGAGACGACCGTGATCGCGCGACAGCACATCGATGACGAGGCTCGTCTCGCGATAGGGATAGCTGTGCAGCACGAACGCGGGTTGCTCGGCGATCCGATATTCGGACGCGGCTGCGCGTGAGGAACGACGAACGGGAGTCTTGCGTGTGTCGCTACCGGTGGTGTCGGTAGCAGCGGTTGAATTTGCCGTACTACGCGCCCCTGCGGCCTTTTTCGTCTTGCGCGGCGCGCGTGCGGGTTCCGGCGCGGCCGGTTCAGTAGTGTCCGGGTCCGCGTCGGATGGCAGTGTCATCCATGCGTCATTCGTACCCATACGCACGAAGCCCTGCTTCGTTGTCGGCCCAGCCGCTCTTCACCTTGATGAAGGTTTCGAGGTACACCGGGCCGTCGAACAGCTTTTCCATATCGACGCGGGCGTCGGTGCTGATCTGTTTGAGCTTCGCGCCCTTCTGGCCGATGATCATCGCCTTGTGACCGTCGCGCTCGACCATGATCGTCGCGAAGATGCGACGCAGCCGGCCTTCGGTTTCGAACTTCTCGATCACTACCGTGCTCGTGTACGGCAGTTCGTCGCCGGTCCAGCGGAACACCTTTTCGCGCAGGATTTCCGCAGCCAGGAAGCGTTCGCTGCGATCGGTCAGTTCGTCTTCGCCGTAGATCGGATCGCCTTCCGGCAGATACGGCCGGACGGTCGTCATCAGACGCTTGATGTCGTCGAGGTTCTTCGCCGACAGCGGCACGATCTCCTTGAACTCGCGCAACGCGCTCACCTGCTGCATGAACGGGAACAGCGTGGCCTTGTCCGTCACGCGGTCGAGCTTGTTCGCGACCAGCAGCGTCGGCGCCGAAGCGGGAATCAGATCGAGTACTTTCTGGTCGTCGGGCCCGAAGCGGCCCGCTTCGATCACGAACAGCACCGCGTCGACCGACGTGAGCGTCGAAGTCACCGCGCGATTCAGAGACCGGTTCAGCGCACCGCTATGTTGCGTCTGAAAGCCGGGTGTATCGACGAAGATGTACTGCGCGTCGTCGAGCGTGTGGATGCCGGTGATGCGGTGACGCGTCGTCTGCGCCTTGCGCGACGTAATGCTGACTTTCTGGCCGACGAGCGCGTTCATCAGCGTCGACTTGCCGACATTCGGACGGCCAACGATCGCGACCATGCCGCAACGAAAACCAGAGGGAGTGGGAGCGTTCATATTCGGGTTACCGCAAGTTCAGTGGGAGGCGGCGTGCGACGCACGCCGCGTCATCGGGCATCGGTCGATCAATGGCCGGCATCGGCGACGCGCGGCAGCGGCACGTCGGCGGGACCGGGTTCGAGTGCGGCTGCGGTTTCAGCGGCGGCGGACTCCGCCGGTGCGTCCTGGGCCGGGTCGCGGCCATTGCGATGCGCTACCGGCTTGTCGACGCCGCGGAGTGCTGCGTCGGCCTTCTCGGTAGTTTTATCAGTGGCTTTTTCGGTGGCTTTTTCCGGCGACTTTTCGAGCGCGCGGACGGCGACCGCGTTGTCTGTTTTGGCGGCGTTGTCTGTCTTGTCCGCACGCTCGGCCTTTTCGCGGTCCGGGCGCTCGGTTTTGTCCTTATCCGCCGACGGTGCCTGGCTATATTCGACGTGCGCAGCGCGGATCACGGCCAGCGGTGCTGGAGCCGGGGCCGGCGCTGCCTGTGCGGGAACGGGCCGCTCAGCGGTAGTTTCGACCGCCACCGGCTTCGGCTCGCTGCGCGCCGCCCGCTCGCTCTTGCGATCGGGTGCACGCAGATCGAGTGCCGTTTGCACGCCAGTCACGCCTGGAACGATCTCCGGCTCGGCATGTTTCGCCGTTCGCGCCCCCTTCGAGCGCCGCGGCTTCGCCACCACGGCCGGCGCGGCAGCCATCACCTCGTCGAGCGCTTTTTTGGCCGCAGCCTGCTCGGCAGCCCGGCGGCTCGCGCCCGATCCCGACACCTTCACATCCAGCTTGGGCACCGTACACTCGACCTCGAACTGCTGATTGTGCGCCGCACCATGCGTCGCAACCACGGTATACGTGGGCAACGGCAGCTTGTGACCCTGCAGATACTCCTGCAGCAGTGTCTTGGAATCCTTGCCCAGCGTGCGGGGATCGATGTGATCGAGGATCGGCACATACAGGCGCTTGATCACCGTCTGTGCGGCCTCAAAACCGCCATCGAGGAAGATCGCCCCAAGAATCGCCTCGAGCGTGTCAGCAAGGATAGACGGACGGCGGAAGCCGCCGCTACGCAATTCGCCCTCGCCGAGCCGCAATTCGTCGGAAATATTGAGGGCCTGAGCTATTTCGTACAGCGACTGCTGTTTGACCAGGTTGGCGCGGACACGTGACAGATCGCCTTCGTCCAGTTTGCTGAAACGCTGGAACAAAAGTGCGGCTACCGCGCAATTCAGAACGGAATCGCCGAGAAATTCGAGCCGTTCGTTATGCGTGGCACTGTGACTGCGGTGTGTCAAAGCCTGGCGCAACAATTCCGCATTGCGAAATTCGTAGCGCAAACGGCTTTCCAACTGAGATGAGGGCATGTGCAGAGTATAACGCGGGCGCCTCGCCCGGCGGGAACGCGGGACGACCGACGAAAAACCGTCGCGTAGCGACGTTACCGCACGTTCTTAAAGTAGCGTGAGAACACGCCGCAGGTCATGCGACGTGTTTACGTGAGCTCAAGCGAGGCAGAATGCGCGCGCAGTTGTCGCGCGATCAGTGGAAGAAGCCGATGCGTTTCAGGTTGCTGAAATTCATCCAGATGAAGAACGCGCGACCCACGATGTTCTGATCGGGAGCGAAGCCCCAGTAGCGACTGTCCGCACTGTTATCGCGGTTGTCGCCCATCATGAAGTAGTTACCGGGCGGCACCTTGCAGATCACGCCGCGCGAGTTGTACTGACAGTTGTCGCGATACGGATAATCTTCGGCACCGACGATGAATGGCGGCACTGCAGGATTGTTCAGAATCGCGTTCTTGCGGCCATCGATGTCTTCTTCGAACTGCTTCGCATAACCGATGCGCTCTTCGTCGAAGTAATCGGGCAGCGCGGTTTCGGGCACGGGCTTGCCGTTGATCGTCAGTTGCTTGTCCTGGTACGCGACGACGTCGCCGGGCAGGCCGATCACGCGTTTGATGTAGTCGACCGATTCGTCTTTCGGATAGCGGAACACGACCACGTCGCCGCGTTGCAACGGGTTGCCCTGCGTGATCTTCGTGTTGACGATCGGCAGGCGGATACCGTAGTCGAACTTGTTGACGAGGATGAAATCGCCCACCAGCAAGGTCGGCACCATCGATCCCGACGGGATCTTGAAAGGTTCGACTACAAACGAGCGCACGACGAACACCACCAGAATGACCGGGAAAAAGCTCGCCGAATACTCGAGCCACCACGGCTGCCGAAGCTTCTCGTCACGCAGGCGGGCGCGCGTTTGCGGCGCGTTCTCGTCGGCGAAGCGCTCGCCTACGCGCGTCTGCTGGCGGTCGAACTCGGCGACTGCCGCGTCCGCCGCGCGCCGCCGTTGCGGCACGAAAATCAGTTTGTCTGCGACCCATGCAATTCCCGTCAAGACGACGAGCACAAAAAGAATCAGCGCAAAATTCATACGGGGTTCCAGTTATCGGATTTGTTTTTGTCGGGCGGTTACTTGTCTTCGACGCGCAGGATAGCAAGGAAAGCTTCCTGCGGGATTTCAACGGAGCCGACCTGCTTCATCCGCTTCTTGCCTTCTTTCTGCTTTTCGAGCAGCTTCTTCTTACGCGAGATGTCGCCACCGTAGCACTTCGCCAGCACGTTCTTGCGCAGCGCCTTGATGTTCTCGCGCGAAATGATGTGCGCGCCGATCGCGGCCTGGATTGCGACGTCGTACATTTGACGCGGGATGATTTCGCGCATCTTCGCCGCAACTTCGCGGCCGCGATACTGCGACTGCGAGCGGTGCACGATCACCGACAGCGCATCGACCTTATCGCCGTTAATCAGCATGTCGACCTTCACGACATCCGACGCGCGATTTTCCTTGAACTCGTAATCCATCGACGCATAGCCGCGCGACACCGACTTCAACCGGTCGAAGAAGTCGAGCACGATTTCCGCCATCGGGATCTCGTACGTGAGCTGGACCTGACGGCCGTGATACTGCATGTTGATCTGGCTGCCGCGCTTTTGCGTGCACAGCGTGATCACCGAGCCGACATATTCCTGCGGCATATACAGGTTCACGGTGACGATCGGCTCGCGAATCTCTTCGATTCTCGACGGATCGGGCATTTTCGCGGGGTTCTCGACGCTGATCGTCGAACCGTCCTGCAGCAAGACCTCGTAGACGACCGTCGGCGCAGTCGTGATCAGGTCCATGTCGAACTCGCGCTCGAGCCGTTCCTGCACGATCTCCATGTGCAGCAAGCCAAGGAAACCGCAGCGGAAACCGAAACCGAGTGCCTGCGACACTTCAGGCTCGTATTGCAGCGAGGCGTCGTTGAGCTTCAGTTTTTCCAGCGATTCGCGCAGTGCGTCGTACTGATTCGCCTCGACCGGATACAGCCCGGCGAACACCTGTGGCTTGACTTCCTTGAAGCCGGGCAGTGGCTCTGCTGCGGGTTTTGCGACATGCGTAATGGTGTCGCCGACCTTCGTGACCGCCAGTTCCTTGATGCCCGCAATGATGAAACCCACCTGACCCGCGGACAGCGCATCGAGATTCTTCGACTTCGGCGTGAACACGCCGGTGTGCTCGACCGGATACTGCGCGCCGGCCGCCATCATCTTGATACGGTCCTTCGGACGCACCGTACCGTTGACGATGCGCACCAGCATCACGACGCCGACGTAGTTGTCGAACCAGGAATCGATGATCAACGCCTGCAGCGGCGCGTTCGGATCGCCCTTCGGAGGAGGTACCTTGATGATCAGCGCCTCGAGCACATCCTCGACGCCTAATCCGGTTTTCGCGCTGCAATGCGTGGCATCTGTAGCGTCGATGCCGATCACGTCTTCAATTTCGGAAATCGCGTTTTCGGGATCTGCTGCCGGCAAATCGATCTTGTTCAGAACCGGCACGACTTCGACACCGAGTTCGATCGCCGTGTAGCAGTTCGCCACGGTTTGCGCTTCGACGCCCTGGCTCGCATCGACGACCAGCAGCGCGCCTTCGCAGGCGGACAACGAACGGCTCACTTCGTACGAGAAGTCGACGTGCCCAGGCGTGTCGATCAGATTGAGGTTGTAGGTCTCGCCATTGCGTGCGCGATACGACAACGCAGCGGTCTGCGCCTTGATGGTGATGCCCCGTTCGCGTTCGAGATCCATCGAATCGAGCACCTGGGATTCCATTTCGCGGTCGGACAGACCGCCGCACAGCTGGATGATGCGATCGGCGAGCGTCGACTTGCCATGGTCGATGTGCGCAATGATCGAGAAATTACGAATATGATCCATTCAGTACCGATCAAGCAAAAAAGGCGCGCCCGGACGGTTGCGGAGCACGCCTTGTAAGTAGGTGAAAAACTTATCTATTTTAGCCGAAAAGGGGGTCGCCCGGCAGGATTTAGGCTGGCCGGACCGGGCTGGCGCCTCTCGCAGCCAGCGCCGCACGCACGCGCGCTTCGTCGAGATGGTAATGACATAGCTCGACGCCATCGCAAACCAGCACCGGCACCCATTCGTTAAAACGCGTTTCGAGCGCCGGATCGGCGTCGATATCGATCACCTCGACCTGCGCGCCGAACTCCGCGAGCAAGGGTTCGAGTGCGGCCAGCATGTCATCGCAGAGGTGGCACCACCCGCGCCCATAGAGCGTGAGCGGTGCCGCCGTCATCATTTCTGTCCAGCCGCGCGCGGGCGGATAGGCACGAACTGCGTGTTGTCGCCTCGCCTGACCAGCAACGCGACCATCTTCTGCGGATCGAGATGCGACGTTACGTCGTCGAACTGCTTGGCACCGGTGATATCCGTATCGCCGACCCGCAGGATGATATCGCCGCGTTGCAGTCCGACTCGCACCGCGGGACCATCGACGGCGTCGACCTGCACACCGTTGTTGAGCTTCAGCGTTTTCAGTTGATCGGCAGACAGGTCGCTCACGGCGATGCCGAGCGCATTCGATGCACGGGGCTTCGCCGGCGTCGGCTTCTTCTGATCGGTCTTGGCGACCTTGTCGGTCTGCATTTCGGCGATCGTGATCGGCAGATCGCGCGTCTGGCCCTTACGCCACACGGTGATCGTCGCCTTCGAGCCCGGCTTCGTATCGCCGACCATGCGCGGCAGATCGGTGGCGGTATCGACCGAATGGCCGTTGAACTTCAGGATGATATCGCCTGGCTGCACGCCGGCCTTGTCGGCCGGTCCGCCCGGCTCGACGCTGCTGACCAGTGCGCCTTGAGCTTTCGGCAGGCCGAGCGAATCGGCGACGTCTTTGGTCACCTCGCCGATCGCAACCGCGATGCGGCCACGCGTGACCTTGCCGGTCGTCTTCAGCTGATCGGCGACCCGCATGGCTTCGTCGATCGGAATCGCAAACGAAATCCCCATGAAGCCGCCGGTCCGGCTGTAAATCTGCGAGTTGATGCCGATCACTTCGCCCTGCATGTTGATCAGCGGACCGCCCGAGTTGCCTGGATTGACCGCCACGTCGGTCTGGATGAACGGCAGGTAGTCGCCGGTGTCGCGCCCTTTCGCGCTCACAATGCCGGCCGTCACCGTGTTCTCGAGCCCGAACGGCGAACCGATCGCAACCACCCACTCGCCGACGCGCACCTTGTTCGAATCGCCGATCGTCACCGTCGGGAGATTCGCGGCGCTGATCTTGACGACGGCGACATCGGTGCGATCGTCGACACCGATCAGCTTTGCCTTGAACTCGCGCTTGTCGGTGAGCGTCACGTAAATCGTGTCGGCATCGTCGACCACGTGGGCGTTCGTCATCACGTAGCCATCCTGCGACAGGATGAAGCCCGAACCGACGCCGCTGCTTTGTTCGCTGTCGCTGCCGCTGTCGGGCGTGTCCTGGCTGCCGCCACTGCCGCCGCTATCGCCGCCGTTACTACCTCGGCCGCTGCCGCCGCCGTTACCACCGCCGTTGCCACCATTGCCGCCGTTATTACCGCCGCCGCGCGGCGTACCTTGCGGTCCCTGCGGCAGGGGAATGCCAAAGAAACGGCGGAAGAACTCGGACATGTCGCCATCGTCGAGCCCCGGCGGAAGGCCGCGCATCGTGCTCGAGCTTGAGACTTTGGTCGTCGTGCGGATGTTGACAACGGCGGGACCGACCTTGTCGACGAGATCGGTAAAGTCGGGAAGACTGGCCGCGGGCGCTGCTGCAGACGCCGTATGCGGCACGAACGGCAGGCAAACAGCTACCGCTGCGGCCGCGAGGAATTTGCGCACCGGGAAAGTCGTCATATCGTAGCGAGCCGAAGGATTTACTTGGGAGCTTTGTATTCTATGGCAGACGCAAATTGCTGCAACGTGGCCTGAGGCACTTCCCCAAGCACGGTGACCCAGAAATCGCCATGACGCTTCACTAGCACATGGGTCGCACCGTTGCTGCCTGCGCCTTCTTTACGCGTGTTCTTCTCGACTGGCTCGATAAAAATCGAAATCGCCGCCAGGCCATCGGAGAATACAGCCTGATCCACCGGAATGGGGGGATCACCTGCATCGCGCGCGGCCATCGGGCGGCGCAGCTCGCGAATCTTGCGGAAACCGGGCACCGTCGGCTCGAACTTCCAGCCTTGCGCTTCCATGTCGACCGGCTCGAGCGGCGGCCGTACCACCGTCCAACCCGCTGTGTTGCGAATGCCGTTGACGATACCGGCCTTGTCGACCGGCACACCGATGCGGATCTGTGTGAACGACAGCTGTTCGAGCACCTGGCCGCTCGCATCGAGCGTTTGCGCCCGTAGCAGCAGACCCGTCTTCGTATCGGCCCACAGCTTGTAGGCGAAGCGCAGCGCGTCCTTCGGGTCCAGTTCGATCACCTGACTGTCGATCCCGGCCACGCGATCGCTGCCGAGCAGCTTCGGCTCGTACACGGTCAGGACCTGATCGCTGCTCGCGGACAGCAGCGCCGGGAAGGAATCCTTGTTCTGCCGCTTTTCGACGACGCAAAGATGGCGCTCGGGGATGAACGTATACAGATCGTCGTTATGCCGCAGCATCTTGCGCGGCTTGCCGTCGAGACTTTCGAGCTGTTCGAATTCGCCGTCGCCACGCGTTGCGTAATGGGCAATCCGCGACGACTGCACGTACGCGCCGCGCTGATAGACGAACGCGCCTTCGTAGTTCTGTTGCTGGGCAGCCTCGTGGATCCGGTTGAGCAGTTCCGCCGCCGTGCGACGCACGACGAGCGGATCGTCGGATTGCGCAAAGACGCGCGGCGTTGCGGATAACAACACGGCTGCACAGAACAGAAGTACCGGCAGCCGCCCCAAGATAGTCGTTTTATTCAACCGCAGCGTCTGCATCAGACTATTGGCCTTGCGTGGTCACGGCAGCGCGAATCAGCGGCATGGTGTCGGACATGACCGGTTGTTGCGCGAATTGCTGGTGAGCTTCCAGATATTGATCGAGACGGGCGTCGCGAATGATGTTCGCGTCCTGTGCGACCGGCTGCACGGTAGCGGCGGGCATCGAGGCCATCGCGACACGTTGCACCGACGAATCGCCACGCGACGACAGCGCAGCGACCTGAGTTGCCCCCGGACCGCCGGACACGCCCTGCAGTTGCGGCACGACGATCCACGTCAGCGTGGCAGCCGCGGCGGCGACCGCAAACGCCGGCATGACACGCCGACGCAGCGCCAGCAGACGGCGCGCGACCGGCATCGCAGCGGGCGCGAGCACGTGCGGCTCGCTCTCGAGACGCGCGGCAAAACCGCTGAGAAACGCACTGCTCGCCGCCGGGCTGATCGCCAGATCGTCGGAACGCATGGCGTCGCCGATCAGGTGATAGCGCGACCACGTAGCGCGATCCTCATGATTCAATTCGGAAAAAAACCTGTTCAGATGCTCGTCGCCGAACAACTCGCCGTCGACAACTGCGGATAGACGCTCGCCGCGCGAGCTTGCTTGCGATTGCATCGAGACCGACCCCATGACGCTCCCCATCTTGCTGACACCCCGTAGTGACACCACCTAACCCAGATATTGCGCCCTGCCCCGTAACGTTGCCGGTTCATTTACCAGCGTTTGCCTTCGGGTGTGTCCAGCAACGGACGCAATTTTGCCGCAATGGCTTCGCGAGCGCGAAAAATTCGCGATCTGACGGTCCCGATCGGGCAACCCATCATGTCGGCGATTTCTTCGTAGCTCAAACCCTCAATTTCACGAAGAGTAATGGCGGTGCGCAACTCTTCCGGCAAAACCGCCATCGCAGCGTTGACCGTCTCAGCGATCTGCTTGCTCATCAACATCGACTCAGGCGTGTTGATATCCCTTAGTTGGTCGGCATCCGAGAAAGTTTCAGCTTCTTCAGCATCCGCTTCGGTCGATGTCGGTGCCCGCCGGCCCTGGGTGGCAAGGTAGTTCTTTGCCGTGTTGACCGCAATCCGGTACAACCACGTATAGAACGCCGATTCGCCGCGAAACTGCGGCAACGCCCGGTACGCCTTGATGAAGGCGTCCTGAGCCACGTCCTCGACCTCGGCGGGATCCCGCACGAGGCGCGAAATCAGCCGGATGATCTTGCGGTGGTATTTGGTGACCAGAAGCTCGAATGCGGCCTTGTCGCCCTTCTGGACGCGCTCGACCAGCACCTGATCAATTTCTTTTTCGCTCACCTGATAAATCCGTTTAACGGTATGGGCTGCATGGCGGGGCACCATTGTAGCGTCCCCATCAATACGTCACGCAGCCGGGGGAACAGCGGTTACGTCCGTTACAGTCGGGCGCCCGCGCCGCGCCGACCAAGTACGGCCAGTTCGCGAAACACGCCGCCCGGCAAGGCGTCGGCCGCAAGCAGCAACGGGTGGGAGCGCCCGTCGTCGCCGACGAGCACAAGCATCAGAAGCCGGCCGGTCCATTGTGAACAACCCGCGACACGGCCCTGACAGAGCAGTGTTCCCCGGCGATTCCAGACGATGAGGCTATCCGGCCCGATTTTCAGCATGCCGGGCGCACCGCGATCCTGCCGCACACCGGCAATTGCCAGCGCAGCCAGTACCACGAGCGCGAACACGATAGCGTGCCAACCGCCGACACGCGGCTCGAAGGTCGTAAAAACCGCGACCGCGGCAATCACGATGAAACCGCTGACAGCCGCGCGCAACGCTACGGACGGCCTCAGCGCGACTGGCTGAGACCGTCCGTCGACGGATTTCGTTCCGGGCAACCCGTGAGCAGGTGCTGGATAAGCCGGTGCGGGCTGGGGCGTCAAGCAGTCATGCGCCGATCACGCGCGCTTGAAGACCAGCGTACCGTTCGTCCCGCCGAACCCAAACGAGTTCTTCAGCGCGACGTCGATCTTCATCTCCCGCGCCGTGTTCGCGCAGTAGTCGAGATCGCATGCCGGGTCCTGATTGAAGATATTGATGGTGGGCGGCGAGACCTGATGATGCACGGCCAGCACGGTGAACACCGATTCGAGCCCGCCCGCGCCGCCGAGCAGGTGCCCGGTCATCGACTTGGTCGAATTCACGACGATGTTCTTTGCGTGATCGCCAAAGGCACGCTTGATCCCGGTCGTTTCCGCCAGATCGCCGAGTTGCGTCGAGGTGCCGTGCGCGTTCAGGTACTGCACCTGATCCGTGCTCACGCCCGCGTTCTTCAGCGCAGCCAGCATGCAGCGGCGTGCGCCGTCGCCGTTTTCGAGCGGAGCAGTCATGTGATACGCGTCGCCGCTCATGCCATAACCGCCCACTTCGGCATAGATCTTCGCGCCGCGTGCCTTCGCGTGTTCGTACTCTTCGAGCACCATCACGCCGGCGCCCTCGCCCAGCACGAAGCCGTCGCGATCCTTGTCCCACGGACGGCTGGCAGTAGCCGGGTCGTCGTTACGCTGCGACAGCGCGCGCGCCGCGGCAAAACCGCCGATGCCGAGCGGCGATACCGTCGCTTCGGCGCCGCCCGCAACCATCACGTCAGCGTCGCCGTATTCGATCAGCCGCGACGCTTCGCCGATGCAGTGCAGACCGGTCGTGCAGGCGGTGACGATGGCGAGGTTCGGGCCTTTGATGCCGAACTTGATCGACAGATGGCCGGAGATCATGTTGATGATCGAGGCCGGCACGAAGAACGGCGAAATTCGCCGCGGACCGCGGTTCAGCAGTTCGGTCTGCGTGATTTCGATCATCGGCAGACCGCCGATGCCCGAGCCCACCACGACGCCGATGCGTTCCGCATTCTCTTCGGTCACTTCGAGGCCACTGTCCTTCATCGCCTGGATACCGGCCGCGATGCCGTAATGGATGAACGTATCCATATGGCGCGCTTCCTTGGCGGGGATGTATTCCTCGATGTTGAAGCCTTTCACCTCGCCAGCGAAGCGGGTCGAGTAGTTCGACGCATCGAACTTCGTGATGTTGGCGATGCCGGATTTACCGGCGACCAGATTGGCCCAGCCGTCGGCAACAGTATTGCCAACAGGCGACACCAGCCCAAGGCCTGTAACAACTACGCGACGACGGCTCACGGTAACCTCTTTTCCATAGAATGACGAAAGCAAAAAAGCCACAGCGGCCACAGGAAACTGCCCCTGTGCGCCCTGTGGCTGTTTAACCTGAGATGCACTAACGAGCGCATCGGCGGCTGAGCCCGCAAACGCAGATCTCGTGCGCGTTGTACCTCAACCCGCACGCCAGTTTGCGCCGACAGGCGGCTCGACACCTGCGCGGACCGACGGGCCATGCGGCGCATAACCGACTGCGCCACCGACGCTATCTGTCCCACCACGATGACACGGCCCGGCCGGCGGCCGGTCGCGAACGCGGACAAGCAGGCGCGAATGGCTTCAGGCCTTGACGTTCGCGCGAGCGTAGTCGATCGCTTGCTGAACGGTCGTGATCTTCTCAGCTTCTTCATCCGGAATTTCCATGCCGAATTCGTCTTCGAGAGCCATCACGAGTTCAACCGTATCGAGCGAGTCTGCACCAAGGTCGTTCACGAACGAGGCTTCGTTCTTGATCTCACCTTCTGCCACGCCCAGTTGTTCTGCGACGATCTTCTTGACGCGCTGTTCGATATTGTCCATTACCCCTCCAAGGGAAAAGAGTTCAAAAATACAGGTGCGCGCATTTTATCAGGTTTGCCCCTCTAAAAAAGCGGCGCGCCGGGTTCCAGTCAAGGCATCCGCGCGATGCTCACACAAACGCATCAAGGCGCGGATAGTAACCGAATCCGGTTACGACATGTACATCCCGCCATTTACGTGCAACGTCGTACCCGTGATGTAGCCGGCGTGCGGCGAAGCGAGAAACGCGACCGCATGGGCGATGTCGTCCGGACTACCCAGACGGCCTAGCGGAATCTGCGTGAGCAGCGCCGTTTGCTGCGCTTCGGGCAGGCCCTTTGTCATATCGGTATCGATGAAACCAGGCGCGACGCAATTCACGGTAATGCCGCGGCTGCCGATCTCGCGCGCCAGTGCGCGTGTCATGCCGGCCACGCCGGCCTTCGCTGCCGCGTAGTTCACCTGCCCCGGGTTGCCCGCCGAACCGACCACCGACGTGATGTTGATGATGCGGCCGCTGCGTGCTTTCATCATCGGGCGCAGCACCGCGCGCGACAGACGGAACACCGACTTCAGGTTGGTATCGATCACCGCGTCCCAGTCGTCGTCCTTCATGCGCATCGCGAGCTGGTCCTGCGTGATGCCCGCATTGTTGACGAGCACGTGGAGCGCGCCGAATTCTTTTACCGTGCTGTCGATCAGCGCTTCCGCCGCTGCTGCGTCGTTCACGTTCAGCACCGCGCCGCGACCGGTCACGCCCGCCGCCTTGAACCCTTCGCTGATCGCATCCGCGCCGCTTTCGCTCGTGGCGGTGCCGATCACCGTCGCACCCTGGCGCGCCAGTTCATGTGCAATCGCACGGCCGATACCGCGCGAGGCGCCAGTTACGATCACGATCTGCTTGTCGAGAGTCTTTTCCATCGTTGAGGTCCGGAGAGCCCGTGAGCGGGCCGATTGAGTCGTAGTCGCAAGTGAGGGCGGTGTTCAGGCCGTCACGAGCTTGAGGGCTTCGTCGAGCGAAGCCGGGTCGGTGATCGAGAGGCCGACGAGATTACCGTCGATGCGCTTCGTGAGACCTGTCAGCACCTTGCCAGGTCCGCATTCGACTACGTGTGTCACGCCGTCGCGCGCAATGGCCTGCACGCTTTCGACCCAGCGCACCGCAGCGGCAGCCTGGCGCACCAGCGCATCCTTGATCGCGGCCGGTTCGTTGACGATCGCCACGTCGACGTTGTTGACGAGCGGAATGGCCGGCACCTGGATCTCGACATTCGCGAGGTAGGCGCGCAACTGGTCCGATGCGGGCTTGAGCAACGACGAGTGAAACGGTGCCGACACCGCCAGCGGCAACGCGCGTTTTGCGCCGTTCGCCTTGGCGATTTCGCAGGCCTTTTCGACGGCTGCCTTCTGACCCGCGATCACCACCTGCGCGGGCGCATTGAAATTCACCGCTTCGACGATGCCCGCCGCCGACGCTTCCTTGCACACTGCGCGCACCGCATCGTCGTCGAGACCGAGAATCGCCGCCATACCGCCCTCGCCGACCGGCACCGCGGTCTGCATCGCCTGCGCGCGAAAACGCACGAGCGGCACCGCGTCGTGAAACGCCAGCGCGCCCGCAGCGACCAGCGCCGTGTATTCACCGAGGCTATGACCCGCGACGATCGCCGGTGCAGGACCGCCCGCAGCCCGCCACGCGCGGTACATCGCGTAAGCGGCTGTCAGCATCACCGGTTGCGTGTTGGTGGTGAGATTCAGATCGTCGGCGGGACCTTCGGCGATCAGCTTGCCGAGATCCTGACCGAGCGCGTCGGACGCTTCCTGGACCGTCTCGCGCACGACAGCGTGATCGGCAAATGCGTTGAGCATGCCAACCGATTGCGAGCCCTGCCCCGGAAAAACGAACGCAAATTTCATATCGTCCCCAAATTCGATGTAGTCAGATGAGGGTAGCGTGCACCGCGTCGCGTCTTCCAGACGCAGACGCACGTGGTGCGCGCGATGCCGCGTACCGCCATGCGGCGCTCAGAAACGGATCTCAGAAGCGGATGACGGATGCACCCCAGGTGAAGCCGCCGCCGACGCCTTCGATCAGCACGTGCTGGCCGCGCTTGATGCGACCATCGCGGACTGCGACGTCGAATGCGAGCGGAATCGAGGCCGCCGACGTGTTGCCGTGTTCGCCCACGGTGACGACCATCCGTTCCTGCGGCAAGCCGAGCTTGCGGCAGGTGCTCTGCATGATACGGATATTGGCCTGATGCGGAATCAGCCAGTCGATCTGTTCCGGCGCGAGATTCGCCTTGTTCAGCGCTTCGATCGCAACTTTTTCCAGCACGTTGACGGCGAGCTTGAACACCGCCGGCCCGTCCATATGAAGAAAAGCACTGCCCGCGATCAGGCCGCCGTTCACATTGCCCGGCGTGCACAGGATATTCGCGTGGCTGCCGTCCGCATGCAGTGCGCTCGACAGCACACCGGGTTCGTCCGATGCCGACAGGATCACGGCACCGGCACCGTCGCCGAACAGCACGCAGGTCGTGCGGTCGTTGAAATCGAGAATACGCGAGAAGGTCTCCGCACCGATCACGAGCGCCGTACGATGCTGGCCGCTGCGGATGAAACTGTCGGCTGTCGCGACCGCATACGCAAAGCCCGAGCAGACGGCCTGCACGTCGAATGCGGCGCCGTTGTTCCTGATACCGAGCTTGTTCTGCAACAGACACGCCGTGCTCGGAAAAACGAAATCCGGCGTGGACGTGGCGACGATGATGAGATCGATGGATTGCGGATCGATGTCGGCCGACTCTATTGCCCGCTGGGCAGCGATCAGCGCGAGGTCGCTGGTCGTGACGTCCGGTTCGGCGAAATGACGTGCGTGGATGCCCGTGCGGGCCACGATCCATTCGTCGCTCGTCTCAACGCCTTGCTTCGCGAGACGCTCGGCGAGTTCCTGATTGGTGACGCGGCCAGGCGGCAGATAACTGCCGGTGCCGAGCACGCGGGAATAGGTAACAGATTGAGCCATTATGCCTTCGAGGATAGCGCAGCGTAGGGCTCGGCCGTCTGGCCGGCAATCGGACTTGCGGGGTTGGCGGGGCTTGCTTGACCCGCCGCTGCACCGCCGCTTGTGTCGCTTGCGTCGCGCGCTGCCTGTTCGAGAGAACCTGCGTTTTCTTCCATCGCTCGCGCCAGGCGTTCGAGCACGCCATTTTTGACGGCATCATACCCGCGTTTGATCGCCCACTCAAACGCGTAGGCATCGGCCGAACCGTGGCTTTTGATGACGAGTCCGCGCAGGCCGAGCAGCGCCGCGCCGTTGTACTGGCGATGGTCCACGCGCTTCTTGAAGCGCAGCAACACAGGCAGTGCGAGCACCGCCATCAGCTTGGTGAGCAGCGAGCGGCCGAATTCTTCCTTGATGATGTCGGAGAGCATCTGCGCGAGCCCTTCCGAGGTCTTCAGCGCAACGTTACCGACGAACCCATCGCAGACGATCACATCCGTCGTGCCTTTATAGATATCGTCGCCTTCGACGTTGCCGCGGAAATTCAGCGTGCTCGCGCGCAGCAACTCGCCCGCGCGCTTGATCGTCTCGTTACCCTTGATGACTTCTTCGCCGATGTTCAGGAGGCCAATGGTGGGACGCTCCTTACCTTCGAGCGCCGACACCAGTGCGTGCCCCATCTCGGCGAACTGCAGCAGATGCTGCGGCTCGCAATCGACGTTGGCGCCGAGGTCGAGCATCATCGTGTAGCCGGTGCGATTGGGCAGTGCGAACGCGATGGCCGGGCGTTCGATGCCTGGCAGCGTTTTGAGTACGTAGCGGGATACCGCCATCAGTGCGCCGGTGTTGCCGGCGGAAATGCAGGCCTGCGCCTCGCCTTCCTTGATCCGGTTCAACGCAACCCGCATCGAGGAATCTTTTTTCTTGCGCAGCGCGACTTCCACCGGGTCGTCCATTGCGACGACTTCGGAGGCGGGCACGACGGTCAACGCAGGCTCGTCCAGCGCCTTCGCTTTTTTCAGCTGGGCGCGAATCGCAGTTTCGATGCCGACGAGCAGAAGCTGCGCATCGGGATGCGAACGGACGAATTTGACAGCAGCGGGCACGGTCACGGATGGACCGTGGTCGCCTCCCATGCAATCTATCGTGAGCTTTACGGTCATGGAATGCGACGAATTTCAGACGCTCTGAATGGGATCGCGGTAACCGCTAAAGCGCTAACCGCGACCGACACAAAAAAGCGGCAGTGAATGCCGCGTTTTTGCCGAGCCGGGGAAATGTCAAGCGAGGTCAGCGAACCGATCGCCACGCGAAACGCCGGAGGGCGCAACGCAATCAAGCGATTAGTCGTTCTTCGTCTTGACGACTTTCCTGCCGCGATAATAGCCATTCGGGCTGACATGGTGACGCAGATGCACTTCGCCCGTGCTCGGTTCAACGGCCAGCGGTGCGGCGTTGAGGAAATCGTGCGAACGGTGCATGCCGCGCTTCGACGGCGACTTCTTGTTCTGTTGAACTGCCATGATAACTCCTGAAAATTTTCCGAATTCTAACACAGCCCGACCCGGCCATCGCCACTGGCCGAATGGCCAGCGCCCCGCATCGCGCTACCTGCAACCCTGGGTACTTCCTGTTCCTGTCAGTGCTTCTCGCCGTCGGGATCGTTGCGCTTGAGCGCACCCAGCGCCGCAAACGGATTCGGCCGCTCGGGCTCGCCGCCCTCGACTTCATCCTTCCCGCCTTCATCGGCTTCGTCTTCTGCCCCACCGACGCCCGACACCAGACTTTCATGCACTTCCGGGCAGACATCGTGCGTGGGCACGAGCGGCATCGAAAGCAGCAACTCTTCCTCGATCAGGTCGACGAGATCGAACTGGCGTGAGCCCACGATCACCTCGACATCATCCTCGTCGAGCGGAAACTCTTCAGCTTCAGCTTCCGTGTTGACGATCCGGTACGTCGCATCGACGTTGAAAGCCTGCTCATACGGCGCGAGGCACCGCTGACAGCCCAACCACGCGGCACCGTGAACCGCGAGCCGCAGATAAGGCTGGGGGCCCTCGGTGCCGTCATCCTGCAATTCCGGCTGCGTCGCCCCTTCGGCCTGCCACGTGAACGCGGTGTCGCGATCTGGTGCATCCGCCGGGACTTCGTTTAACATGCGCGGCAGTTGCGAGACGCGCAGCACACCCGCCGCCTGCCGCCCACTGCGCGCGAATTCGAACAGATCGAGTTCGCGCAGCGAGGCGAGACCCGCAGGTTTGCCAGGATTTTGAGTCATGTGCACTCCTGCTTCTTGCCTAGGATGTCAGCGAAAACCGGGCGAGGTACGCCTCACCGCCAGTCCGAAATTTGAAATTACGATACAAAGTACTTCAAATCCGCGAGCGAGCAAAGCCGTACCGCCGAAAAGCCCGAAACTATATCCGTTTTGTCGTTTCGAGTCAAACACTTAAGCCCGCACGCACACCGTGCCGTGCGGCCCGCCCTTCCAGCCGTCGATTTGCCATGCCAGATTCCCCTGAACACCCGCCCCGCCTGATTCTGGCGTCGAGCTCGCGCTATCGCCGCGAGCTGCTCGAACGCCTGCGGGTCCCGTTCGACGTCGTCGTGCCCGCCATCGACGAAACTCCTTTAGCCGGCGAATCACCCGCCGCGACCGCGCTGCGGCTTGCCGAGGCGAAGGCACGCGCGGTTGCGGCCGGTCTCGACGGACGACAGGCTGCGCTCGTCATCGGCTCCGATCAGGTCGCGACCTACGACGATCGGCAGATCGGCAAACCCGGTTCGCACGCCAATGCGCTTGCCCAGTTGCAAGCCATGCGCGGCCGCGAAGTGCTGTTCCATAGCGCGCTGTGCCTGTTCGACAGCCGTACCGACAGCGCCCAAACGCTCGATGTCGTCACGCGCGTGCAGTTCCGGAATCTGCCAGACGCCGCGCTCGACGCCTATCTGCACGCCGAAACCCCGTACGATGTCGCGGGCAGCGCCAAATCCGAAGGGCTCGGCATCGCGCTGCTCGACGCCATCGAATCCGACGATCCGACGGCGCTCGTCGGCCTGCCGCTGATCGCGTTGACGCGCATGCTGCTCGCGGCCGGCTATCCACTGCTGGGGGCGCAATGAGCGGCACGCTTTATCTGATCCCGAATACGCTCGGCGAAGGCGACGCTGACGCGCTTGCGGCCGTCCTGCCCGCGCCGGTGCGCAGCCGGGCCGCGGCGCTCGGCTATTACATCGGCGAGAACGCCAAGACAACGCGCGCGTTCCTGAAAAAAATCGGCACCGAGCGCCCGATCCAGGAGATCGAGATCCGCGAACTCAACGTGAATACGCCTGCGGGGGAGATCGACCGTTTGCTCGCGCCGATACTCGCGGGGGCTGACGCGGGGCTCGTTTCCGAGGCCGGCTGCCCGGCAGTAGCCGATCCGGGTGCGCTGCTCGTGCGCCGCGCGCATGAACGCGGCGTCAAGGTCGTGCCGTTTGTCGGTCCGAGTTCGATCCTGCTCGCGTTGATGGCCTCGGGCCTGAATGGCCAGAGTTTTGCGTTCCACGGCTATCTGCCGGTGGATGCCGCCGAGCGCGCAAAACGCCTGCGCGATCTCGAGCAGCAATCGCGCAAGGCGCAACAGACGCAGATTTTCATCGAAACGCCCTACCGCAACCGCGCCCTGCTCGATACGCTGCTCGCGAGTTGCGCGCCGTCGACGCGCGTCTGCGTCGCCGTCGATCTGACGCTTGCAAGCGAAACGATTGTGAGCCGCGCGGTCAGCGACTGGAAAAAAACGCCGGCGCTCGATCTACACAAGCGGCCGGCGATTTTCCTGCTGCTGGCGGTATAAAAGAAGCGCTGACCGGACACGGTCAGCGCAGATTCAACGCAGATTCAGCTTGCCGCCGAGCACCATCGCGTGCATCGCGGCGCTACCGACCGCCGCGCCGAACTTGCGTGCGACCCGGTCGGTGAAACTATCCTTCACGGTGTAGTCGACGATGTCCGGCGCCTTGATGATTTCGCGCGCAACGAAGTCGGTACTGCCAAAACCGTCAGCCAGCCCCAGTTCGACACTTTTCTCGCCGGTCCAGAAGAGACCGGAGAAGGTATCTGGCGTCTCATGCAGCCGCTTGCCGCGACCTTGACGAACCGCATCGATGAACTGCTGGTGAATCTGGTCGAGCATTTCCTGCGCATGCGCGTCCATCTTCGGCGTATCGGGCGAGAACGGGTCGAAAAAGCCCTTGTTTTCACCCGACGTGCGCAGGCGACGCTGGATACCGAGCTTGTCCATCAGCCCGGTAAAGCCGAAGCCGTCCATCAGCACACCAATCGAACCGACGATGCTCGCCTTGTCGACATAGATCTTGTCGGCGGCGGCCGCGACATAGTAGCCACCCGATGCGCACATATCGCCGACCGTCACGTAGAGCGGAATGGACGGATATTTGTGACGCAACCGCTGGATCTCGCTATTGATGATGCCCGCCTGCACCGGGCTACCGCCCGGGCTGTTGATGGCGAGCACGACGCCCGCGGTGCCCGCGTCGTCGAAGGCGCTATCGAGCGCGGAATTGATGTCGTCGGCGTTGGCGTTCGTGCTGGACGAAATCTCGCCGTCGAGCGAGACAAGCGCCGTATGACGGCCGGTCGACGTAACCTTGTCGCCCGAAAAATCGAAGATCCCCCACGCCAGCAACAGCACGATGCCGAGCGCGACGAAGCGAAAGAAGATTTTCCAGCGCCGTGCCGCGCGTTGCTCGCTGATCGCGGCGAGCGCGATGCGCTCGAGCGCCGCACGTTCCCAGCCGGGCTCGGAGGTGGCGCCCGGTTGACGGCTCGGGTCGGACGATTGATTGGAACCAGGAGTGAGATTGTCGGACATGCGTCGCAGAGGAAGTCAGGATTTCAGGAGGTTGCCGGGCGCAGATCGCCATCGGGCAGCCAGAACACCGCGGGGCCTTCCGGCGTATCGCGCTCGTCGACCTGGACCGCGCGCAGCCGGCCGCCGCGGCACGGACCGCCGACACACTTTCCGGTGTCCGGCTGATAGATCGCTCCGTGCGTAGCGCACATCAAGTATAAACCGGACGATTCGAAGAACTGGCCCTCGACCCAGTCGAGCTCCATCGGCACGTGAGCGCAGCGATTCAGGTAACCATACGCACGGCCGTCGTAGCGCACGAAGAACACGACCGCTTCGCCGCCGGCATAGGTTGCGGCGCGCCGCACCCCGCCCCGCCGTCGACGAGCTCTGCCGCGGCGCACACACGCACCGGCTCGGCCTGTGCAGTCGGATCGCTCGTTCGGGTCACGTCGGCATTCATGCGTGGTCGTGCAGCCAGACGGACAGCGACGCCACATCGGACGCGAGGAATTTCGGTTCGAGCGCAGCCAGCGTCGCAGCCGGATGCGCGCCGTAGGTGACGCCGATGCCGGACATACCGGCATTGATCGCCATCTGCAGGTCGTGCGTCGTGTCGCCGACCATCACGGTTCGAGCCGGATCTTGACCCAGTTCGCGCGTGAGTTCGTGCAGCATCGCCGGATGCGGTTTCGAAAAGGTTTCGTCGGCACAGCGCGTTCCGTCGAAGAGGCTCGTCAGACGCACCTGGTCGAGCGCGCGGTTCAGTCCGACGCGGCTCTTGCCGGTCGCCACGGCAAGCAGGTAACCCTCATCGCGCAGGCCTTGCAGCATCGCGGGCACGCCGTCGAAGAGCTCGGTGGTCTGATCTTTCACGAGATAGTGAAAGCGGTAGCGCTCGGCGAGGCGTGGATAGTCGGCCGGATCGAGCGTCGGTGCCGCGATCTGCAGCGCATCGCGCAAGCCCAGGCCGATTACGAAGCTGGCGGCTTCATCGGCAGGCACCGGCAGGCCGAGATCGCGGCACGCGGACTGGATGCTGCGCGTGATGTGGGCGGTCGAGTCCATCAGCGTACCGTCCCAGTCGAAGACGATCAGGTCAAATTGCTGTCGAGCCATGCAGGGTTCGTCTCGCTTTCAGGAAGTGGGATGGGAATGACGGATCGACGCCCCGCCGGGCTGGCGGCAAGCAGCACGATCATCGACCGGCGCCGCTTGCATCGCTTTGGTCACGCAATGCACGCAACTGATCGACGAAACGCCGGCAATCGGCCGGCAACGGCGCCTCGAACTGTAGCGTCGCGCCGGTGGCCGGGTGCGTGAGCTTGAGCCGGTAAGCGTGGAGAAACATCCGCTTCAGGCCCGGGCGCGCATCGGCACGCGCAAGCGCCTTGTTCAGCGCGAAATCGCCATATTTTGCGTCGCCGAGGATCGGCAGCCCGAGATGCGCCAGATGCACGCGGATCTGATGCGTACGGCCGGTCTTCAGTTCCGCTTCGAGCAGCACGTAGCCGGAGCCGGGCCACTGGTCGACCAGATTGAACACCGTATGCGACGGCAGGCCGTCCGGTTGCACCCGCACCCGTCGCTCGCCATCCGGCAGCAAGTACTTGTGCAGCGGCTCCTTGACGATGCGCCGGCGGCCCCAGTCGCTCGCCCATTCGCCCTGAACGCACGCATAGTACCGTTTATCCATGCGGTTCTCGCGAATCTGCTCGTGCAGCGCCACCAGCGCCGAGCGCTTCTTGGCGAGCATCAATACACCGGAGGTTTCCCGATCGAGCCGATGCACCAGTTCGAGGAATCGGGCCTGCGGATGCGCCTGCCGCAACTGCTCGATCACGCCAAACGCGACCCCGCTGCCGCCATGCACAGCGACGCCCGACGGTTTGTCGATTACCAGCAGGTGATCGTCCTCGAACAGGATCGGAAAGTGGGCGGCGGGCACGTTCGACGACACGACCGGTTCTTCCGGCTGCGCCACCCGGATGGGCGGCACGCGCACGATATCGCCGGAAACGAGCCGGTACTGCGCATCGATTCTGCCCTTATTGACCCGCACCTCGCCGCTGCGCAGGATTCTGTAAATATGGCTTTTGGGCACACCTTTACAGACTTTTAACAGGAAATTGTCGATGCGCTGGCCGGCCGTATCCTCGTCGATTTCGAGCATCGAGACCTGGTCACCTGCGACCGATTTCTGGGAAATTTTGCCTAACTCTTTCATTCTGAATATAATTTGCCCAGCAGTCTGCAGTGGCCGGCGCATCGCCGGTAGCCGGACAGACTGCGCAGGTGCAAGCGTTAAAGGCGTATTTTACTTGTGCCGGGGCGGGTTGCTCACCCTGAAATTGAGATGCAACAAGTTGCACGCACGGAACCCAATGCCAGGCAGGGACGGCGCCCACAGGCGCGTTCGGTCAGGACCGGCTCCGACGGTAACGGAACTTTGGTAAAAAAGAATTTAACTGGCGGGCGTCGTCGGCGGGCAGCGGAAGCTGCCGCGGGACGAGTCGGCCAGTGGCGAAAATACGGCGTGCGCCCGTAGCGTTTCGCGAATGAATGCGAAACATGGCGTCGTCAAAATGAGGCGAGACACCCAGGTGGGAAGTCGGGCGTTTTGTGCAAGCTTCCTGCACGCGGCATAGCCGCGGTCTTCGTGGCTCCGGTTTTGCGCCCAGTTGGCGCGCCGGCAGACGCAGAAGGCGCGAACTGCAGGCTGCCAGACAACCGCGGCGTGTTGTGCCGTTATTTGAAGCCGTATTCGCATGTGCCCTGCGGCACCGCGTCCATTTTCAGCCGGACGGGGCCCTCTCAGGCAATTCTCCCGCCAACGTTCCAGCTCCAGCGTGCCCGTGACAACACAATAAGGTGCGGCGCGCCGCCGCCCTCACCGTTGCTGCGACTGACAACCGCAGCGCATCGGTGGGCCGGCGCAAGCCGCTCTGGAGCCGTTCAATGAAACGCATGCTGTTTAATGCGACGCAGCAGGAAGAACTGCGCGTCGCCATCGTCGATGGGCAAAAACTCATCGACATCGACATCGAAACTGCCGGCCGCGAACAGCGCAAAGGCAATATCTACAAGGGCGTCATCACCCGCATCGAGCCATCGCTCGAAGCCTGTTTCGTCAACTACGGCGAAGACCGGCACGGCTTCCTGCCGTTCAAGGAAGTCGCCCGCCAGTACTTCCGCGACGGCGTCGAAATGCGCTCTGCGCGCATCCAGGACGCACTGCGCGAAGGCCAGGAACTCATCGTCCAGGTCGAAAAGGAAGAGCGCGGCAACAAGGGCGCAGCCCTCACCACCTTCATCTCGCTGGCCGGACGCTACCTCGTCCTGATGCCGAACAACCCGCGCGGCGGCGGCGTATCGCGCCGGATCGAAGGCGACGACCGCCAGGAACTGCGCGAAACCATGGCGCAGCTGGAACTGCCGGAAGGCATGAGCATCATCGCCCGCACGGCCGGCATCGGCCGTAGCGCGGAAGAGCTGCAGTGGGACCTGAACTACCTGATGCAACTGTGGCGCGCTATCGAAGCCGCGTCGCAAAGCGGTTCGAACGGTCAGCCGATGCTGATTTACCTCGAATCGAGCCTCGTGATCCGCGCGATTCGCGACTACTTCCAGCCGGATATCGGCGAAATCCTGATCGACACGACCGAAATCCATGACCAGGCGCGCGCCTTCATGGATATCGTGATGCCGGACAATGTCAGCAAGGTGAAGCGGTATCACGACGATGTGCCGCTCTTCTCGCGCTTCCAGATCGAACACCAGATCGAAACCGCCTATTCCCGCACGGTGCCGCTGCCGTCCGGTGGCGCGATCGTGATCGACCACACCGAAGCGCTCGTCGCAATCGACGTGAACTCGGCACGCGCCACCAAGGGCGCCGACATCGAGGAAACGGCCGCGCGCACGAACCTCGAAGCCGCCGACGAAGTCGCCCGCCAGTTGCGCCTGCGCGACCTGGGCGGCCTGATCGTGATCGACTTCATCGATATGGAATCGGCGAAGAGCCAGCGCGACGTCGAGCAGCGCCTGAAAGACGCGCTCAAGCACGACCGTGCGCGCGTCCAGATGGGCAAGATCTCGCGCTTCGGCCTGATGGAACTGTCGCGCCAGCGGCTGCGCCCGGCGCTGTCCGAGGGCAGCCACGTCACATGCCCGCGCTGTAACGGCACGGGCCACATCCGCGATACCGAATCGTCCGCGCTGCAAGTGCTGCGGATCATTCAGGAAGAAGCGATGAAGGAAAACACCGCGGCAATCCACTGCCAGGTGCCGGTCGAAGTGACCGCCTTCCTGCTGAACGAAAAGCGCGCGGAAATCAACAAGATCGAATCGCGCTTCAAGGTCAACGTCGTGTTGATCCCGAACAAGCATCTCGATACGCCGCACTACAAGCTCGAGCGCCTGCGTCACGACGACACGCGCCTCGACGAGCCGCGTGCTTCGTGGAAGATGGCTGAAGAAGCGGCGCACGAACTGGAGTCGGAAACCGGCTACAGCAAGCGCACCGAGGAAGTGAAGCCGAAGCAGGAAGCCGTGGTAAAGGGCATCACGCCGGAAAAGCCGGCGCCGAGCGCTGCGGCCAGGCCGGCAGCAGCGGCACCGACGCCGGCTCCGGTCGCGGTGACACCGGCTGCAGGCGGTTTCATCGGCTGGTTGAAGAATCTGTTCGGCGTGCAGCCGGCTGCACCGGCTCCGGCCCCCGCACCGGCCGAAAAACCGGCGCGTCCGGCCCGCGAACAGCGCACCGAACGCGGTGGTGAGCGTAGTGGCGACCGTAATCGCAATCGTCGTGGCGGCGCAGGTCCGCGCGGCGAAAACGCTGCCGGTAACCGTCCGGGACAGCAACCGCAGCGCCGTGAAGAGCGCGAACCGCGCGAAGGCCGTGAAGCACGTGAAAGCCGTGAGCCGCGTGAAGCACGTGAAAGCCGCGAGCCGCGCGAAGCACGTGGTGGTCGCGATCAACGTGAAGGTCGTGAGGGCCGCGAAGGCCGTGGTGAGCGGACCGAACGCGGTCAGGATCGTACCGAACGCGTCGAAGCTACCGAAGGCGCCCCGCGCGCTGAACGTGGCGACCGGCAGGAACGTGGTGACCGGCAACCACGCGGCGAGCGTGGCGAGCGCCGCAAACAGCAGCCCGAAGCCGTAGAAGCACAAACCCAGGACGAAACCCTGAACGCCGCAGCGCTTGCTGCAGCTCAAGCGGCGCCCGGCGAAGGCCAGGCTCCGATCGATCAGGAAGCGACGACGCGTGAAGGCGAAGAGCGTCGTCGTCGCCGTCGCGGCCGTCGCGGTGGTCGTCGCGAGCGTGAAGACGAAAACGGCAGCGAAAACGTCAATGAAAACGCCGGCGAAAACGTCAACGTCAACCACGCGGCCGATGTGGCCGAGGCGGGCGGCGAAACCGAGGGTCAGGTGACCCGTGTCGTGACGGAAACGCCCGTACGTGCGCCGGAACAGGTCGGTCGTCATGAAGCGCCGGTTGCCCAACCGGCCGCAGTGGCAGTGGCCGCTGCCGCTGTCGCCACGGAAACCGTTGTCGCGAGCGAAGCACATGCCGCCGAAACACCGGTGCAAGCCGCTGAGCCGGTTGCAGTGACGCATGCGCCGCAAGCCTTCGAGCAAAGCGCCGCCCCGGTCGTGGAAACACAAGCCACCCCGGCCGTAGCCGCAGCGCAGGAAGAACCGGCTCCGGCCGTGGCCGCAGCGATCGAGCCGACTCCGGCGCCGGTCGAAGCTCCGGTGGCACCGATCGTCGTAGCGCCTGTTGTCGAAGCCGCACCGGCGGTGACGGAAACGGCATCGTCGTTCGTCGCCAGCGAAGCTGCGCCGGCCGTAGTCGTTGAAGCGCCTGCAGCTCCTGCAAGCCAGCCTGTACAGGTAGAGTTCGCTCAACCGACGCCGGAACCGGCACCCGTGGCTTTCTCGGCCCCCGCCGAACCGCAACCGGTAGCAGAACCCGTCGCCGAGCCGGTCCGCGCACCGCAACCGCAGGCCGCGCAACCGGCACCGCAACGCAACGGCCTGACGGCGGAAACGCTGCAGCCGATGCTCGAAAGCGCGGGCCTGGTGTGGGTCAATACCGACGCCGGCAAGCTGCGCGCGTCGCAGGACGCCGCCGCGCAAGTGGTCAAGCCAGCACGGGCGGTACGCGAGCGCAAGCCGCTGCCGCCGCTGGATACCGCGCCGATGCAACAGGTCGAAACGGGCAAGTCGCAGCACTAAGTTGCACTACCCGCGGCCGACGCAGTGAAGAAGCCCGCCTCCCGGCGGGCTTTTTCTTGCCCGCAGGTCGCGCGTTCGCCCCAACAGCCGTAGAAGTAGCGTTCCGCTAGAATGAGCGCCTGAGTCCCAACGAAATCATCATGTCCTCCCGACGCATCATCCCTCTTACCGATGTCAGCGCAGTGCCGGTTGTCGACGGTCCTGCCCTGGCGCCGAACGGCGTGCTTCACGACACGCTGGCGCGGCCGCTGCGCGATCTGCGCATCTCGGTGACGGATCGCTGCAATTTTCGTTGCGTCTACTGCATGCCACGAGCGGTGTTCGACAAGGACTATCCGTTCCTGCCGCACGGCGCGTTGTTGAAGTTCGAAGAGATCGAGCGCCTCGCGCGCATCTTCGTTGCGCACGGTGTCGAGAAAATCCGCCTCACGGGCGGCGAGCCGCTGCTACGCAAGAACCTCGAATTCCTGATTGAACGGCTGGCGCTGCTGCGCACGCCCGGCGGTCGCCCGCTCGATCTGACGCTCACCACCAACGGCTCACTGCTCGCGCGCAAGGCACGCAGCCTGAAAGACGCAGGTCTCACGCGCGTCACGGTGAGCCTCGACGCACTCGACGACACGCTGTTTCGTCGCATGAACGACGCCGACTTTGCAGTCGCCGACGTGCTCGAAGGTATCGCGGCCGCACAGGCCGTGGGGCTCGCGCCCGTGAAGATCAACATGGTCGTCAAGCGCGGGACGAACGATGCCGAAATCATTCCGATGGCGCGCCGCTTCCGTCATTCCGGCGCTGTGCTGCGCTTTATCGAATACATGGACGTGGGTACCTCGAACGGCTGGAACATGACGGAAGTGCTGCCTTCGGCAGACGTGGTTGCGCGCATTGCCGCGCACTTCCCGCTCGCGCCGCTCGACGCGCACAGCCTCGCTGAAACCGCGCAACGCTGGGGCTATGTGGATGGCGGCGGCGAGATCGGCGTCATTTCGAGTGTCACGCGTGCGTTCTGCGGGTCGTGTACGCGGGCGCGTCTGTCGACGGAAGGCAAGCTGTACCTGTGCCTGTTCGCCTCAGCGGGACACGATCTGCGCGCGCTCGTGCGCAACGGCTCAAGCGATGCCGAGATCGCCACCGCCGTCGCGCAGATCTGGCACCAGCGCAGCGACCGCTACTCGCAGTTGCGCGGCAGCGCCGCGGCACAAGATGCGGACGAACGCCGCGTCGAAATGTCGTACATCGGCGGCTGACGCCGTCGTCTCACACTCATGACCATCGATACCGCGCACATCACGGGCCTCGTGCTCGCAGGCGGCCGCGGTACACGCATGGGCGGTGTCGACAAGGGCTTGCAGCCGCTGCACGGCGAGCCGCTCGCAGCCCACGTGCTGAAGCGGCTCGCGCCGCAAACCGGTCCGCTGCTGATCAGCGCGAACCGTCACCTCGAGCGTTATGCGGAACTGGGCGCCGCGTATCGGGCGCGCGTCGTCACCGATACCTTGCCCGATTTCCCCGGGCCACTCGCGGGACTGCTGGCCGGATTGCAAAGCGCCGAAACCGCATTCGTCCTCAGCGCACCGTGCGACACCCCCAACCTGCCCACCGATCTCGCGCTGCGTCTCGCGCAGGCGCTCGACGCAGCACACGCGGATATCGCCACAGTCGCGACCATCGACGCCCACGGACATCGTTCGGTTCATCCGGTATTCGCGCTGCTGCGCACCTCGCTGGCCGACGATCTCGCCGCCTTTCTGCAAGCAGGCGAACGTAAGGTGCGCGCGTGGTACGCGCGCCACACGGCGGTCGAAGTCGTCTTGGATGACGAGCGCGCGTTCTACAATGTGAACTCGTTACAAGAACTCGCCGACCTCGAACGTTCATGAGGCTCTCCAGGCCACTCGCCAGCACACCGCCAGTACAGGCCCCGGCAAGTCACCGGACCGCTTCCGGCCGCGACGCTCCCGATTCATGACCACGCCTGACGATCTCTCCCGTTGCGTCGACCAGTACGACCCAGATGCCCTGCCGGTCCATGCCGCGCAGGCAATCGTGCGTCAATGGGCCACGCCGCACACTGAGATCGAACACGTGTCGCTGCACGATGCGCTCGACCGCGTACTGGCCGAAGACATCGTGTCGCCGATCGACGTTCCCGCGCACGACAACTCGGCAATGGACGGCTACGCATTCGACGGTGCGGCGCTCATCAGCGCGCCCGACGACGTGACGCTCAAGGTGACCGGCAAGGCACTCGCAGGACATCCGTTTGCGGGCACGGTCGCAGCAGGTACCTGCGTGCGTGTGATGACCGGCGCATGGTTGCCCGCCGGCTGCGACACGGTCGTGCCGCAAGAACTCGTCAGCCGCGAAGGCGAGACGATCCACTTCCCCACCGATGCACTGCACGCCGGCGCAAACCGTCGACGCACCGGCGAAGACCTCGCGCGCGGCAGCGTCGCGCTACATGCCGGGCGCATCGTGCGTGCCGGCGATGCTGGTCTGCTCGCATCGCTGGGCATTGGCGACGTGCCGGTGCGGAGGCGTTTGCGCGTCGCGTTCTTCTCGACCGGCGACGAACTGCGCTCGCTCGGCGAACCGCTCGCACCAGGCTGCGTGTACGACAGCAACCGGCACACGCTGTCCGCAATGCTGCGCCGGTTGAATCTCGAGACGCTCGATCTCGGTGTGGTGCGCGACGAACCGGCCGCACTCGAAGCCGCGCTACGCGATGCGGCGTCGAACGCCGACGTCGTGCTGACATCGGGTGGCGTCTCGGTCGGCGAAGCAGATTTCACGCGCAAGCTGCTGCAAACGTTTGGCGATGTCGCGTTCTGGAGCCTCGCGATGCGACCGGGCCGCCCGCTCGCGTTCGGTCGCATCTGGTCGGGCGAACGGCCCGGCGCCGGACGACCCGCGCTATTCTTCGGCTTGCCGGGCAACCCGGTCGCGGTGATGGTGACGTTCTATCAGATCGTGCGCGAAGCGCTGCTTGCCATGGCCGGTGCGACACCGCAGCCGGTACCGTTGATCACCGCGACGAGCCGCACAGCGATCCGCAAACGCGCGGGACGCACCGAGTATCAGCGCGGCATCGCAGAGCGGGATACGAAAGGCCAGTGGCACGTCGTGCCGACCGGTTCGCAAAGTTCAGGCGCGCTCAGTTCGATGAGCGAAGCCAACTGCTTCATCGTGCTCGCGCACGAACAGACCAATATCGACACGGGAGACACCGTCGATATCATGCTGTTCGACGGCCTTGTCTGATCAGCACGCTCATGCATTACTTTTCACGCAACTACCTCGACCAACGAGTTGGACTCACATGAAAAAACAGCTCTCGTACATTGCACCGGGACCGACCGCCAAGGCGCTGATTCTCGTCTATCTGACCTTCAGCGTACCGATCGTGCTGATCGGTGCCCTGCTGGCCTTCTTCCGTTACGGGTCGCTCGAACTGAGTACGGTGTTCAGCGCGTTGCTGCTGAATGCGATCCTCGGTTTCGTGCTGCTGTGGATTGCATGTCACGCCTACAACTGGGTGGCATCGCGTTTCGGCGGTATCGAGATCCAGTTGAGCGACGTACCCGAGGAAGCGTAATGGCTGCCGCAATCCGCGCGGCCACCCCCGCCGATGTCGGTGCGATCTACGCGCTGATTGTCGAACTGGCGGAATTCGAAAAGCTCACGCATCTGTTGACCGTGACGCAAGCGGGCTTGCACGATGCGCTGTTCGGTGCGCGGGCGTTGACGGAAGCGCTGGTCGCGGAAGATGCCGGCAGCATCGTCGGCTATGCGCTCTTCTTCCATAACTTCTCGACCTTCGTCGGCAGGCGCGGGCTGTATCTGGAAGACCTGTACGTGCAGCCGTCGCAACGCGGCAGCGGGCTCGGCACCGCGATCCTGCAGCGACTCGCGGCACTGGCTGTGGAGCGCGAATGCGGACGTTTTGAATGGACGGTGCTCGACTGGAACCAGATGGCCATCGATTTCTATCAGAAGATGGGCGCCACCGTGCTGCCCGACTGGCGCGTTGTCCGGATGACCGGGGCCGCGCTCGATGCGCTCGCGACAAGCGCCCCGCGCAAGACCCGCTGAATCGTTTAGCGGTTTGAACGCCGCGTGGCATATGGCCTATCCACGCGGCTCATGCTTGTTTCAGCGGCACGGAAAGCGATCTTTACGACTCATCCGCATCGGCCCCGCTCGCCGCATCGCCTAGCAGACCGCTCGCCTGCTCGCCGGGCAACGCCTCGACGTCGCGTAGCTTGCGGCCCATTGCGCGCGTGCGCACCTCGGCGGCCTCGATCGACCGGGTGACGGTTTCGAGCTGCGACTTCGTTCTCGCCAGCACGTCGCCGAATTTGCCGAACTCCGTCTTCACCGCACCGAGCACCTGCCACACTTCGCTCGAGCGCTTCTCGATCGCGAGTGTCCTGAAGCCCATCTGCAAGCTGTTCAACAATGCCGTGAGCGTCGTCGGCCCGGCAATCGTCACGCGATACTCGCGTTGCAGCAGATCCGTCAGGCCCGTGCGACGTAGCACCTCCGCGTAGAGCCCTTCGGTTGGCAGATAGAGCAGTGCGAAGTCGGTGGTGTGCGGCGGCGACACGTATTTTTCCGCAATCGAGCGTGCTTCGGCGCGCACCCGCGCCTCGAGCGCACGCGACGCTTCCTCGACGGCAACCGGGTCTGCCCGCTCCTGTGCATCGATCAGGCGCTCGTAGTCTTCGCGCGGAAATTTCGCATCGAGCGGCAGCCATACGGGCACAGGCACGCCATCCGCCGATGTGTTGCCCGGCAAACGAATCGCGAACTCGACACGCTCATTGCTCTTCGGCACGGTCGCGACATTCTTCGCGTATTGATCGGGTGTCAGCAACTGTTCGAGCAGCGCCTCGAGCTGCACTTCGCCCCACGTGCCGCGTGTCTTCACATTGGTCAGCACCTTCTTCAGGTCGCCCACGCCCGCGGCCAGCGTCTGCATCTCGCCGAGCCCGCGATGTACCTGCTCCAGCCGATCGGAAACCAGCTTGAACGATTCGCCAAGACGCTGTTCGAGCGTTGCGTGCAGTTTCTCGTCGACCGTGCGGCGCATCTCTTCGAGCTTCGTCGCGTTGTTCGTCTCGATGTCTTTCAGGCGCTGTTCGATCGTCGCGCGCACTTCGCCGAAGCGGCGATCGTTCGCTTCGGTCAGTTGCGAGAGTTGTTGCGTCAGCGTGTCGCCGAAGCGCTTCAACGCCGAGCCCTGTTCGTCGCGCGCATGCTGGGCCTGCAGTTGCAGGCTCTGGCGCACCGCTTCGAGTTGCTGTGCATTGGTCTCGGTGAGCTTCACGAGCTGCTGCGCAAAACCGTCGATCTGATTGTTCTGCACAGTCGCGATGCTCGTCAGTTGCGCGGCAAGCGTCTGCTGGAACTGCGCAAAGCCGCCGCTCAGCTCGGTACGCGACGTACGCGCGGTGTCGACAATTTCGCTGCGCAGTTCGCGTTCGAGCCGTTCGAACGCGCGCGTCTGCGCGTCGGTTGCGGCAACCGCGCGTTCGCCGAGTTCGGTGAGCCGCGCGTCCTCGCGCGAACGCCCTGCCCCGCGCATCAGGATCAGCAGCGCTATAACGAGCGCCACGGCGAGCGCGACGATCACGATCGCGCCTACGAGAGTCATGGTCATGCGCGCGCCTTCCCCAGCACCTCGGGATTGATCGGATTCGGTGGATGCCCCGCTTGCGGACCGACGCCGAGCGCCGCGATCAGATTGTCCGCGGCAAGATTGGCCATTGCGCGGCGGGTCGATTCGGTCGCGCTCGCGATATGCGGCGTGAGCACGACGTTCGGCACGGTCAACAACGCGGGGTTGAGCTTCGGTTCGCCTTCGTAGACATCGAGCCCGGCCGCCGCAATACGCTTCGCGCGCAACGCGTCGACCAGCGCGGCATCGTCGACGATGCCGCCGCGTGCGATGTTAGTCAGCGTGGCGGTGGGTTTCATCAGCGCGAGTTCGGCAGCGCCGATCGTGTGATGGTTTTCCTTCGTGTAGGGCAACACGAGCACCACGTGATCGGCTTGTTGCAGCAACGCTTCTTTCGATACGTACTGCGCGTTCAATTCGGCTTCGATGGCCGGCGCAACGCGCGAACGGTTGTGATAGATCACGCGCATGTTGAAGCCGCGCGCACGGCGCGCAAGCGCCTGGCCGATACGCCCCATGCCGATAACACCGAGCGTCGCGCCGTACACGTCCGTGCCGAGAAAACCGTCATAGGCCCACTTCTGCCAGTGGCCCGCACGCAGCCAGTGCTCCGACTCCGCAATTCGTCGCGCAGTCGCCATCATCAGTGCCCAGCCGAAATCGGCGGTCGATTCGTTCAGCACGTCCGGCGTGTTCGTGCCGAGCACGTTCGCCGCATTGAACGCGTTCATGTCGAAGTTGTTGTAACCGACCGCCATGTTCGACACCACCCGCAGACGCGGTGCCGCGGCCAGCACGGCCGCTCCGACCGGGTCGCCGGCCGTCAGGGCGCCGTCGCAGTCCGCGAGTCGCCGCGTAAATTCATCTGCGCCAAGAACATCGCCGTTGTTCCAGTCGACGTCGAAATACTGTTTGAGCCGCTCGATCACGTCCGGAAAAATCGGACGCGCAACCAGAATCTTCTGCATTACATCGCTCCAGAAACTGCGCTGCACATAGCCACCTGTCGGCACGCGCACACGCTATCAACCGAATTCAGAAAAACAGCCAGCCGGTAACGAGAAACACCGGAATCAATATCGCCCCTGACCATGCAAGATAGCCGAAAAAACCCGGCATTCGGACGCCGCGTGATTCGGCAATCGCCTTCACCATGAAGTTCGGCGCATTGCCGATATAGCTGTTCGCGCCCATAAACACGGCGCCCGCGGAAATCGCTGCGAGCGTCGTGGCGCCCGTGGTCATCAGCGTCTGCGCATCGCCGCCCGCGAGGTTGAAGAACACGAGGTAAGTCGGCGCGTTGTCGAGAAACGACGACAGGATCCCCGTTGCCCAGAAATACATCGCGTCGCGCGGCGCGCCGGACACGTCGTTGACGAGATGGACGATGCCTGCGAACGCGCCGGCCTCGCCCGCGCGCAGGATCGTGATCACCGGCGCGATCGTCACAAAGATCGCCGCGAACAGTTTCGCGACCTCCTCGATCGGCGCCCAGTTGAAGTCGTTGCCGGTGCGTGCCGCACGCGGCGTCACGGCAAGGGAGACCAGCGTGACGACGATCAGCGCCGCGTCGCGTAGCGCGTTTTGCAACGCGACGTGCGTGCCGAACACATCGAACTCGATGCCGGGCTTCCACAGACCGCTCATCAACACGAGCGCGATCACCGCGACGAGCAGCACGAAGTTGATCTTGCCGTCGATGGCAAGCTTCGGCGCGTCGGGCGTCGGATCGAGCGCGGCCGGACGTTGCTCCTCGCCGCGATGGAAATAGTATGAATCGATCGCGTAAAACACTGCGAGCAGCACGACGCAAACAAAGAGCATCGGCAGTGCAAGGTGCTGCGTGGTCCAGAAGAAACCCACGCCATTCAGGAAACCGAGGAACAACGGCGGATCGCCAAGCGGCGACAACGAGCCACCTGCATTCGCCACCAGAAAGATAAAGAACACGACGACATGCACGACGTGTTTGCGATTGTCGTTCGCGCGCAGGAGCGGACGGATCAGCAGCATGGCGGCACCGGTCGTCCCCATGATGCTCGCGAGCATGGTGCCGAGCACGAGGATCGTCGTATTTAGCCGCGGCGTGCCGCGCAGGTTGCCACGCACGCAAATGCCACCAGCCACCGTGTACAGCGCGGTGAGCAGCACGATGAACGGCACGTATTCCTCGAGCAGCGCGTGCACCAGCGAACCGAATGCCGTGCCCGTACCAAAGACAAAAGCGAACGGCACGAGGAACACCACGGCCCACGCCGCCGATACCTTGCCGAAATGGTGATGCCAGAGCGCCGGCGCAACGAGCGGAAAGATCGCGATCGATAGCAGCATGCCGGCGAACGGTGCAGCCCACCATGCGGACAGCGTCGCGCCATCGAGCGTCGCAGCGGCGGCCAGTTGCGGCCACCCCGCGCATGCGGCGGCGAACGCGAGGCATGCCAGGACGGCATGTCGTTTCATAGGTACATCCTGTCGGGTTGAAAGGTCGCTCGCAGCAGGTAACCGCCGGCTACGGCGAAAAAACGGAAGAAGCTGAAAACTCGGCTCACGCGTCGCGCACGACGATCGCATGGACGCGATACGGACCATGCGCACCGAGCACGATGGTCTGCTCGATATCGCCGGTGCGCGACGGGCCCGAGACGAAATTGACCGCGCGCGGCAGTTCGCCGCGTTCGCTGCGAATCAGGCCGAACGCCTCTTCGTGTCCTGCCACGATGCGCGAAGCCGGTACGATCGCAACGTGCGTCTCTGGCAGCAGTCCCGCCGATGCATAGGTTTGCGGCCCCGACAACAGCACCAGCGTGCCGGTCTCCGCGGTCGCGCAGAAACAGCCGGTGATGCCGACCTTGTCGGCATCCTGCGGTTTGCGGAATTCGACCTCAAGGCCCGCGTCGGCCCAGGCGAGGTCTTGCAGTGTCTGCCACGCGATGGCCTGCACCGGCAAGTCGTGCTCGACGAGATAACGTTGTACGGCGGCGGGCACATCGTTCATGGTGTCGACGGTATCGACCGTGGTCGCCATCTTGCGTGCTTCGACGATGAAGCGCTCGATCAGGTCGCCGGGCAACTCCGGACGCGGGCCTTCGGGATGACGCGTCAGATAGTCGACGGCGGCTTCGCGTTCGGCATCGGACGGCTCGCCTTCGCGCCCCTGCGCCGCGCGGATGCGCGCAAGAATGTTACGGCGGGCAGTCGATGTGTCCATGGGAAGTCCTGGTTCGATAGCGGTATAACGGGGTTCCTTCACGCGAAAATTATACCGGCGGCGCGTTGCGCAAATGCGCGATCGCGTGCGCTATTGCTCCGCTTCTTCGACCGGCGCGGCAATCCCGAACACCTGACGCAGATACGCGAGATACGCCTTGTCGTCGCACATGTTCTTGCCCGGCGAATCGGACAGCTTCGCGACCGGCTGGCCATTGCAGCGGACCATCTTGATGACGATCTGCAACGGGTTGTAGCCGAGGTCGTTGGTGAGGTTGGTACCGACGCCGAACGCGAGCTTGCAGCGGTTGCGAAACCGCTCGTAGAGCTGCAGAACCTTCGGAATATCGAGTGCATCCGAGAACACCAGCACCTTCGTGCGCGGATCGCAGCGATTGTCTTCGTAGTGCTTGAGCAGCCGCTCGCCCCAGTCGAACGGATCGCCGGAGTCGTGGCGCGCACCGTCGAAGAGCTTGCAGAAATACATGTCGAAGTCGCGCAGGAACGCCTGCATACCATACACATCGGACAGCGCGATACCGAGGTCGCCGCGATACTCCTTCGCCCACATCTCGAAGCCGTAGATCTGCGAATCGCGCAACCGCGGGCCAAGCGCCTGACAAGCCTGCAGATACTCGTGCGCCATTGTGCCGAGCGGCGTGAGGCCGTGCTTCATCGCATAGAACACGTTGCTGGTGCCGGCAAACTGCTCGCCGAGCCCCTCTTTCAGCGTGAGCGCCACCTCTTCGTGCCACTGCTTCGAGAAGCGCCGGCGCGTGCCGTAATCGGCGATCTTGCAATCGGCGAATTCGGGTCGCGCGCCAAGCAGCTTGATCTTCTCGCGCAGACGTTCGCGACCTTCGCTGTAATCGGGATGCTGCTGCGTGTTGCGGAAGTAAACCTCGTTGACAATCGCGAGCACCGGGATCTCGAAGAGGATCGTATGCAGCCACGGCCCTTGATCTCGATGTCGATCTCGCCGTTGTTCTTCGGCGACGGCGTGATCGAGATGTACTTTTCGTTCAGATGAAACAGCGCAAGGAATTCGACGAAATCGCCCTTGATGAAGCGCATCCTGCGCAGGTAGTCGAGTTCGTCGCCGGTAAAGCGCAGTTCGCAGAGTTTGCGCACTTCTTCGCGGATCTCGGCGACATACGGCACGAGATCGACGTTTTTCGTGCGGCAGCGAAAACGGTATTCGACGCTGGCGGCCGGGAAATGATGCAGGACGACCTGCATCATCGTGAACTTGTAGAGATCGGTATCGAGCAGCGAGGTAATGATCATGGTGTGCACACCGGTCGGCTGATGCCGGCAGTCCTTGAAGAGACCTGTTCGTTGCGGCCCGCCTCTCGCGCGCCAATCGCCCCATGTTACCCGAATGCGGCTGCGCGGACGGTGTAGCCGCCAGGTGCACGGCGGCCACCCATAAACTAATCACCAATCGGTATAAAACCCCCGGGCCAATGCGTGATACGGGATTTCGGGTTACGTTACAATAGCGCCTTTGGCATTTCGGCCCCGTTTTGCCGCCCCGATATTGCATGCAGGAGTTGCCTGAATGACCCACGTTGTGACCGAAAGCTGCATTAAATGCCGCTATACCGACTGCGTCGACGTGTGCCCGGTGGACTGCTTTCGCGAAGGTCCCAACTTTCTCGCGATCGATCCCGACGAGTGCATCGACTGTGCCGTGTGTGTCGCCGAATGTCCGGTGAACGCGATCTACGCGGAAGAAGACGTCCCTGGCGACCAGCAGGACTTCACCGCACTGAACGCGGAGCTCGCGAAGGGCTGGCCCAGCATTACGAAGACCAAGCTGCCGCTGCCCGAAGCCGACGAATTCAAGGATGTGAAGGACAAGCTGGCGCTTCTCGAGCGCTAAGCGTCGCCTGTCCCGCAGGCGCGGTAGCGCCGCGCGTCTGTGCCCCGGAATGCCTTGGGTATTGACAGGTCCTGTAGCGCCCCCTACAATTTCGCTTCTTCGCTGTTGTTGTTCCCCGATAGCTCAGTTGGTAGAGCGCCGGACTGTTAATCCGTAGGTCCCTGGTTCGAGCCCAGGTCGGGGAGCCAAGAATTGCAAAGGCCCGTTAATCAGAACGGGCTTTTTTGTGTCTATGTTGTGAAGCGTTGTATTGCTGTTCCTCGATAGCTCAGTTGGTAGAGCGCCGGACTGTTAATCCGTAGGTCCCTGGTTCGAGCCCAGGTCGAGGAGCCAAGATTCTGAAAGGCCTGTCTTTTGACAGGCCTTTTTGCGTTAACGGACGTCGCAAATATCGTCTACCCGCTTCCGTTTTACGATGGCATAATCTGCCAATCGTCATTCCTTCGGAAGCCCCGTCATGCCGACCCGCAACGTCGTACTGACAGATCATCAGACAGCCCTGGTGGATCACCTGGTCCAATCGGGCCGTTATCAAAACGCCAGCGAAGTGTTGCGCGAGGGTCTGCGCCTTGTGGAACGCGAGGAAGCTGAGACACGGGCCCGGCTCGAGGCATTGCGCGACGCCGCGCACGTTGGCCTTTCCGACATCGAGGCAGGAAGGCTGCGCAGCTTCGGTTCGGCGCAGGAGTTGGGCCACCATCTCGACCGCCTTGCTGAAGACGCACTCGCACCGGCAGCCAGGCCGAAGACCGCCCGATGACCGTCAAAGTAGTGAGCTGGACGGTTCGCCTGGCGGGATCCGCCGAACGCGATTTCAGCAACATCATCCGCTGGACAGCCGAACAATTCGGCAGGAGCCAGGCGCGCGTCTATGCCCAGACGCTCTCAAGTGCCTTGCAGGAATTGACCGCTGGCCCCGCGCTCAGCGGTGTAACAGCACGCGACGACATTGCCAGCGGACTGCTAACGCTTCACGTCGCTCGCAGGCAACGCAAGGGCCGGCACTTCATCATGTTTCGTACTTCGGCGCGGCATAAGCGCACGATCGACGTGATGCGAATTCTTCACGAAGCGATGGACCTGTCGCAACACGTGTCACCCGACGCTGACGCCGAGTGACACTGCTCATGCAGATCGCCGCCATACCGCTGGTATAGGATGACGGCTTTCCCAACCGGCAACCCGCCCTTCCCATGAAATCCATCCTCTCGATCATCCCGCTCGCCGCCTGCGCAGCGCTGCTGATGCCGTACGCCCACGGCGAGGAAGTCGCGAGCGTCAACACCAATTTCCGTCTCACAGGCTCCGACCGTGTCGTCGTCGAGGCGTACGACGATCCGCTCGTCGGTGGCGTGACGTGCTACGTGTCGCGGGCGCGCACCGGCGGTATCAAGGGCTCGCTCGGCCTTGCCGAAGACCCGACCGAAGCGTCGATTGCCTGCCGCCAGATCGGTGCGATCCATTTCAACGGGTCACTCAAGCAGCAGGACGACGTGTTCACCGAACGCATGTCGTTCGTGTTCAAGACGCTGCACGTCGTGCGCGTCGTCGATGCGAAACGCAATACGCTCGTGTATCTGACCTATAGCGACCGGATTGCGACCGGCAGTGCGAAGAACAGCGTCACGGCCGTGCCGCTGCCGGCGGGCACAACCATCCCGATGAAGTAGGCACTGCCCTGTCATGCGGCCACGCAGCCGCGCTAAAACCCGCGCTAAACTGGCAGGCCAAGCCGGATTGCCATCATGACCGTCACCCGTTTCCGCGATTCCGCCCGCTACTGGCGCACGCCGCTTCTGCCCGGCGCGGATCTCGTCACCGCCGAATATCGCGATCACGCGTTCACGCCGCACTGGCACGACGCCTATACGATCCCGGTGATCGAGGCCGGCGCGGAGTGCTACGACTATCGCGGCACGCACTATGTCGCCGAGGCCGGCAGCGTGCCGGTCATCAACCCCGGCGAACTGCACACCGGCGCGCGTGCGGTCGAGGCCGGCTGGCGTTATCGCGTGATGTATGTGCCGGTCGATTTCATCCACGATCTGGCCACCGATATCTCCGGCCGCGTACAACCGCTGCCGTGGTTCGAGCCCGGCGTGATCCGCGACCCGGTCCTCGCCGACCGGCTGCGGCGCGCCCATCATCTGCTCGAAGAAAACGCCGCCGATCCGCTCGCCGCCGAAGCCGCGTTGCTCGACGCACTGTCGATGCTGCTCGTGCGCTACGGACGCACGCGGGCCGCTGCACAATCGGCGGGTTCCGACGACAACCGCGTCGCCACGATGAAAGACTGCCTCACCGGCGACCTCACCGCTCCGCTGACACTCGCGCAACTCGCCGACGCCGTGGGCCTGTCGCCGTTTCACGCCGCGCGTCTTTTCGCGCAGACCACGGGTCTGCCGCCGCACGCCTGGCGCAATCAGGTCCGCCTGCAACGCTCGCTCGCGCCGTTGCGGGCGGGCACATCAGTCGCCGACGTCGCGGCGGCCAGCGGCTTCACCGATCAGAGCCATTTCACGCGGCATTTCCGGCGCATGTTCGGCGTGCCGCCCGGACGCTGGCAAGGCGTCTGAAACAGAACCGACCGGCCTCCCCCCCGGCGCTACGGTTCTCGCGCTACGGCGCATCGCCGGCCCTCGGTGCACCGCGCACATACACCGCCCATACCGCAAGAACGTACAAGCGCACCCGCGTCCCGCACCGTTATGCTCGCTGGGACAGGAGAACAGATTGACCCAATCGACTCAAACCCACCGCTTTCGCGAATTCACCGCCGGTACACGCGATACCGTCCCGATGCTCGTCGGCGCTGCGCCGTTCGGCGTGATCTTCGGCACGCTGGTCGCATCGGGCCCGCTACACCTATGGCACGGGCAACTGATGTCGCTCGTCGTATTCGCCGGTTCGGCGCAGTTCATCGCGCTCGGGCTGATCGCCGGTCATGCGGGCTTCGCTGTGGTCTGGGCGACGACGCTGATCGTGAATCTGCGCCACATGCTGTATAGCGCCACGCTCGCTCCGCACGTCGCCCATCTGCCGATGCGCTGGCGCTGGACCCTCGGCGGCCTGCTCACCGACGAGGTCTTCGCCGTCGCCTGGGCGCACTACCGGCTACATCCGCCGGGGACGGTCGGCCCGTACTATTTTCTGGGCTCGGGCCTGTCGATGTATATCAACTGGCAGATCTGGACGCTCGCCGGCCTGCTGTTCGGCGCGGCGTTTCCGGGCTTGCAGTCGCTCGGCCTCGATTTCGCGATGGTCGCAACCTTCATCGCGATCGTCGTGCCGCAACTCGTCGCGATTCGTTATGTCGCCGCCGCGGCAACGTCGGGTGCGCTCGCGTTCTTCTGGCAGGGTTGGCCGTACAAGCTCGGCTTGCTCGGCGCGGTATTCGCCGGCGTCGTGGTCGGCGTGCTGCTGTCGCGTCGCAGCGCATTGGGTCAGCAAACTACGGAGGTCAGCCAATGAACTACGTGATCCTGATTCTGGGCATGGCGCTGATCACCTGGATCATCCGCGCGACGGTCTTCCTGCTCGGCGACCGGCTCGTTTTCCCGCCGCTCGTGCGCACGGCGCTGGGCTTCGTGCCGGTCACCGTGCTGACCGCGATCATCGTGCCGATGGCCGTCTCGCCGCACGGCACCGAGGCCGAATTGACCTGGCGCAATCCACAGCTGGTTGGTGCGCTCGCGGCGATCGTCGTCAGTGCGCTCACGCGCCGCCCGCTGCTGACTATCGCAGTCGGCCTCGCTGTGTTCTTCCTGTGGCAAGGCGTAGTACTTCGATAACCGGGCGGGCGCGCTCAGATACTTTCAGGCACACCCATCCCGCTCAAGTTTTCCGCCATCCCGCCGATATACCGTCGTAGTCCGCACACCGGACTCGCGTTCCCGCGCTCGTCTTCGCGACCCGCGCGGGAAGCAGAATGTCACCGCACCGGCATCGCTGCGCTTCGCTCCCGAGGAAAGGGCGGACCACAGCTTCCCAGCGGTGTCGCGCGCGGACGACCACACGGGATAAGACATGGGTCAGATCATCCTTACACTCAAGGACGAAACCATCGCGTCGCTGCGCAAGGATTTCGAAGCGTTTCTGCGCGTGTCGCTGAAGCTCGATCCACAGTTCGCAACGCCGCCGTTTGAGGATTTTTTGCGGGCGAAGCTGCTCGACAACATGGTGCCGCTGACCGAAAACGCGGTGCAGCGCATGCTCGCGGGCGGTCAGTACGCATGGGCCAAGCGCACGCTCGGCAAGGAGTTTCCGGACGTCGTCGCGATCCTGATGCGACAGGCAACCGAATTCGGTTTCGGCTTTGCCGTGCGCACCGAATGGACCCCCGAAGAACTCGCGAAGCAGGCCCGCAGCTGGGCGGCAGCGATCGTCGAGGAAGCGCAGGGCGACGCGTTGATGGTCGATCCACTCGCCACGCAGATCAAATCGGCGGCACAGGATATTCAAACGCTCGAGGAAACCATGCAGACGCCTGCATGGCGGCTTGCTGAATCGCTGCGGCAGCGGGTGTACGAGGCGAAGGTCGCGTGTGAAGCAAGCGTAGGCAGCGCGGCGCGCGAAAAGCTCGGCGAATTGCGCGGACTGCTGCGCCTTGGCATCGCGCACGGCTCGTTCCAGAAGCAGGAAGCGCAGCAGATCATGGAGTATCTGCGGTTGCTCAAGCCGGAAATTTTCGTCGAGGAACCCTACGATATATTCGCGCGTCTCGCCGCCTGGCTGCGCAACTTCTTTACGTCGCCGCCTACACGCACGCAGCGGCCGTCACGCTGAACACGCCCGAGCGCACCGCCTCACTCCCACATCTTGCGGAGCTTCGCCGCGATCTGTAGCTTCGCCTGCGCCGCGGCCGCGAGCCCGGCCGCAGTCGGTGCCGCGGGCGGCGCGACGTGCGGCCATGCATAGGCATCGAAGTGCGACATCAGATGCGCGGGAATGAAGCGCGTTCGCGACGCCCAGACGTGCCGGTCGCCGAGATGCGTCTGGTTGTGCACATAAAAGCGTTGCGGCACGACGATATGCAGGTCTTCCTTGGCGCGCGTCATCGCCACGTAGAGCAGGCGCCGCTCCTCGTCGATTTCTTCTTCGCTGCCGGTGCCGAGATCCGACGGAATGCAGCCGTCCACGCCGTTCAGCACGAACACGTTGCGCCATTCCTGACCCTTCGCCGAATGGATCGTCGAGAGGATCAGATAGTCCTCGTCGAGTAGCGGCACACCGGATTCATCGCTCGTGGCATCGGGTGGATCGAGCGTCAGCTCGGTCAGGAAACGCTCGCGCGATGGATATGTGCCCGCGATGCTTTCCATTTGCAGCACGTCCGCATGGCGGATCGCCGCGTCCTCGTGATTGCGTTCGAGATGCGGCTCGTACCAGCGCCGGATCAGTTCGAACTCGGCCGGCCAGGGCGACTCGCGCCCGCATACCGTCGACATCAGCGCGGCAAACGGCTGCCAGTCTTCGACTGCGCGCGCGGGCGGTGCGAAGGCAGCGAGCGCCTCGGCAGCGCGCCCGCTCGCTTCAGTGGCAACATGAGCAGCCACCTGATCCAGCACGCGCCCAGCAGTAGCCGGCCCGACCCCGGGCAGCAGTTGCATCACGCGAAACCCGGCAACACGGTCGCGCGGATTCTCCGCCCAGCGCAGCACGGCCAGCATGTCCTTCACGTGCACCGCATCGAGAAACTTCAGCCCGCCGAATTTCACGAACGGGATGTTGCGTCTCATCAGTTCGATTTCGAGCGCGGCGCTGTGATGGGCCGCGCGAAACAGCACGGCCTGGGCCTTCAGCGTCATGCCGCCTTCGCGCGCTTCGAGCACCTGCTCGACCACATAGCGGGCCTGTGCCGCTTCGTCCTCGACAGTGACGAGACGGGGGCGCTGCGCGGACGCCTTGTCGGTCCACAGGTTCTTCGTGAAGCGCTCGGCCGCGAGATCGATGACCGCGTTCGATGCGGCGAGGATCGGTTGCGTCGAGCGATAGTTGCGCTCGAGCGTTACCTGCTTCGCGGGCGGATCGAAATGCGCGGGGAAATCGAGGATGTTGCGTATGGTTGCGCCGCGAAACGAATAGATGGACTGCGCATCGTCGCCGACTACGGTCAGGCCACGCCCGTCGGGTTTCAGCGCGAGCAGGATCGACGCCTGCAGACGGTTGGTGTCCTGGTATTCGTCGACGAGCACGTGATCGAAGCGACTCGACAGATCGGCGGCGATGGATGGTTCGGCCGCGACGTAGGACCAGTACAGCAGCAGGTCGTCGTAGTCGAGCACGCTTTGCTTCTGCTTCGCGTCGACGTAGGCGGCGAACAGCATGCGCAGGTCCGCTTCCCACTCGCAGCACCACGGAAACGCCTGAGCCAGCACGGTCGCGAGCGTGGCACTGGTATTCACGACGCGTGAGTAGATCGCGAAGCAGGTGCTCTTGGATGGAAAGCGCCGCTCCTTCGCGGACAGGCCGAGTTCGTGACGCACGAGATTCATCAGATCGGCGGAATCTTCGCGATCGTTGATCGTGAACGCCGGCGACAGGTCGATCCGCTCGGCGTATTCGCGCAGCAGCCGCGCGCCGACACTATGGAACGTGCCGGACCACGTCAGGCCCTGCGCGGCCACCGCACGCGTGCCGAGCGCAGCACCCGCGATGCGTGTCACGCGCCGGGTCATTTCCTGCGCGGCACGGCGCGAAAAAGTCAGCAGCAGAATGCGCCGCGGGTCGGCGCCCTTCACGATCAGCTGCGCGACGCGGTGCGCGAGCGTATTGGTCTTGCCGGACCCCGCGCCGGCGATTACCAGCAGCGCGCCCGGCGGCTGGGTCGCATCGGCGGTGCCGTACTCGACGGCTTCGCGCTGCGCGTCGTTGAGCTTCGCGAGCCAGGCGGCGGTGTCGGGTAGCGGGGAATCGGCGACGGAGAGCACGGTAGGCAGTGGCGAGAGTGGTGAGCGACGGATACTGTATATCCATACAACCTTCGGCGGCAAGCGCCCTATTTCCTGAGCCGTCGCCGGCCGCTTGCCCGACGACGCAACCATGCGCGATGCCAGGCCATCCAGCCCGCGAACACGGGCGCAAAAAAGCGGCCCGGACACTGACGTGCTCCGGGCCGCTCGTGGCACATGCGTGACGCGAAGGAGAAAGCTCAGACTTCAAGCAGCCTCTCCCCGCACCTCACTATTCCTTCTTCGCGTCCTTCTCTTTCGCGTCGGCGGTCGCCTTGTCTGCGTCGGCTTGCGCGTCGGCCTGCTGTTTGTCGGCCTTGGCCTGCGCGACCGAGGTTTTATGGTCCGCCTTCGCCTGGGCCTTCGCCGCCTTTTTATCGGCGTGCGTCGTGGGCTCCGACACCGGGTCGTGCGACTGCGCGACGGCCACCGCCGACAGGCAACCTGCGACCAGCGCCACACCGAGCGTACTAATCAGCTTGTTCATGAATGGGTTCCTCCTTTGCATGACGGTGAGCATCGCGCGGCTTAGTGTTGCCCGCTATCCGGGCCCGGCGTCGCCGCTTGAGCCGGCGCGCCCTTCATGTCGGCCTTCATCTCGTTGTTCGCGGCCTGCTTGTCGGCCTTGCGATTCACCTTCGCGTCATGCACCTGCTGCTTGTACTCCGTCTTCGATGCCTTCTTCGAAGCGCTGTAGTTGGCATTCGCCTGCGCGTCGGCGTTACGCTTTTGCACCAGCGGGTCGGTCGGGCTGGAAGCGGTCAGACGCTGCGGTGCCGGCGTGACGGGCTGCTCGATACCGGCGGCGGCCGGTGCGGCGGGTGCCATTTCATTGCCCTGCGCACCACCCTGCATGGCCGGTGCCTGCATCTGTGCCTGACCCGCGACATCAGGGGCCGGCGGCGCGGCGGTCTGCGCCAGTGCGGCGCCGGTAGCGAGCGTGCTCAACGCGGCGGTCAGGGCGGTACCGATCAGTAGCGAACGAATCTGAGTCATGGCTATCCTCTCCAAGGTTGTCGCGATCGGGCGTTGTAGCCACTGGCCCTCGGCGCCAGCGACGCCCGATCGTTTCTGTGAACTGCCGCAAAAGCGCAGCAGTTATTCCCACAGACGGACCGTATCGAGTGAAGTTCGTGAGAAACAGTCGATGTTACGGAACGTTTCATTTCCTGACATCTGCATAACATCTGCTTGCATTTGCCGGCCCGAGCCCACGAAACCACCCGGGACAAGCATCCGTCCAGCGTCTGGCTTATGATGCGAACCCGTTCCGCTTTCCAGTCGCACACGCCATGCCCAACCTCGATTTCACGCTGACCGGCGACTACGTCGAGTTGCACAATCTCCTGAAGATCACAGGCCTCGCGGACAGCGGCGGCTCCGCCAAGGTGCGCGTCGCCGCCGGCGAAGTGCTGGTCGACGGCCAGGTCGAACTGCGCAAAACGTGCAAAATCCGCGCAGGCCAGGTCGTGCTGCTAGGCGACACGCGCATCGCGGTACACGAGGCGTAGCGGGCGCAAACTTCGCCAGCGAGCAGCGCCCCTTCAGCCTCCCCGTCAAACCCGCACCAAAATTGTGCCTGTTGATCGACAACAGAGCGCGCAGGCAATAAGCTGTCAGCTTGTCAGCTTCAGCGGAAAACACTGATCAATCACGACACCGGCGTCGCCCGTGTCGTCCGCTTCTATTTGCAGGCCAACCATGACCCACACCGGCCAACCCCAACCGGGCCGTTCCGCCTTTTCGCGCGCCGTCTCGGCGCCCCCGTCGCTGTCGCGCCATGCCGCCGACACCGCTCGTCTCGCCGCACCGCTTGCCATTGCGCAGCTCTCGCAGATGGCGATGAGCGTGACCGATACCGTGCTGCTCGGCTCGCTCGGCGCCGATGCGCTCGCAGCCGGCGGCCTCGGCGCGAATCTGTTCTTCACCGTGGTCACGCTGCTGCAGGGCGTGCTGACCTCGGTCAGTGTCAGCGTCTCGCATGCGCGCGGCGCCCAGGCCGAGGACCGCGTACCGCACATCTACTGGACCGGCTTCCTGTTATCCGTGCTGCTGTCGATCCCCGCGTTCGTGCTGCTGTCGTTCGCGACGCCGATCCTGCTCGCATTCGGCGAACCGGCCTTGCTCGCGCACAACATCGGCGAATACACGGGCGTGCTGCGCTGGGCGACGCTCGGCAGCCTGATCGGGATCGGCTTGATGCGCTCGTTCCTGCCCGCCATCGGCGCAGCCAAGCGCCTGCTGTGGGTGTCGCTGGGTGGGGTGTTCGTCAACGGCTTTCTGAACTACGGGCTGATTCACGGTGCGTGGGGATTGCCGCGTCTGGGCTTTCTCGGGTCCGCGACTGCGACCACGTTCACGGTCTGGACGTCCGCTCTGATACTGATGGCGCTGCTGCATCTGCGCCCGCGCTTTCGCCACTTCGCAGTCGCGACACGCCCGAGCGTGCCGTTGATGAGCGAGCTGTTCGGCATCGGCTGGCCGGTCGCGATTACATACGGCGTCGAAACGATGCTGTTTCTCACAACCGGCCTGATGATCGGCGTGCTCGGCGAATCGTCGCTGGCTGCGCACCAGATCGCATTGAACGTCGCGTCGGTCGCCTTCATGGTGCCGCTGTCGATCGGTCAGGCAGCGAACGTGCGCGTCGGCTTCTGGACCGGCGCGCAGCAACCGCTCGCGGCCCGGCACGCGGGCTTCGTCGCGCTGGCGCTCGGGGTCGGCTTCATGACGCTGTCGGGTCTCGTGCTGATCCTGGCGCCGCATGCGATCGTCGGGCTGTACCTGCATCTCGACGATCCGCGCAACGCCGCGACCGTGCAGCTCGCCACCTCGCTGCTCGGCGTTGCGGCGCTGTTCCAGATCGTCGATGGCATGCAGACGGTCGGCTCCGGTTGTCTGCGCGGACTGAAGGACACACGCATCCCGATGATCGCCGCCGCAATCGGCTACTGGGGCATCGGCTTTCCGACCGGCTACACGCTGGCGTTCCACTTCGGCTTCGGCACACGCGGACTGTGGTGGGGACTTGCGGCCGGACTCGCGAGCGTCGCACTGCTGATGACGCTGCGCTTTCACAAGCTGAGCCTGCGCAACGTACGGATGGCTGCCGCGGCAGCGTCGCATCCCGCGTCGTGAGCTAAGCAAAGCACGCGATCTTGGTTGGGGTCGATGAGTGGCCGCGCTACGATGAAGCCGTCTTACTTTGACACTCCTCTGACAGGGTTTTAACCCGCGCACTGCGCGGGTTTCTTTTTTGTGCGCCCGTTCGCCGTGCCGGCCATCTGCCGCGTCGACGGTAAAATGCGCGGCGGGTTGCCTGCGTGCATCCCACTGCGCATCTCACGAGGATGTGCTGACGCGCGTGGCACGTTCACCCTCGCCATACGCCCGCCGCACGATCCGCAATACCGCGATCCCATACACATCGCACGCAACAACCGCGTGCCGCGCACCATCGCTCCCAACATAAAACAGAACCAAGGACCACCTGTCATGCTCGCCCGGGTTACCCGTCTCTTTCCGCTGTGGGCTGTACTCGTTTCGCTCGCCGCCTATTTTTCGCCGGCATCGGTAAGCGGCATCGCGCCGCACGTCACCACGCTGCTCACCATCATCATGCTGGCGATGGGCGTCACGCTATCGGTAGCGGACTTTCAGCGCGTGTTCACGCGGCCTGCGCCGGTCGTTGCCGGCATCGTGCTGCATTACCTCGTGATGCCGCTCGCCGCATGGGCAATCGCGAAAGCGCTGCGGATGCCGCCCGATCTCACGGCCGGCATGGTGCTCGTCGGTAGTGTGGCGAGCGGCACGGCATCGAACGTGATGATCTATCTCGCGCGCGGCGACGTCGCGCTGTCGGTCACGATCAGCGCACTGTCGACGCTCGTCGGCGTGTTCGCAACACCGCTGCTCACGCGCCTCTATGTGGACGCATCGATTGCCGTCGATGTGCGCGGCATGCTGCTCAGCATCCTGCAGATCGTCGCCGTGCCGATCGCTGTCGGTCTCGTGATCAATCATCTGTTCGGCCGCATCGTGCGCAAAATCGAGCCCGTGCTGCCGCTTATTTCGATGGTCGCGATCCTGCTGATCATCGCGGCAGTGGTCGGCGGTACGCAGAAGAGCATCGCCTCGGTTGGGCTCGTCGTGATGCTCGGCGTGGTTCTGCATAACGGCATTGGTCTGCTCGGCGGCTATTGGGGCGGTCGGCTGCTCGGCTTCGACGAATCGGTCTGCCGCACGCTCGCGATCGAAGTCGGCATGCAGAACTCCGGTCTTGCCGCGACGCTCGGCAAACTCTATTTCACACCGATCGCCGCCTTGCCCGGCGCGCTGTTCTCGGTGTGGCACAACCTGTCGGGCTCGCTACTTGCTGGCTACTGGGCGGGCCGCCCAGCGCGCGGGTCGACACGGGCCGCGCGGGCCGATACGCCGCCGGCCTGACGCATTCCCCTTTAGAATCGCGTCTAGAATCCGCTCCGGGCGATGCGCTGAAGCCATCGCCCTGCTATAGCGGCAACGCCTCATCTACTCGACAGTCGACCCAGACGGAGGAAGCAGCGTGCCGGCGTATTCCCTTTCCACCCATCGCGCATCGACCACACCCTGGCGGCACAGCGCCGCCGTAGCCGTCCGCGCAGCCCTGCTATGCATCGCCGCGACGCTGCTCGGCGCGTGCGCGACACGCCCGCCCGCCACCTCGATGAATCGCGAGGTCACGCACGCACTGCCCGCCGATACCCCAACACCCCTGCTTGACGCGCTCGCCGCACCGGAGCGCGCGCATCCGGGCGAATCGGGCTTTCGCGTGCTGTCCAACGGCTCCGAAGCGCTGCAGATGCGTATCGCCCTCGCCCGCGCCGCGACGAAAACGCTCGACATGCAGTACTACATCGCGAACGAAGACACGACCGGCAAGTTACTGCTCGGCGCAGCGCTCTATGCGGCGGACCGCGGCGTGCGCGTGCGGATGCTGGTCGACGACCTGAACTTCGACGATATCGATAGCGTGATGGCCGCGCTGAACTCGCACGACAACATCGAGATCCGCGTGTTCAATCCGTTCGGTACCACGCACCGGGGCGTGTTCGAACGCACGACGAATCTCTTCACGAAGATCGACGGCTTTACGCGCCGCATGCACAACAAGGCGATGATCGCGGACAACCAGGTGTCGATTGTGGGCGGGCGCAATCTCGGCGACGAGTATTTCAGCGCGAGTACGACGCTGCAATTCCGCGATCTCGATGTGCTCGCGGCCGGTCCGATCACGCACGACGTCTCGGCGAGCTTCGACGAATTCTGGCAAAGCAGCAGTTCGTACCCGCTGCGCGCGTTGAATCATCAGAAGTTCGATCCGAAGGAACTCAATGCGATGCGCGACGAACTGCGCGCGCACTGGCGCGAAAACGCGGACCCGTACAACGCAAAACCATTGAACGCAACACCGCTCGCCGCGCAGATCGCGAACAACGAACTCGGTCTTACCTGGGCGCCCGCCGAGTTCAAGGCCGATACGCCCGACAAGATCGTCAAACCCACCGACGACTACGTCAGCCCGCCGATGCAGCGACTGATCGAACTGACGCACGATGCGCAGAAAGAATTCCTCGTCATTTCGCCGTATTTCGTGCCGCACGATGCGGGTGTAAAAGGGCTCGGCGTACTGACGCAGCGCGGCGTGCGCGTGGCGGTGCTGACGAACTCGATGGCCGCAACCGATGCGATCGCCGTGCAGGCCGGCTACAGTCCGTACCGCGTGCCGCTGCTAAAAGAAGGCGTCGAGTTATACGAATTCCGGCCGATCCAGAATCAACCGAGACCCGGCATCGCCGGGTCGCAATCGCGCGCGAGTCTGCATGCGAAAACTTACGTGATCGATCGCAAGATACTGGTGATCGGTTCGATGAATCTCGATCCACGTTCCGCGCATCTGAACACCGAACTCGCACTGGTAATCCACAGCGAAGCGCTCGCCGGCGAAGTCGCCACGCTGTTCGATCGAGCGACGCAACCCGAGATCAGCTATCGCGTCACGCTCGCCACGCCGGCCGAACGCGCGCGTCTGAAAAACGACAGCGTGACCACGTCGCCGCTCATCTGGACCGATGTGGAAAACGGCCAGCAGCACACGTATAACCTCGATCCACATGCGGGTTTCTACAGAAATCTGCTGACGGGGATATGCTTGCTGTTGCCCATCGATAACGAGCTTTGACGGCACCTCTGCCGGCCTCCCGCCGGGCCGCACCGTGCCGTGCCGTGTCGAGAACCCGATCAGTCAAACGGAGTGAAATCATCATGACCGAAGATGTACGCATGGAGCGCGATACGTTCGGCGAAATCGCCGTGCCGAACGCTCGCCTGTGGGGCGCGCAGACGCAGCGCTCGTTGCAGAATTTCCGCATTTCGTCGGAGAAGCAGTCGCCGGAACTGATCACGGCACTTGCCGTGATCAAGCGCGCCGCCGCCGAAGTGAACCTCGGGCTCGGCGTGCTCGACGAAACGAAGGCACACGCCATCATGCGCGCCGCCGACGAGATCATCGACGGCCAGCATCCGCAGGAATTTCCGCTCGCGGTCTGGCAAACCGGATCCGGCACGCAGACCAATATGAACCTCAACGAGGTGATCGCGAATCGCGCGAGCGAACTGCTCGGCGGCGAACGCGGTGAAGCGCGCAAGGTGCATCCGAACGACGACGTAAATCGCGGCCAGTCTTCAAATGACGTGTTCCCGACCGCGATGCATGTGGCGGCCGCGACCGGCATCGTCAGGCATCTGCTGCCCGCGTTGAAGACGCTGCGCGATACGCTCGACGGCAAGGCAAAAGCGTTCGCCGGCATCGTGAAGATCGGCCGCACGCATCTACAGGATGCGACGCCGCTTACGCTCGGTCAGGAATTCTCCGGCTATGTCGCGCAACTCGATCAGGGCATCCGTCACGTCGAATCGACGCTGCCGCATCTGTACGAACTCGCTCAAGGCGGCACGGCCGTCGGTACCGGGCTCAACGCGCATCCGCAGTTCGCGACGAAAGTCGCGGCCGAGATCGGCAAGCTGACCGGTGTGCCGTTCGTGTCCGCGGCCAACAAGTTCGAAGTGATGGCAGCCGCCGATGCACTCGTATTCGCGCACGGCGCATTGAAAACGGTCGCCGCCAGCTTGAACAAGATCGCCAACGACGTGCGCTGGCTCGCCAGCGGTCCGCGCTGCGGGCTCGGCGAACTGTCGATTCCGGAAAACGAACCGGGCAGTTCGATCATGCCGGGCAAGGTCAACCCGACACAGTCGGAAGCGCTGACCATGCTGTGTGCACAGGTGTTCGGCAACGACGTCGCGGTGAATATCGGCGGCGCGAGCGGCAACTTCGAACTGAACGTGTTCCGCCCGATGATCGCGCACAACGTGTTGCAATCGATTCGCCTGCTCGCCGACGGCGCGCAGAGCTTCAACGATCACTGCGCGGTCGGCATCGAGCCGAATCGCGAGCGTATCGATACGTTGCTCAACGAATCGCTGATGCTCGTCACGGCGCTCAATCCGCACATCGGCTACGACAAGGCTGCGCAGATCGCGAAGAAAGCGCACAAGGAAGGCACGACGTTAAAGGCGGCCGCGCTCGCGCTCGGCTACGTGACGGAACAGCAGTTCGACGAATGGGTTCGTCCTGCCGATATGGTTGGTAACGTCAAAGGTTGATACTGGCTTTAGCGGTTGCGCGCGGTACATGCCGTGCGCAACCGAGCGCATCCGCGCTAACTCAAACCTTGCCCTGCGCGACCGCCTCGGGCTTCAGCTCGACGATCGCGTCGAGCGCATCCTTCACATCCATGGCGTATTTGGCGAGGCGCCGCTGCTCGTCGGTTTCCGGCACGAACGGCGGCACCGGTACCGGATGTCCGTTCTCGTTGACGGCGACCATCACGACGAGGCAATCGGTGGTTTGCAGCAACTCCCCGCCCTTCGGATCGCCCGCCTGCACCGACACGTGGATATGCATACTGGTGCGCCCGGTCGTTACCACGCGCGCGCGCAATTCGACGAGATTACCGACGAGAATCGGCCGGCGAAAACGGATATTGCCGACGCTCACGGTCACGCAATAGCGGCCGGACCAGACGGCCGCGCACGCGTACGCGGTTTCGTCGATCCACTTCATCAGCGCACCGCCGTGCACTTTGCCGCCGAAGTTGACCGAAGTCGGCTCGGCAAGAAAGCGGAACGTGGTCTCCGATCGATCGAGGGATGCTGCGGGGGTAGACATGGGGACTCCGGTCGGTCAGAACGGGCCGGCCGCGGCAGTGCGGCTCGGCGCTGCGGCAAATCTTACCCCGGCATCGGTCGTGCGACAAAATCATCGGTCCGTTATCGACCTGCCGCTGCGCGATATCACAGCGCCTCAAGCAGACCGACGTGTACGCACCCCTCGTCGCCCGAACGGTAACAGACCGTCTAAATTGCGCGACCAACGAACCCGCCAGGACTAGATTGGAATCGTCGATTCTTCAGTAGCAAGGGTGCAGACATGAAGACCGCTCTTTTCTTTTCCAGCCTGTCGCTCTTGTCGCGCTTGCATACGGAAATCATTCTGCTTGCCAACGGCTACATGGAAGTCGCCTGTCCCGATTACGAATTGCCGGAGTTGAACCGTCACTGGCTGATTCGCAGGGTGGTCGACTACGGGGTGGTCTGCCTGCTTTGAGGTTCGGCGGAAAAGTGGCTAGTGGTTGATGTCAGGCGCGGGACCGCGCGGCCGGTCGGGTCGATGCGAAGCGCTCGCGATAATCATGCGGCAGCACGCCGAAATGGCGCAAAAACGCGCGCCGCAGGTTCTGCTCACTGCCGAATCCACATTCGAGCGCAATCCTTTTCAGCGGCCGGCTCGACTCGGCAAGCGCACGCGACGCTGCTTCAAGACGCAGCGCAGACACTGTCCGCGCGGGCGTGCGCCCCACTTCGTCGACGTAACGCCGGGCAAAGGTGCGCGGGCTCATCCGTGCGCGTTCGGCGAGCCGCTCGACCGACAGGTCATCGCGCAGATTCGTGGCGATCCAGCCGTGCAGCGCATCGAACGCACCGGCCGCCGACGTCTGCGCCGCCAGCGTGGCGCTGAACTGCGACTGGCCGCCCTGCCGCTTCATGAACACGACGAGTCGCCGTGCCACCTGCATCGCGATCGTGTGGCCGAGGTCTTCTTCGATCAGCGCGAGCGCGAGATCGATGCCGGCCGTAACACCCGCCGAAGTCCACACGCTGCGTCCCGAGCGAGCGTCGAGCGGCGCGCGGATGAAGATCGGCTCGGCGTCCACCTGCACGCGCGGAAATTGCTGGGCGAGGCGCCCAGCACTGCGCCAGTGCGTCGTCACGCGAAGGCCGTCGAGCACGCCCGCCGCCGCCAGATAGAACGCGCCCGTACAGACCGAACACACGCGCCGTATAGATGGCGCCCGCCGCGCGATCCACGCCACCAGTTCGGGCTGCAATGCGTAGCCTTCGTCGATCGGCACACCGGGGACGATCAGCGTATCGATCGGTTCGCGCTCGAGCACGTCGAGACGTTGCGTGACGATAGGTAGACCGGGGTAGGTTTGCAGTACACCGCCGTTGATCGAGGCGATGGAGAGCCGGTATGCAGCCGGTGCCTGCTCGCGTGCGTCCTGAACACTCTGCGCACCGGTTGCGCAGCGCCGGTCTGCGGTGATGAGTTCGGCACGCCAGAACGCTTCAAGCGGGCCGCTCGCATCGAGCAACACGAGGTCGGGCGCTACTGCGAACACGATGTGGCGCGCAGCTGGCGCGGCGGCTGCTTCGTTCGCGGCCCGGGTTGGAGTTTTCGCGGCCGGCACTCGCCGGCCGGTTTTCGAAGCGGTTACGCCGGTCATCTATCGCCCCTGTGTCGCGCCGTTCGAACGCTGTGCATTGCGCGCATGCGAAGCGATCGTTGCGAAAGAAGAGCGGGAAACGGCATTGAAAAGCTCGCGCAGCGAATGAAGGAAACAAGGAAATGGGACGAAAGTCCGCTAGAGACTGGCCGAGCATCGCACGGAGCGATCTGGCAGAAAAGACAATCCGGCATCAATTTCCGCCAACCGTCGCTTTTCACCGTTACCTGCGCGCCGGCCTTATTTGCTGTGATACGACACGCCTTCGTCGATCGTGCCGTACATCGAGATGCGGCCGGAACCCGGTCCCGACGCATCCGGGCCGCCACCCTGCGCGCAGGCAGCGCACAGCAATGCAACGGCAGCAAGAGCAAAGAGCAGCTTCATGGCAATGATTTCCGCAGAACAGGAAACGATTCTAGCCTGGCGACGCCCGGCGGCGCAGCGACCCTCGGCCGTTCATTCGACAATTCAGGCGAGGCTGAAACATCGAATACCGCATGCGGGTACAGTTGAGACATCGCGCCTATGCCGTCTCGCGCCGCCCTTATCCAGCAAGGAAGCCACCATGCCCACCGCCCCCACCGACGATCACAGCCACTTCCCCGGTTTAAGCTGGATCGGCGCGTTGCTGGCCGACCCGGGGCGCGCCGCGATGCTGTGGGCGCTGATGGACGGCAGCGCACGACCGGCCGGCGAACTGACGATGATTGCGGGCCTGTCGCCTTCCGCGGCAAGCGCCCATCTCGCGCGACTCACCGAAGGCGGCCTGCTGGCCGTCGAGGTGCGCGGACGGCACCGCTACTTCCGCATCGCCACGCCGGATATCGCGGCATCGATCGAAGCGCTCGCCAACGTCGCGCAAGCCACCGCGCCACAGCGTGCGGCACCGCGCACTGCGCGTACGGTGCCGGTCGACATGCGCTACGCGCGGACCTGCTACGACCACATGGCGGGAGAACTGGCGGTGCGCGTGTTCGAGCGGATGGTCGAGCACGACCTGCTCACGCTGGACGGCGATGCGCTCGAAGCAACGTCGAGCGGCACCGCGCATCTCGCGGACTGGGGTATCGATGTCGCGGGTCAACACACACGTCGACGACGCTTCGCGTGTACCTGTCCTGACTGGAGCGAACGGCGCCCGCATCTGGGTGGCGCGCTCGGTGCAGCGCTGCTCGATTCGTGGTCTCGCCAGGGCTGGGTCGAGCGCACCGAGCGGCCGCGCATCCTGCGCATTACGCCGACCGGTCATCAACGCTTCAACGAGTTTCTTGCGCGGTAACGGTTCGATCGACAATACCGCTCAACAGTAACGCTCGACCGAATCATCCGATCAAACCGCCATCGGCGCCGTCAACGGCTCGTGATGCTGGTAACCGACGAGCGAGAAATCCGCCGGTTCGATCTTCTCCAGCCATTCGGGTTCGTAGACACCGGTTTGCGCGTAGTCGGGCACACGGTCGGCGATCGCGAGACGCGGGCTCTCATACGGTTCGCGCGTGAGCTGCTGTTGCAGCATGTCGAGCTGATTCTCGTAGATGTGCGCGTCGCCGATGAAGTAACTAAACCAGCGCGGCGTGTAACCGGTGAGACGTCCGACCAGATGCAACAACGCCGCCCCTTCGGTCAGATTAAACGGCGTACCGAGACCAACATCGTTGCTGCGGATGTACAGGCACAGCGAAATCTCGCGACGCGTTACGTTGGGCAGGAACTGATACAGCAGGTGGCAGGCGGGCAATGCAATCTCTTCGAGCACCGCGGGGTTCCAACCATGAAACAAAATGCGTCGGTCCGCCGGGTTCTGCATGATCGTGTCGAGACATTGGCGCAACTGGTCGACGGCCTTGTAGAGCAGCACCTTGCGCGTACCGTCTTCATCGAATGTCGTGACCGTGCGATAACCGCGCGCCGTCGCATCGGCGATCCGCGCCGTGGCCTGTGCGTCCAGCACCTTGTATGCCGGCCATTTGCGCCATTGCACGCCATACACGTCGCCGAGATCGTCCGGTCCCTCGCGATACGGATTCGCGAGCCACTGCGGATTATCGTTTGCGTTCGCATCCCACACCTTGCAGCCAAGCTCGCGAAATTCCGCAGCACTGCGCGAGGCGCGGAGAAACCCTACCAGTTCGCCGATCGCCGACTTGAACGCGAGCTTCTTTGTCGTCACGGCGGGAAAACCCTGTTGCAGATCGAAGCGCAACATCGCGCCCGGCATGCTGATCGTACGAATGCCGGTGCGATTCTCCTGCCATGTGCCGGTGTCGAGGATCGAGCGGACGAGGTCAAGGTATTGTTTCATGCAGGTTCCTTCGGCCGGGCGCAAGGCGCCCGCGGTTAGGCGAGAAACCGTGATTTTACCAAGCGAAGGGAGGATGTGTTCGGAGCGGCGCGCGCGAGACGCGGCGCACGTTGGTACGGCGGTGTATCAGCAGCATGCGGCCGGCGCCGCAGCGTGCTGTCACAGATGCGGCATCGTGGCCTGCAGGTCGCCGTTCTGCGCGAGCGGCTCCGCCTCGATGTGCCGCATGCCATGCGCGCCCAGCAGACGATACAGCGTCACCCGCGAGATACCGAGTTCCTGTGCCGCATCGCCGAGTCGTCCGCGATGACGCAGCAGCGCGAGTTCGATGGCCTGGCGTTCGGCCGCTTCGCGTGCCTGCGCGAGCGAGACCGGCACGATCTCGACATACTCGGCGAGTTCGAGATCGCGCGCGGTGATGGCGCGTCCTTCCGACATCACGATCGCTCGCCGCACGCGATTGATCAGCTCACGCACGTTGCCAGGCCAGCTGTAGTTGTGAAGCGCGGCAATCGCATCGGGGGAAAACCCGCGTAAGCGGCGGCTTGCATCCTTTTTGAAACGTTCGAGCATGTGCCGCGCGAGCAGTTCGATGTCCTTGCCGCGTGCGCGCAACGGCGGCTCGTCGATCTGCAGCACGCAAAGCCGGTGATACAGATCCGAACGAAACCGCCCTTCTATCATCGCCGCGGTCATATCGACGTGCGTCGCCGAAATGATGCGCACGTCGACGGGAATCGTGCCGTGACCGCCGAGGCGTTCCACCTTGCGCTCCTGCAGGAAGCGCAGCAGGCTCGCCTGGCTTTCGAGCGGCAAATCGCCGATTTCATCGAGAAACAGCGTGCCGCCGTTGGCCGCTTCGACGCGGCCGATCTTGCGCTGATTCGCGCCGGTAAACGCGCCGCGCTCGTAGCCGAATAGTTCGGATTGCAGCAGATGAGGTGGAATCGCACCGCAGTTGATCGGCACGAACGGCGCGTTACGCCGCGATGAACGCTCATGAATCGCGACTGCGGTCAGCTCTTTACCGGTGCCTGATTCGCCGGAGATAAACACCGGCGCGTCGGTCATCGCGACCTTACGAATAGAACGGAACAGCGCGAGCATGGCGTCGCAGGAACCGACCATCTCGCCTTCGTTGCTGCTCTGTTTCGGATCGTTCGACGCGTTCTCGCCGAGCGACACCATGCCGTACGCATGCCCCACCGAGTCGACGATACGATCGTCCGAATACGGCACCGTCACATAATCGAAACAGTAGTCGCGCACGAGCCTGCGCAACGCCGCGTCCTGCAACTGGCCGGCCGTCGTGGCCGCTACCCAGCCGACGTTTTGCATCGTCAGGCACGCTTCGAATGCAGCGATTTCGTGTTGCTGAAAACGGCTTGTCAGATCGAGCAAACCGCCCGCCGCCATACCGGCGCGAACGGCGCGACGCGCGTCGCGTGCCGAGCCAACTACCTCGACATGCCAGCCACGGTCATGAAACTGGGTGTGCAACCTCACATTGGGGTCGCGCGAAACGTAAATCAATTGGCGCGTTGCGGATTCCATTATTCAGATCCTCTCGTCAACGAACGTTAAGGATGACGGCACGTACCTGAACATGTTTCAGACACGCTGATTCGCATCGGGACTCACGCAGGGCAAAACCCGAACGGCCATTCCATTCGTGCGAACAGCGAATCCCCGAAAAGCGGCGTGTGTGTGTGTATCGAGACGGCCCAGTAGCGGGTTTTTTAAAATATGGAACTGTTTTCGAGAGCTTACTATACGCCCGCCACTTAGAAAACACATATGCAAATTAATTGCTGAACACCTTGCCCAGCAAGGCTCGCATCGTGGTCCGCAAGTCTACGTCTTTTGAATAAAACGTTTCCACAAAGGGTTGACCATGAGTGATTGCGACGGTTGTCGCAATAGCTTGCAATTGCCGTTCATCGGTATTTTCTGCCGCCCGTTTCAGCGCTGAAACGTTTTTTCCCGTTTTGCGATTTCCCGCTCCGGACAAGCAACGGTGAGCCCAGTCGTATCAACGGATTGCGGCTCATGGCACACGTTTCGCTAAATGCCTCGCACCAAGGAGAGACATCATGCGACTCGCTTTCCGCATCGACCTGATTGCCGTTACGCCACGTGCCGCGCTCTGCGTCGCGCTCGTTTGCAGTGCGCTGCCTTTTGCGGTTCAGGCGCAGACCTTCGTGCCTGCCCGAGCGCTCGATACGTATGCCGCGCCCTTCGTCCTCGCGAACGCATCGTTTGTTATGCCGGTCGCTATCGATGCACCCGCAACGATCACGGCCGCGCTCGACGATACGTCAGCTGAAAGCGGTTCCACTCTCGCCGCCGTACTGCGCGACCGGACCGATGCTGCATCGATGAACGACCTGGCGCTCGACGACCAGATGCTCTCGCATCAGCGCGGCGGCGCGAGCGGCATGTTGATGGTGGCCGCGACACCGCAACTGATGCGCGGCGGCACCGTGACGCTGTGGGACGAGATCGCGCCGCCCGCACCTCTGCCGGTTCCGGTCGATGCGGCGCATGCCACACAGAGCAACGTCGCGAGCTACACGAGAAAGTGATGCGGATTACGTCATCACACGAACACTGCGAGACGACCGCATCGGTCGCCGCGCTACCGGGAGCAGACATGAGCACCTCGATCCACCCGTCGCACGCACGCAGTCCGCTGGCAGTACTGCTGCCCGCGCTGCTGCCCGTGCTGCAGGCGTTGCTCGGAATCGCGGCCGCAAGCGGAGCCGGCATCGCCGCCGCACAACAGGCGGTGAACCCGGGCGACATCATCGTCGAGCGGGAAATCACGCCACGCAGTGCGTTCGCCCAGGTTCCGCGCGACCAGGATCCGGTCGCCGTGCGCGCCACCACGTTCCCGGCCAACACCTTCGATCCGATGATGGCGCAGATCGTGTCCGACGCCGACCTGACGACCGCGCGCGGCTCGAGCGGCCTCGCGCCGATCGGTGCGATGGGCGACAGCATCCAGGGCGTGACGCGCATTCTCAGCGGCAACGCGGCGGGCGGCAGCATTCCGCTCGGTGCGGGCGGCGCGGGCCTGGCCGGTGCCGGTATCGGCGGCACGATTTCGCAGTCGGTGACAGGCGCCCTTGCACCGCTGTCTGCTGCGCTGAGCGGCGGACTCGGAGGTCTGAAATGAGCGCGCGCCGTTCTTCGCAGCGCATGGCGCGCACGCTCGTTCATACGGGCAGCGCCGTACTCGTCGCGCTCCTTGTCAGCAGCGCTTATGCGCAGCGCGTGCCGGTCGTGAGCGGCACCGCATCGATCGGTGCCGGCGCAGGTGTCGGTACGACCGGTGCGGTGGCGGTCAACGAAACGGCCGGTGTCGACAACGCACAGGCCAACCAGCTGACGATCACGGGTGGCAACGCCGTCGCCGCCGACAACGCAAGCGCGCAAAGCGCATCGGTTGCCGCGAAGGTCACGAGCACGACTGCATCGATCGGCAGCAACGCATTTTCGAATTCGTCCGGAGCCCTGATGATCAATCAGAGCGCCGGCGCAGGGAATCTCCAGCGCAACAGTGTGCAGCTCGGCACTGCGGCGCCAGGAGTCGAGACCGTCTCGGATAGAGAGCTATCCGCGACGGCCGCGAAAAACGGCGGTCAAGGTCTAGCAATCGGGGTTCACAGCGTACGCGAGGCGACTATTTCCAACGACGCCTTCAAGAACGTCAACGGGATCGTACAGATCAACCAGACAGCCGGTGCCGGTAATGCCACGGCAAACAGTTTTGTGCTCCGTCCCCCGGCGGGCACTCTTTTTTAACTGACCACACTTGTAAATCGGAGCGACATCATGAAGCGCACTCTTATTGCTGCAGCCGTACTCGCCACCGCCTCGGGCGGTGTGTTCGCGGCACCCACCAACCCGTTCATCTTCAACGCCACGATCGTCGGCGAAGAAGTCGGCGTGTTCGGCTGGGTCACACTGTATGGCTGTGTCGGCGTGCAGAGCACCGCCGGCGCCGTCGTCAACAACAACCAGAACGTGATGGTCAACGCATCGCTCAGCCCGAATGCGCAAACCTATACGTCCGGCTATGTGACGACGACCATTCACAACAACTCTTCGTCCATCAAGGGCGGCGGCGTTGCGTTCGGAACGGAAACGACGAGCCACTCGTCGTCGTCGTGGATGGCGCAGGGCGGCCAGGAAGCATCGGGCTACAAGTACGGCAACCAAAGCAGCTCGATTGCCGGCGGCGGCTATGAGTACAGCCAGCAAAGCTCGGGCATCGCCGGCAGCTTCAGCCATACGTCGCAGAACTCCGGCGGCCACATCGCCGCAGGCGGACAGATCGGCGGCAGCTACAACTACGTGAACTTCGACACGCCGTTCTTCGGCTTCGGTTCCGCGCATGCGCAAGGTGGCTTCTCGGCCGGCTACAACCAGTCGAGCTACGCCAACTCGAACAGCCTCGCGGGCGGCTTCCAGGCCTCGCAAGGTTCGGGACAGGGCGCGCTGTGGGCTTCCATGCCGATCAAGGTTCCGGTGGCCAGTCCGCATGGGGCGAAGAGTCGGGCTATCAGGCCGGCGCCTCCACCGAGACCAACAGCGCCTATGCCGCATGGGGCATCGACGCCAGCCTCGCGACCACCGACGTCTCGACGAACGGCAAGATCACCCAGCACATCAACACGCAGAAGGCAGGCACGCTGACCGCCACAACCGGTACAGGTGCTGCGCAAAACGTGTCGGGCAATGTCGGGGTGAACGTCGCGGAAGGTGTGGACAACGCGCAAAGCAACGAAGCGTCGCTCGCATCGGTCGATGCCGGCAACGTGTTCGGCAATGCGCAGGTGTTCAACAACCAGACTTCGGCTGGCACGGCGAAGATCAATAACTTCAACCTCAACGCTTCGGTCGGTGACAACTCGCTGTCGGGCGCATCGGGCAATGTCGGCGTGAACATCGCGGCCGGCATCGGCAACGTGCAGAACAACAGCCTCGCCGCATCGACGTCGACTGTGAACAAGAACGCCAACGGCGCGATGGTCGCAACCGACAACAGCGTGCAGCAAGCAAGCCTCACCTTCAACGGTACGTTCGAAGGTACGGCTTCGCTCGGGATGGGCGCGCTGCTCGGCGCTCAAGGCAACATCGGCGTGAACATCGCCGGTGGTGCAGGCAACGTGCAGCACAACGGCCTCGCGATCGCTTCGATGAACGTGGCCAAGTAAGCGAGGCAGGCAAGCGCAGTACTCGCGACATCGCACCATGGCAGGAGCGCGCCGGCAGCCACAGTAGCTGCCGGCGCATATAAGGCAGGAGACCATCATGTCCGGTTTCAACCGGTCCTGGACGTTACGGCTTGCCGTCGCGCTGGCAAGTTGCACCTCGTGTGCAGCGAGCTACGCGCAGACGACGATCGATACGTCGACGCTCGCAGGCGTACCGCTCGTCAAGACGGTCCGCTCGATGAAGGACATCCGCTACAGCCACATCGTCAACCAGCAGTTCGACTACAGCTGCGGTGCGGCTGCGCTCGCGACGCTGCTCAAGTACGGCTACGGCATCGATATTCCGGAAACCGAACTGATCCGCCGGATGATGGCCTTCTCGACGCCGGAAGTCGTGGTGAAGAACGGGTTCTCGATGCTCGACATGAAGAAGTTCGTCGATACGATCGGCCTGCGCGGCAGAGGTTTCCGCGTCAACGTGGATGCGCTCTATCGCCTGCAGATTCCCGTGATGGTGCTGATGAACATCGATGGTTACGAGCATTTCGTGATCGTCAAACACGCCGAGAACAGCCGCATCTTTATCGCGGACCCTGCGCTCGGCAACCGCATCGTGCTTCAAGAGGACTTTACGAGAACCTGGAACGGCCTCGTGTTCGCGGTTCTCGGAAAGCCGTTCAGGGAGGATTCCCCATTGCTGCAAAACAACGAGTCGCTGGCCTTGAAGTTACGCGCGAATGCGCTTGAAAACGGTTCGGCGGCGACCCCCTTTGTCGAATACGGATTGATCAAGGCAGACCTGTTCTGAATCAACCATGAAGCGCCAAATCTCACAGCTCGGCTTCGCGTTATGCGCCACGGCGTGCAGCCTTGCAAGTAGTGCGTTTGCTGCGGAAAGCATCGGCCCGCCACCGGTGCAGGACCTGCTCGCGATCCGCGACGCCGCCCCGCAAACGATGGAGTGGCAAGCCGTCGACGACGACGTTCTGTCGCAGCAGACCGGCAAGTACGCCGGTGCGTCGATGATTTCCGGGTTCGTGTTGAACCTGCTGTCCCAATGGCAACTGCCCAACGGCGTGACCGCCATCGCGCAGGGCACGCTTGCCGTCGCGGCGAACACCGCGAATCAGTTGACCGCGACCGTCAACACGCTTGCGAGCGTGGTGGGCGGCGGCAACGGCAACAACGGTGCCAATCCGAATGCCGGCGCCAACGGTGGCCAGAGCATCTCGGTGAATGGGGTGTCGCAGGTCACCCAGGTAGCCGGTGACCGCAACGTCGGCGTGAACGCCGCGCAGATCGACTTCGGTGACGGCGCGCCCGCGTTATTGCCGGGCGGCAATAACGCCGCCAGTGCAAACGCGTCGAACGCCGCGGGCACGATCCGGGCCGGCATCGCGTTCGGCAACGGCGGTGTCACCGTCGCACTACAAACGCCGGCCGGACTCGCGACCCAGACCATCGCGCCGAACAGCGCGCAACAAGCCGGTGCGATCGCGCAGTTGCTACAGATCGCCGGCAATAACCAACAAGTCGCCAACCAGTTGCAACTGCATCTGCAAACGCAGCAGATGTCACCCGCCATGTTGCAACAGGCCGGCGTTCTTCAAGCCCTGCAGAACGCAGCCATCGTCAGGAGATGATGCGGCGGGCCGCCGCCCGCATGCAGGAACGCAGTAGTCGTATCGAAGAGGGCCGCGCAACGCATTAACCGAGACCGGTTGCGCGGCCCGATACCGGGGGAACAAAAATGACTAACGTTTCTAGGACCAGGACACCGCGCATCGCACTCGCCGCCATTCCGGCCGCCGTGCTGCTGTTCGCGCTGTCGCAAGGCGCGGCTGCCCAGGCACTCGCGAACCAGTCGGTCGAAGACCGGCTCAATACGTTGATGCGCGTCGTCGACGAACAGCAACGGCAGATTCACTCGCTCGAACAGCAGGTCACGAGTCTGGAAATGGCGCAACGCGGCCGCGGTGTACCGGGCGCCGGTGCGCCGGCCGGCAGCGAGGCAGTTGCCGCGCAACCGGGTGCGGACGGCTTGCCGGTTCAGCTACCGCCGCTACAACCGTTGCAGCAGCTCGCGCAGATCAGCCCAGGCGCGTCCGCGCCCGGCGACGCAACCGGCACTGCGACCGGCGTGCCGGTCAACCCACCCTCACCGGGTAATGGCAACGGCACCGGCAGCGGGACTGCACCGGGCACGAGCGGCCCCGCGCCGATGCCGGACGGCACCACGGTCGGACAGACGCAGAAAGCCGCGGAGCCGGTGCGGACCCAGGCCGAAGAAGCCGTCGTGCAGCGCGAACACGCGCCGCTCTTCGATCACAAGCTGACGCTCGACTGGGGTATCAGCGACACGTATTACGATCGCCGGCAGTTGCAGCTGTCCGGGTTCCTCGCGCTCGATGCGATCTTCCTCGGCAACATCAACCTCGGCGAAACCAAGTCGCACCAGGTGATGGCCGATCTCGATACGCGCTACGGTCTCACCGACCGCATGAGCATCGACGTCGACGTGCCGTACGTGTACCGGCACAGCAATTTCATCATCGGCGGGGCCGGCGGCGCGGCGAATTCGATGTCCGACGCGTCGCTCAATTCGAGTGGTATCGGCGATATCAACTTCGGGATCTACTATCAGTTCCTGAAAGAGACCAACAGCATGCCCGATGTGGTCGGCAGCCTGCGTATCAAGGCGCCGACCGGCAGCTCGCCGTTCGGCGTCAAGGTCGTCCAGCTGACGCCGGACAACACCAACCTCGTCGCGCCTTCCAAGCTGCCCACGGGCACGGGCTTCTGGAACATCACGGCGGGCGTCTCGCTGCTGAAGACCTACGACCCGGTCGTGCTGTTCGGCAGCCTCTCGTACACGTACAACATCGCGCGCTCGTTCGCGGATATCTCGTCGGTAGTGGGACAGACGCAACCGGCCACGGTGAAGCTCGGCGACATCATCCAGTTCGGTGGCGGGGTTGCGCTCGCGTTCTCGGACAAGGACTCGGCAAGCATTTCGTACACGATGGCGCTCGAACCGGCCTCGAAGACACGCGCGCCCGGCGAAAGTTACAGCAAGGTGCCGGGTAGCGAAACCACCGCGTCGGCGCTGAACTTCGGGCTGAACCACGTAGTGAACAAGCACCTGACGATCAACGGTTCGGTTTCTGTCGGCCTTACGCCCGATGCGCCGAACTTCGTGGTCGGCGTGCGCTTCCCGTACACTTTCTGACGATTCACCGATATGAGGCTGATCGTGCGCGACTCATCCCAACTCACCAGCATCATGCCGTTCGCGGGCGCGGGCAGTCGCCTGACGATCGCAAGTTCGAACGATGCCCCCACAGGGCGGCCGACGGACACCGACGCCGCCGACGACGCCGCGCGTACCGACGAACGCGCCAGCGGTACGGCGAACGACACGACCCGCGACAACGCCAACGGTGCCGCCACAGCCGAGCCCGAACGCGCCCTGCTCTACCTGACGCGCAAGCCCGACGAAGCGCTCGCCGCGCATCTGCGCAGCCGCGGCTGGGTCGTATCGGTGGCGCGCTCTTCGTATGAGATCGGGCGACTGCTCAAGCCCGAAGTGGCCTGCGCCGGCATCGTCGATCTCGCGAGCTTTCCGGCTCGCGAGCTGGCCGGGCTCGAAGCGAGCCTGCAACAGCAGCAGGTCGGCTGGATCGCGCTCGCCACCGAAGAGCGGCTCATCGAACCCGACACGCGACGCCTGATCCGTCAGTACTGTTTCGACTACGTGAAGCTGCCGGTGGCCAATGCGACCGTCGATTATCTCGTCGGCCACGCGTTCGGCATGATCACGCTGTGCGATCTCGATCTTGCGGCCGGCGTCGCATGCGCCGGCGACGACGAAATGGTCGGCACCTGCGAAGCGATGCAACAGTTGTTCCGCACGATCCGCAAGGTCGCGAACACCGACGCGAGCGTCTTTATCTCCGGCGAATCGGGGACCGGCAAGGAACTGACCGCGCTCGCGATTCACGAACGCTCGCCGCGCCGCAAGGCGCCGTTCGTAGCGATCAACTGCGGTGCGATTCCGCACCATCTGCTGCAGTCGGAGCTGTTCGGCTACGAGCGCGGAGCGTTCACCGGCGCGAACCAGCGCAAGATCGGCCGGGTCGAAGCGGCCGATGGCGGCACGTTGCTGCTCGATGAAATCGGCGACCTGCCGATGGAAAGCCAGGCGAGCCTGCTGCGCTTCCTGCAGGAAGGCCGGATCGAACGGCTGGGCGGACATGAATCGATTGCGGTCGACGTGCGCATTATCTCGGCAACTCACATCGATCTGGAAGGCGCGATACGCGACGGCCGGTTTCGCACCGACCTGTTTCACCGGCTGTGCGTGCTGCGCGTCGACGAACCGCCGCTGCGTGCGCGCGGCAAGGACATCGAGATTCTGGCGCATCACATCCTGCATCGTTTCAAGGTGGACAGCGCGCGCAAGATTCGCGGCTTCACGCCGTCCGCGATCGAGGCGATGTACAACTACAACTGGCCCGGCAATGTACGCGAGCTGATCAATCGCGTGCGGCGCGCCATCGTGATGGCCGAAGGCAAACTGATTTCCGCCGACGACCTCGACCTCGCGCACTTCACCGCGCAGCAAACGATGAGCCTCGCGCAGGCGCGCGAAGCCGCGGAGAAACGCGCAATCGAAACCGCTTTGCTGCGCCACCGCCACAGGCTCAACGAAGCCGCCGCCGATCTCGGCATTTCGCGAGTGACGCTATATCGGCTGATGGGTTCGCATGGTTTGCGCGAAATCAGCGAGCACGACGACAAGCCGCCGTTCGGTACCGAAGGCGATAACGCCGATACTCATGACACACCGGGAGCACAAAGCGCGCACGACTAGCGCAAGACAGACGCGCGAGACCGCTCGGGTACAATCGCCCGATGACTACTCCCGCCTTTTCGATGACAACGCTTACCCTGATCGTTGCGCGCGCACGTAACGGCGTGATCGGCCGCGATAACCAGCTGCCCTGGCGGCTGCCCGAAGATCTCGCGTTCTTCAAGCGCACCACCATGGGTGCGCCGATCATCATGGGCCGCAAGACGCACGAATCGATCGGTCGGGCGCTGCCGGGACGACGCAACATCGTCGTCACGCGCGACGCCGCGCGGCGCTTTAACGGTTGCGATACGGCAACGACGCTCGCCGACGCGCTCGCACTCGCGGCAACCGATCACGCGCCCGAAGCGTTTCTGATCGGTGGCGCGCAACTGTATGCGCAGGGCCTGCAACAGGCCGACAAGCTGATCATCACCGAAATCTCCGCCGACTTCGACGGCGACGCAACGTTTCCTGCTCCCGATCCGCAAGACTGGGAAGAAGTCGCACACGAAACACATCGTGCACACGCACCGAACGACTTCGACTACGCGTTCGTCACTTATCGCCGCAAGGGCTGGCAATAAAAAACGCCGCGAAACCTGCGTTTCGCGGCGTTTTTGTTAGTAGCGACGCAGCCTATTGCCCAGCGATCGTCATCCGCTCGATCAGCACCGAACCGATCTGCTTGGTACCGCGCACAAGCGTATCGGAACCGATCGCGACGATGTGCCGGAACATCTCCTGCAGCGTGCTCGCCACCGTGATCTCTTCGACCGGATACTGGATCTTGCCGTTCTCGACCCAGAACCCCGACGCGCCGCGCGAGTAGTCGCCAGTCACGTAGTTGACGCCCTGCCCCATCAGTTCGGTCAGCAACAGACCCGTGCCGAGCTTTTTCAGCATCGCTTCGAAGTCGTCTTCGGGACGCGTCTGCGTGCTCGCCATCGACAGGTTGTGCGAGCCGCCTGCATTGCCGGTGGTTTGCATGCCGAGCTTGCGCGCCGAGTAGGTCGACAGGAAATAGCCCTCGACGACGCCATCCTTCACGACCGAACGCTGCTTCGTGCGCACGCCTTCTTCGTCGAACGGAGCGCTGCCCATCGCGCGCGCGACATGCGGATCTTCGACGATCTGGATGTGCGGCGCGAACACCGGTGTGCCGAGGCTGTCGACGAGAAACGAGGTCTTGCGATACAGCGCGCCGCCGCTCGTCGCCTGCACGAACGCACCGAGCAGGCCGGCCGCGAGCGGCGCTTCGAACAGCACCGGCACCTTGCGCGTATCGAGACCGCGGGCACCGATCCGCGCGAGCGCGCGTTGCGCCGCATAACGGCCGATCGCTTCGGGATCGGCGAGTTCGGAGGCGCTGCGCTTCGACGTGTACCAGTCGTCGCGCTGCATGTTGCGGCCGCTGCCGGCGATCGGCGCGCACGCGACGTAGTGGCGCGAAAACGGATAGCCCGAGAGAAAACCGCGCGAGGTGGCGAGGACGAATTGCGAATGCTGCGCCGACACGCTCGCGCCCTCCGTGTTGCGGATCTGCGGGCTGGTGGCGAAGGCGGCGTCTTCAGAGCGACGGGCGATCTCGACGGCTTCGTCGGCGGTGAGATTCCACGGGTGATACAGGTCGAGATCGCGCGGCGCCGTTTCCAGCAGTTCGGCTTCGGCGAGACCGGCGCAGTCGTCTTCGGCAGTGAAGCGCGCGATGTTGTACGCGGCCGCGACCGTGTCCTTCAGTGCCGCCGACGAGAAATCCGACGTGCTCGCATTGCCGCGCTTGTTACCGATGAAAACGGTCACGCCGACCATCTTGTCGCGGTTGTGTTCGATCGTCTCGACTTCGCCGCGCCGCACGGACACGGACAGGCCATCGCCTTCCGAAATTTCCGTGGCGGAGTCGCTCGCACCGAGCGACTTCGCGTGGCGAAGGATGTCGGAAGCGATCTGCTTCAATTCGTCCTGCGTATGCGGGAAAAAACGCTGTCTGGCGTCCATGTCTGCTGCCATTGTCGTTGCCGTCCTGTATTGCCGTTCGGTCAGGGACCGGCGCGGGAGCCGGTCGGTCGGGAAGTCCGTCTGCAGGCGCTGCCTCAAGTAACCGGGCCGCCGCGCTGCGCATCCCGCGATCATAGCAAGGTCCGCGCACACGCACCTGCGATTCGTTCGGCCGCCCGGCGTACGCGGGATGCCTCCGCAGCCGGTTTGCACGGCCCGGCACGCTACAATACGGCCTATGACACGCAAAACCCGCATTCAACCGATGGAAACCGCTGTCGTCGTCGACGACAACGGCTATGATCGCCCCAGCAAATCGCAGCTGAAGCGCGACATGCACGCGCTGCAGGAACTGGGCGAAACGCTCGTCGCCCTGCCAAAAGATGCGCTCAAGCGCATGCCAATGCCCGAAAAACTCGACGAAGCGGTCCGCGAAGCGCGCCGCATCACCGATCACGAGGGCAAGCGTCGCCAGATCCAGTATGTCGGCCGCGTGATGCGCTCGCTGTTCGAAGACGAGGTCGCCGCGCTGCGCACGGCGCTGGATTCCTACAACGGCATCAACAAGGCCGAAACGGCCCGCATGCACTGGATCGAACGCACGCGCGAGAAGCTGCTTGCCGACGATGCCGCGCTCACCGAATTCATCCGCCTGCATCCAGCCGCCGATCCGCAGGAAGGCCGCATGCTGATCCGCAACGCCCGCAAGGAAGCGCAGCAGGCACGGCCGCCGCGTTACTTCCGCGAGTTGTTCCGGTGGATCAAGACCGCGAGCGGCTCCGATCAGGACGAAGACGACGAAACCGCTGCCGATCGCAAGGAAGACGACCATGACGACGACCGCGCCTGACGACGACCGCGCATTGATCGTCGGGCTGGTCTCGATCAGCGACCGGGCGAGCACCGGTATCTACGAGGACAAGGGGATTCCGTCGTTGCAGACATGGCTGGAAACGGCGCTCGCATCGCCGTGGCGCGCCGAAACGCGGCTGATCCAGGACGACGCGGCCACCATCACGGCTACGCTAATTGAACTCGTCGATGAGGCGGGTTGCGATCTCGTGCTGACCACCGGCGGTACTGGCCCGTCGCGCCGCGACGTGACACCCGAGGCGACGCTGGCAGCCGGTACGAAGGAAATGCCGGGTTTCGGCGAGCAGATGCGGCAGATCAGCCTGCATTTCGTGCCCACCGCGATCCTGTCGCGGCAGGTCGCCGTGATCCGCGAGACGCCGGATCGCGCCGCGCTGATCGTTAACCTGCCCGGCCAGCCGAAGTCGATTCGCGAAACGCTGGAAGGTCTGCGCGACGAAGCTGGCGCGGTTAAAGTGCCCGGCATCTTTGCGGCGGTGCCTTACTGCATCGATCTGATCGGCGGTCCGTATGTGGAAACCCATAGCGCCGTCGTCACCGCGTTCCGGCCGAAGAGTGCCCAGCGGCCGGCACGCTAACCGTTACGGCTACGGCTACGGCTACGTTGCTGATGTATCGGCGATTGGTACGCTTGCTGCCGACACCAGAAAATGCTCGCGGTAGTAGCGCAGTTCGTCGATCGATTCGTGGATGTCGGCGAGCGCCGTGTGCATCGCACGCTTCTGGAAGCCCTTGTACGTGGCCGGTTGCCAGCGGCGGCACAGTTCCTTCAGCGTGCTGACGTCGAGATTGCGGTAATGGAAAAACCGCTCGAGGTCCGGCATCCAGCGGGCCATGAAGCGGCGGTCCTGGCAGATCGAGTTGCCGCACATCGGCGATTTGCCCGGCGGCACATGGGCGCCGAGAAACGTGCGGATCTGCTCGACGGCATCCGCCTCCGTCACCGTCGACGCGCGCACCCGGTCGATCAGCCCCGAGCGGCCATGCGTGTTCTGGTTCCACTGGTCCATTTTGGCAAGCGTTTCGTCGCTCTGGTGAATGGCCAGCACAGGACCCTCGATGAGCTTGTCCAGGTGCGAATTCGTCACCACGACGGCGATCTCGATGATGCGATCGGTGTCGGGTTCGAGCCCCGTCATTTCCATGTCGAGCCAGACGAGATTCATGTCGCTGCGCACGAGCGCGGGAGCGTCGGGAGCGTTGGAAGTGCCGGCAGGATCGAGGGTGTCAGTCATGAGAGGCAGCCTTGGTTGGCCGGACCGGACGAATATGACGCACGCGGCGGCCGGCGCCAGCCCGGCACCGTTCGCCTGAACGCTCCCGCCCGGCTGGCAGGAAGAAACATATAATTCTCGCATAGTTACCACGGATCCCCCGGATGCCTACCCTGTACTTCACTGCCCTGTTCGCGATCGCCGTCCTGCTGATGGTCGGCACCAAGCTATGGCTCGCGACGCGGCAGATCCGCTTTGTCGCCGCGCACCGCGCCCAGGTGCCCGCGCAGTTCTCCACCACGATTACGCTGACCGCGCACCAGCGCGCCGCCGACTACACGGTCGAGCGCGCGCGTCTCGGCATGCTCGAGATCGTCGCGGGCGCCGCGGTGCTAGTTGCGCTGACGCTGCTCGGCGGCATCCAGGCGCTCGATGTGGCGCTGTCCGGCTGGCTCGGGCACGGCTATGGCGGGCAAATCGCCCTTGTGGCGGCGGTGCTCGCGATCACCGGCGTGATCGACCTGCCATTCGATTACTACCGGCAGTTCGTGGTCGAAGAACGCTTCGGCTTCAACCGGATGGGCAAAGGTCTTTTCTTCTTCGATCGCATCAAGGGCGTGCTGCTCGGCGCTGCCGTCGGACTTCCGCTGCTGTTCGTCGTGCTCTGGCTCATGAACCAGGCGGGCGGCCTGTGGTGGCTCTGGGCGTGGGTGGTCTGGGTCGCGTTCCAGATGCTGGCGCTCGTGCTCTATCCGACCTTTATCGCTCCGATCTTCAACAAGTTCGAACCGCTGAAAGACGAAGCGCTGCGCTCGCGCATCGAAGCGCTGATGAAGCGCTGCGGATTTGCTGCAAAAGGACTGTTCGTGATGGACGGCAGCCGGCGCTCGGCGCACGGCAATGCGTACTTCACCGGTTTCGGCGCGTCGAAACGGATCGTCTTCTTCGATACGCTGATCGCGCGTCTGTCGGGCAGCGAGATCGAAGCCGTACTCGCGCACGAACTCGGCCATTTCAAGCGGCGCCATGTGCTCAAGCGGATGATCGTCACGTTCGTCATCAGTCTCGCAATGCTCGCGCTGCTCGGCTGGCTGTCGCAGCGCCTGTGGTTCTTCGAAGGGCTCGGCGTGCGGCCATCGCTGACGAGCGGCGACAGCGGGCTCGCGCTGGTGCTGTTCTTCATTGCGTTGCCGGTGTTCCTGTTCTTCGTGACGCCGCTCGGTAGCCTCAGTTCGCGCAAACACGAATTCGAAGCGGACGCGTTTGCCGCCACGCAGACGGACGCGAAGGATCTCGTCAACGCGCTCGTCAAGCTGTATGAAGACAACGCATCGACGCTGACGCCCGACCCGCTCTACACCGCGTTCTACTATTCGCATCCGCCGGCGTCGCAGCGTATCGATCGCCTGTTGCGGCACGCATGAAGCACCGCTCGGCGAAGCCCGCCCGGGCAGCAACCGGTGCTCGCGCACACGGCCTCGTGGTCGCCGCGCACGGACGCCACTACCTCGTCACCCCCGACGACGGCGGCCCCTCAATGCAGTGCTTTCCGCGCGGCAAACGCAGCGAGGTCGCGGTCGGCGATCGCGTGCTGTACGAATGGACTTCGGCGGATCAGGGCGTGATCGTCGAGATCGGCGAGCGGCGCAACCTGCTCTACCGTTCGGACCAGTACAAATCGAAGCTCTTCGCCGCCAATCTCGACCAGTTGCTGATCGTCCTTGCCACCGAGCCGCATTTCAGCGAAGACCTGCTCGGCCGCGCACTGGTCGCCGCCGAGGCGCATGAGCTGAAGCCGCTGATCGTTCTGAACAAGATCGACGTGGAGGCCGAACTGGCCGGCGCCCGCGCACGCCTTGAACGCTATCGGGCGCTCGGTTATACGGTGGTCGAGGTATCGATCAAGGCGCAGCCGGAAGCGGCGCACGCAATCCTCACCGAGCATCTGCATGGCCATGCGACGCTGTTGCTCGGCCAGTCCGGGATGGGCAAGTCGACGCTCGTGAACCTGCTGATCCCCAACGCCGAAGTCGCCACGCGAGAGATCTCCACGGCGCTGAACAGCGGTCGCCATACGACCACGTTCACGCGGCTCTATCCGCTGCCGGAAGGCGGCGCGCTGATCGACTCGCCGGGGTTCCAGGAGTTCGGCCTGCATCACCTGACCGAGGGACGGCTCGAGCGCGCGTTCCCCGAGTTCCGTCCGTTGCTCGCGCATTGCCGCTTTTATAACTGCCATCATCTGCAGGAACCGGGCTGCGCGATACTCGAAGCAGTCGCCGACGGCAGGATCGCGCGCACGCGGCATGCGCTGTATGCGCAGCTCGTGCACGAGGCGAGTCAGATCGTTCGTTGAGCATTGAGCAGCTCCCGTTTTCCTTACGGCTCGTCCTTTCCATGCTGAAGCTGATGCGCGCACCGAATCTGCTGATCGGCCAGCACTGGGTCAATGTGCTGGCGACAGCCGGCATCGGCTGCGAACTGCACAATCGTTATCTGAACGGGGCGCTCGGCGAGATTCCCGCGGATCAATGCGCGCCAGAACTGTGGCTCACCGACGAACGCGATGAAATGATGGCGCGCAGATTGATCGACGTGGCGTTGCACGGACCGGCAGCGGGCACGCCGTCGTGGCGCTGTGGACAGTGCAGCGAAACGCTGGAGGCGCAGTTTACGGTGTGCTGGCAATGCGGGACGGCGCGCGATCCGCTCGGCGACTGAGCGGCGACGTTAGCGCGGTATTGAAGCCGATATCGGGCGCTGAAAAGAATCGAGGCCGGTCTGGCCGGCCTCGCTCTCACTGCTTTTTTGTGTCCGCTAGTGCGGGCACTGCCCTACTACGCTACGCGAGCCATACGGCGATCGTCAGCATCAGCAGCAGGATCATCCACAGGATCACCGCGCGCCACACCAGCCCAACCGCCGATTGCAGCGTACGCGGCGTGCAGTCGTCACCGACCGACAGCGGGCCACCATCGCCGGTGGCGAGCGCATCGAGACTGGACGGCTCCGCGAGCGGACCCGCCAGCCGTGCACCCAGCGCACCGCTGCCCGCGGCGAGCAGCACGCCGTCGTTCGGATCGGGCCACTGGCGCGCATGATTGCGCCACGCATAGATTGCATCCTCGAAATTGCCGACGATCGCAAAGCCGAGTGACGTAAGCCGCGCCGGTACCCAGTCGATCACGAAAAACGCGCGCTGCGCGAAGGTCGAAAACGCCGCGGTGCGATCGACCGCGGGCTGCGACCACGTCCGCGCCAGATACTCGGCGATCCGGTACAACACGGCGCCGGCCGGACCGATCGGCACGAGAAACCAGAAGAACACGCCGAACACATGACGATGCGACGCGACGACCGCGTGGATCAACGTGTGCCGGACGATCTCGCTGACCGGCATATCGACCGTATCGATCCCGGTCCATTCGGCGAGGATCTCCCGCGCGCGCGGGACGTCGTCGTTATTCAGCGCGAGATGGATGTCGGTGAAGTAGTGGCTGAACTGCCGGAAGCCGAGCGTGAAATAGACGATCACCGCGTTCCACATGAACGCCAGCACGAAGTTGATCCGGTACAGCACGTAGTAGACGAGGCCGACCGCGAGCGTCCATGGCAGGACGACGACGAGCCACGCGAGGATGCCGTGCTTCGGCTTGCCGGCATCGAATCCGCGCGCCGCCGATTCCGCGTGATATTGCAGCAACGCCGACACCGGATTGTTCGGCGACAGCGCGCGCATCTGTTCGACGATGAGAGCGAGCAATACGGAGAAAAAAGTCATGCGATGCGCCGTGCCATTCGAGTTTTTACAGTTGTGTTGTAACGATAGCACAGGGTCGGATGCCGCTGAACGGCGGCTTTACAAACGTACAACGTCCGTCCCGGCCACGCGCGAGCTACGCCATGAAATTACGCCATCAGAAAACGATAGAAATTGCGCAGCATGCCCGCCGTCGCGCCCCAGATGAAATAGTCCGCGCCCCCGTTGGGGCGCGGATACGGCATCGCGAAGAAACGGCGTTCGTTGCCTTCCCAACGGAACAGACGCACCTCGTGATGCGCGGGGTCCATCAGGAAAGCGAGCGGCACTTCGAAGATTTCGGCGACCTCGAGCGTATCGGCTTCGACGGTAAACGGCGGATGCACGAGGCCGACCACGGGCGTCACGCGAAAGCCGGTACCGGTCATGTAATCGGGCAGCGTACCGAGAATTTCCACGCGCGCCGGATCGAGTCCGACCTCTTCCTGCGCTTCGCGCAACGCGGTCGCGGTGGCATCGGTATCGTGCGGCTCTTCGCGGCCGCCGGGGAAGCTGACCTGGCCTGCGTGATCGTTCAGATGATCGGCACGCTGCGTCAGCAAAACAGTCAGGCCGCCCTCGCGGACCACGAGCGGCACCAGCACGGCCGCCACACGCGGATCGGTACCTTCGACCCAACGCACCTCGGCCTGCTCGGGGTTCCAACTCAGCCGCTGTTCGAAACGGGCCCGCAGGGTGTCAGGCGTCAGACGCGCGGGCGCCACGGCGGGCAGATCGCCACCGGTGGCCACGACAGGCAGGGTTTCGGGTTCGAAAACTGGACGGATCAACGGGATTCTCGGCGCAGGCAAATGTGGGACATCGACGGGATAACCGACATTTTGCCTCGCCAAACAAAAAAGCACCCGTAACGGGTGCTTTTTCTTACAGCTTTTACTCCTGGGAAGCCGCGCGGTCTTTCGACACGAGCTTTTCCTTGATCCGGGCCGACTTGCCCGAACGGTCGCGCAGATAGTACAGCTTTGCACGACGCACATCGCCGCGACGCTTCACGACGATGCTCGCCAGCAGCGGCGAGTAAGTCTGGAACGTACGCTCGACGCCTTCGCCCGACGAAATCTTGCGGACGATGAACGACGAGTTGAGGCCACGATTACGCTTCGCAATGACAACGCCTTCGTAAGCCTGAACGCGCTTGCGGGTACCTTCGACCACGTTCACGCTGACGATTACCGTATCGCCGGGGGCGAATGCGGGAATGGTCTTGCCTGCGAGCGCGCGCTCGATTTCTTCCTGCTCGAGTTTTTCAATCAGATTCATCACTGACTCCTAATGCCATCTTGTCGGCGTTCGTACCTGCCTTGCGTGGGTTTGCCCAGAGGACTACCTGTTACGCGCGGCTACGGCCCCGATAGAGGATGGGTTCACATCTGGCGCCGTCCACGCATGAACGACACCGCCTGGTTCCCGCCCGGAACGCCAGGGCCTCAGGCCTTTGGCGCTTCCTTCGCGAGACTTGCAAGCCACGCCTCATCGGCACGGCTCAACAACTTGTTCTTTCTGGCCCGCTCGATCAGATCGGGCCGTTTGTGCCACGTATTGCGCAGCGATTCGCGACGACGCCACAGCATGATTTCCGCGTGATGGCCACCGAGCAGCACATCCGGCACGCGCACACCGTCATATTCTTCCGGCCGCGTGTAATGCGGGCAATCGAGCAGGCCATCGACAAAACTGTCCTGCACCGCCGACTGCGCATCGTTCAGCACGCCCGGCAACTGACGCACGATCGCGTCCATCATGGCCATGGCGGGTAACTCGCCGCCCGACAGCACGAAATCGCCGAGGCTCACTTCTTCGTCGACATACCGGTCGATCAGACGCTGGTCGATCGCTTCGTAGCGACCGCACAGCACGATCAACCCCGGTTCGCCAGCGAGTCGCATTACGCCTTCGTGATTCAGCGTCGCGCCTTGCGGCGACATCATCACGACCCGCGCACCTGCAATACCCTGCTCCGCCTGCGCGGCGCGCGCTGCGCCGAGCGAATCTTCCAGCGGCTTGGCCAGCATCACCATGCCGGGGCCGCCGCCATACGGCCGGTCGTCGATCGTACGGTAGTTGTCGGTGGTGAAATCGCGTGGATTCCAGGTCCGCAACCCGTAACGCGCCTGCTTCGCCGCACGGCTTGTAATGCCCCAGTCGGTCAGCGCGCGGAACATTTCGGGGAAGAGCGTCACGACATCGAACTGCATCGCTCTCTCCGTTTCAGCGAACGCTTGCTAATGGGTTCAGTAATCGGCTTCCCAGTCGACTGTGATCTGCTTCGCCGCCTGGTCCACATGCTTGACGTACACACCGACGAACGGAATGAGCCGTTCGCCGTTGACCGGCTTTCCATCCTTGCCGGTTGCCGGGTACTCGACACGCAGCACCGAATGGGCGCCGTTGTCGATCATGTCGGCGACCTTGCCGAGTGCAACCCCGGCAACGTTGACCACATCCAGACCAAGCAGGTCGACCCAGTAAAACTCGTCGGTTTCGAGCGAGGGAAACTCGCTGCGGCTCACATAAACACGACAGCCGCGCATGGCGGCTGCAGCGTCGCGACCATCTACACCGGCCAGATGCGCAACGATACTGTCGGAATGGATCTTCGCCTGCAGCACCGGCGTCGACCTGCGCTCCGGATTCGCATCGCGGCCCTTGAGCAGCCACCAGCGCTTCGCGCTCAGCAGCGCATCGCCGCCGTGCCCGGCGTCCGCATGCGCGGCCACCTTGACCCAACCTTTGAGACCGTAAGCATCGACGATCGCGCCTACTTCAACGGCGTCGGCCGGCCAGCTTTCCGGCGATTCGACACGCATAGGCTGCGTATCGGGACCGGCATCGGGACTGGCGTTCGGTGCGGCGGGTGCAGCGGCTTTCGACGGCTTGCGAACAAACGCGCCAAACGGAGCCTCGGATGCCGATGCAGGCGCTTTCGCGCGACCGGAGCCGCTGGAATCAGGCGCTGACATGGACCGACCTCAAAAACTTATTGCGCGAAGGCAGGCGTGCCACGAAACCGTAGCCGCGCTTGCTTTCGCGCATCACCGAGTACATCGCACCGCCGGACCATGCCGCCGATGCAATTACCTGCCGCCATCACGCAGCCGGTTGTGCCTGTTGCGCTTGCTTCACGAGACGCTCGACCGTCGGCGACAGCTGGGCGCCAACGCCTTGCCAGTACGTCAGGCGATCTTGAGCGATACGCAGCGATTCGCCCTTCGTAGCGACCGGGTTGTAGAAACCAACGCGTTCGATGAAGCGGCCGTCACGACGGTTACGCGAATCGGTTGCGACGATGTTGTAGAACGGGCGCTTCTTCGAGCCGCCACGAGCCAAGCGGATGATGACCATACTGGAATCCTTGAAAACCGGGGTTCAGAACCACTAAACGCGAGATTATAGCCCGAAACCAACGCCATAACAAACACTTACGGGGATAAACTGGCACGCCCAGTCGCACGGACCACACAGTCGCGGCATTCCGGTGCCACAAAATCTTCTGATGAAAGGTTCCCTGGGCGCGAAACCCACGTCGAACCTGGGGCCTGTGCGGCACAGCGCCGCGTGACCGCCGGTGCTCACGCAGCGTAGAATGCGCGTCGGCCCGCGCGCAAGCGCGCCGCATCTTTCCGCAGCCTGTCGCCCTTCCCATGTCCACCGCCGCTTCGACTTCCCCGCGCTTCCGCTCCAAAACGGCCACCGCCGCGCTTGCCTTCTTCTTCGGCACGCTCGGTGCGCATCGCTTCTATCTGTATAGCCCGCGCGATCCGTATGGCTGGCTGCACGTGGTCGGCACGCTGCTCGGTATCCCGGGTGTCCTGCTGCTGGTTGCGACCGAGCGGGCCTCGATGCTGGGCTGGTTTCTCGCCGTACCTGGCGCGATATCGCTGCTGTCCGCGTTCCTCGCAGCGATCGTCTATGGCCTGCGCCCGGATGACAAATGGGATGCGCAGTTCAACGCGCAGACCGGACGGCACAGCCGTTCGGGCTGGACGGTCATCTTCATCGTGATTTTTTCGCTGCTGATCGGCGCCTTCCTGCTGATGACCGGGCTGGCTCTGTCGTTCCAGACTTATTTCGAATCGCAGGTCGAAGCGGCCAAGTCCCTCTCGCAGTAAGGCAGCGCGGCTAGAACAGATCCAGTTGCGGGCTCGCGGGTTTGTCCGGTGCGGCCCGCGGTGCCGGCTTTTGCTCGACGTGCTGGAAATGCGACATGTCGAGAATGCCGCGATCCCGCCGGTTCAACCCAAGACGACGCGCCGCATTGTAAAAGCGCTGCCGCAGCAGATCAGCCCACAGGCCCTCGCCTTTCATCCGGCTCGCAAACGACGAGTCGTAGTCCTTGCCGCCCCGCATGTCGCGCACCCGGCTCATCACACGGTCGGCTCGATCCGGAAAGTGCGCGGTCAGCCAGTCCTTGAACAGCGGCGCGACTTCCCACGGCAGCCGTAGCACGATATAGCTAGCGTTCGTCGCACCCGCTTCCGCGCAGGCTTCGAGCACGCGCTCCATGTCGGGCTCCGTCACGAACGGAATGACCGGCGCAATGCTCACCCCGACCGGCACCCCCGCTTCGCTCAACGTCCGGATCGTACGCAACCGACGCGCCGGCGTTGCCGCGCGCGGTTCGAGCGTGCGCGCGATATCGGCATCGAGCGTCGTGATCGTAATGGCAGCCATCACCTGCCCGCGCGCGGCCATCGGCGCGAGCAGATCGAGATCGCGTTCGATCAACGATGACTTCGTAATCGCAGCGAACGGCTGGCCGCGATCGTGCAGCACCTGGATGATGCGGCGCGTGAGCCGCAAGTCGCGCTCGACCGGTTGCCATGCGTCGGTATTGACGCCAAGCGCGATTGGCTCCGGCACATAGGACTTCTTCGACATCTCGCGCTCGAGCAGTTCGGGCGCGTTGATCTTTGCGTAGATACGGCTTTCGAAATCGAGCCCCGGCGACAGCCCGAGATAACTGTGTGTCGGCCGCGCAAAGCAGTAGATGCAGCCGTGTTCGCAGCCGCGATACGGGTTCAGCGAGACGTTGAACGGGATATCCGGCGACGCATTGCGCGTGAGGATGCTTTTCGCCTTTTCCTCGAACACCTGCGTGCGCAGGGCCCTAGGCTCGCCGTCTTCGTCGGGGTTTGACGCCCAGCCATCGTCGACGGTTTCGCGCTGGTCGACTTCGTAGCGGCCCTGCAGGTTCGTCACCGCGCCGCGGCCCTTGCGGGGCGCAGGCGGTGCGATCGGAAATTCGCGGTCGGGATTGAAATCGGCGTCGGAATCGGAATCGGAAGCGGACATGGCTGGGCGCGGCAAACGGCATCAATACTGTACAAATATACAGTGTTTACACGGTTTGTCGAGCGCCGATGCAACGCAAAAAACGTCCCGTGCCGACCGCTATTCGCCCACTGCGATCGCCAGCGATTCCTTGATTTCTTCCATCACCACATAGCTCTTCGACTGCACCGCGCCGGGCAATTGCAACAGGATGTCGCCAAGCAGCTTGCGGTAGTCGGCCATCTCACCGATGCGCGCCTTGATCAGATAGTCGAAATCGCCGGAGACGAGATGGCATTCGAGCACCTCGGGGATCTTCTGCACCTCGCGGCGAAACTGGTCGAACATGTTGCCGCTCTTGTGGTCGAGCGTGATCTCGACGAACACCAGCAGCGCCGCACCGAGTTCGGCGGGATTCAGGCGCGCGTAATAGCCGGTGATCACACCGTCGCGCTCCATCCGCTTCACGCGCTCGATGCATGGCGTGACTGAAAGCCCCACCTGCTCCGCGAGATCTTTCATCGCCATGCGGCCATCCTGCTGCAGAAGCTTGAGGATGCGGTGATCGAGCTTGTCGAGTGCGCGGATCGGTTGACGTTGTGTTCTCATCGTGTTTTTACTGAAATTCGCAAAAATACAATAACAAAACCTAGTGAACGATCAATAGTATAGCGGTTAACACTGGGCCACTCGCGTAACACCTCGTTAATCGAATGTACTGACCGATTCCACGAGCGCCAGGGCCTTTCGACCTCTCTGGAGCAGCTATGCGGGTTGTCATTTTGGGAAGCGGTGTCGTCGGGGTGACGAGCGCCTATTATCTAGCACGCGCCGGTCACGAAGTGACCGTTATCGATCGCGAAGCGGGCCCAGCGCTCGAAACCAGTTTTGCCAATGCCGGCCAGATCTCGCCGGGCTACGCGGCACCGTGGGCGGCACCTGGCGTGCCGCTGAAAGCCGTCAAGTGGATGTTCCAGAAGCACGCGCCGCTCGCCATTCGTCTAGATGGCACGCAGTTCCAGCTGCAATGGATGTGGCAGATGCTGCAGAACTGCACGTCCGCGCGCTATGCGGTGAACAAAGGCCGCATGGTCCGTCTCGCCGAATACAGCCGCGATTGTCTGCAGGCGCTGCGCGCCGAGACCGGCATCCAGTACGAAGGCCGTACGGGCGGCACGCTGCAGGTGTTCCGCAGCCAGCAGCAGCTCGATGGCGCGGCGAAAGACATCGCCGTACTTCAGGAAGCAAACGTGCCGTACGAATTGCTGTCGCCGGACGAACTGGCACGCGCCGAACCGGCGCTCGCCGCGGTTTCGCACAAGCTGACGGGCGGCCTGCGGCTGCCGGGCGACGAAACCGGCGACTGCCAGCTGTTCACCACGCGTCTTGCTGCAATGGCCGAAGAGCTCGGCGTGAAATTCCGCTACAACACACCGATCGACGCACTCGCGATGGCAGGTGGACGCATCGCTGGCGTGCAGTGCGGCAGCGAACTGGTGCTCGCCGATTCGTTCGTCGTCGCGCTTGGCTCCTACTCGACGAAGTTCTTGTCCAGCATCGTCAAGATTCCGGTGTATCCGCTCAAGGGTTACTCGATCACCGCACCGATCGTGAACGCGGCCGCGGCGCCGGTCTCGACCGTGCTCGACGAGACCTACAAGATCGCGATCACGCGCTTCGACGACCGCATCCGTGTGGGCGGCATGGCGGAGATCGTCGGCTTCGACAAGACATTGCGCCAGGCGCGTCGCGAGACGCTCGAAATGTGCGTGAACGATCTGTTCCCGGGCGGCGGCGATACGTCGAAGGCCACCTTCTGGACCGGCCTGCGCCCGATGACGCCGGACGGCACGCCGATCGTCGGTCGCACTCCTGTGTCGAACCTGTTCCTGAATACCGGGCACGGTACGCTCGGCTGGACGATGTCGTGCGGTTCGGGCCAGTTGCTCGCCGATCTGATCTCCGGCAAGCAGCCGGCTATTCAATCGGGAGATCTGTCGGTGCATCGCTACCTTGGTGAAACTGGCGGCACGCATCGCCCGGCTTACGCTTGATACTTGTAGCGACGGCTTTTTGCCGTGCTTGACCTAGTTCACCTGAGAGAACAAACGGCGCCTTGAAGGCGCCGTTTGTTTTGCCGGGTCAGTTTATCTATTCCTGCGTCATGCCCGCGGCGAGCGGTTCGCAACGCACGATCAGAACTGATCCTCCGACAACGCCAGCACCCCTTCACCACCCTTCGCACTGACAATCGCCGCTTCGAATGCGCTTGCCTGCGACAACACATGCTCCGCAAAGAACTGCGCCGTCGCGATCTTCGCGCCGTAGAACGACGGATCGTCGGCCTGTTTTTGCGCGGCCACGAGCAGCGCACGCGCCATCTGCCAGCCGCCCAGCACGATACCCGCAAGCTTCAGATAAGGCACGCTGCCGGCAAACACCGCGTTCGGATCGCGTCGCGTGTTCTCTACGACAAAGTGCACCGCTGCCTCGAGCGAACGCTGCCCCTGCGCGAGGTGCCGCTGCATCGAAGCAAACGCGGAACCCTGCTGTTGACCGAGTTGCTCGACCGTCTGCGCAATGCCGGCCAGTAGCGCTTTCGCGACCGCGCCGCCGTCGCGCACCGTCTTGCGGCCGATCAGATCGTTTGCCTGGATAGCAGTCGTGCCTTCGTAGATCGGCAGGATGCGCGCGTCGCGATAGTACTGTGCTGCACCCGTCTCTTCGATGAAGCCCATGCCGCCGTGCACCTGCACGCCGAGGCTCGTCACATCGATCGACAGCTCGGTGCTCCAGCCCTTGACGATCGGCACGAGGAATTCATAGATCGCCTGATGCTCGGCCCGCTTCGCTTCGTCGGGATGCCGGTGCGCGATGTCGCAATGAGCGGCAGCAACGTAGGCGAGAGCGCGCGAAGCTTCGGTCAGGCCGCGCATGGTCGACAGCATGCGGCGCACGTCCGGATGCTGGATGATCGCCACCGACTGCTTCGCCGACCCGTCGACCGGACGGCTCTGCACACGCTCCTTCGCATACGCGACCGCCTGCTGATACGCGCGATCCGATACGCTGACGCCCTGCAACCCGACCGCGAAACGCGCCGCGTTCATCATGATGAACATGTACTCGAGGCCGCGATTCTCTTCGCCGATCAGATGGCCGAGCGCGCCGCCGTGGTCGCCGAACTGCAGAACCGCCGTCGGACTCGCCTTGATACCGAGCTTGTGTTCGATCGACACGCAATGTACGTCGTTGCGCTCGCCGAGCGAGCCGTCCGCATTGACAAGAAACTTCGGCACGATGAAAAGCGAAATGCCTTTGACGCCTTCGGGCGCGCCGGGTGTGCGTGCCAGCACGAGATGGGCGATGTTCTTCGCCATGTCGTGCTCGCCCCACGTGATGAAGATCTTCGTGCCGAAGATCCTGTATGCGCCGTCGCCGGTCGGCTCCGCGCGCGTACGCACCAGCGCGAGATCGGAGCCGGCCTGCGGCTCGGTGAGATTCATCGTACCGGTCCACTCGCCGGAGATCAGCTTCGGCACGTACGCCTGTTTCTGTTCTTCGGTGCCAGCGGTGAGCAGCGCTTCGATCGCGCCGTCGGTCAAGAGCGGACACAGTGCAAACGACAGGTTCGATGCGTTGAGCATCTCGACGCAAGGCGTCGCGATCAGCTTCGGCAGACCCTGCCCTTCGTAATCGATTGGGTGCTGAACGCCTTGCCAGCCGCCTTCAGCGAACTGGCGGAACGCGTCGGCAAAACCCGGCGTCGCCGTAACCTTGCCGTCGCGCCAGCTACTCGGATTGCGGTCGCCTTCCACATTCAGCGGCGCCAGAACTTCGCCGCAGAATCGTGCGGATTCTTCGAGTACGGCCTGAGCGGTCTCGAGGTTCGCATCTTCGAATCCGGGCAACGCCGCGATGTCTTCGAGACCGGCCAGTTCCTTCATGACGAACAGCATGTCTCGGATGGGCGCGTTGTACATGTCAGTTCTCCTCCTGCCTGAATGTTGTAGCTGAGCGATATAAAAAGGGGCGCGGGACTTCAGGTCCTGCGCCCCTTCGGTTACTGCCGGACACCTGTTGCGCGGCGTTGTCTAGTGCTATTCAGCGCTAGCCGGCGTCGGCGTCGATCCGTGCGCACCCGCTGGGCGCGCAGTCGACCCTCAAAGCTCGCCAACGAGCTCCGGCACAACCGTGAACAGATCTCCCACCAGACCGTAATCGGCGACGCTGAAAATCGGCGCTTCCGGGTCCTTGTTGATTGCCACGATGACCTTCGAGTCCTTCATCCCAGCCAGATGCTGGATCGCGCCAGAGATGCCCACCGCGATATACAGCTGCGGCGCGACGATCTTGCCGGTCTGTCCGACCTGGTAGTCGTTCGGCACGAAGCCTGCATCGACGGCTGCACGCGAAGCGCCGAGCGCCGCGTTCAGCTTGTCCGCGAGCGGCTCGAGCACCTTCGTGTAGTTCTCGCCGCTGCCAAGCCCACGGCCGCCCGACACGATGATGCTTGCCGAGGTCAGTTCAGGACGATCAAGCTTCGTCACTTCACGGCTAACGAATTCCGAAAGGCCGGAATCCGCTGCTGCGTCGATCTTCTCGACCGATGCGCTGCCGCCTTCGGCCGCAACCGGGTCGAAACCGGTCGTACGGACCGTAATGACCTTGATCGGATCGGTGGATTGGACCGTTGCGATGGCGTTACCTGCGTAGATCGGACGCTCGAACGTGTCGGCGCTGTCTACCGCGGTGATGTCGCTGATCTGCGCAACGTCGAGCTTCGCTGCAACGCGCGGAGCAATGTTCTTGCCGTAGGGGGTAGCCGGTGCAAGGATGTGCGTATAAGCCTTCGCGATACCGACGACCGTCGCTTCGACGTTCTCTGCAAGGCCCGCTTCCAGTTGCGGCGCATCGGCCAGCAGCACCTTCGATACCCCGGCGATCTTCGCCGCTGCATCGGCCGCGCCCTGCGCGTTGTGGCCCGCTACCAGCACGTGAATATCGCCGCCGATCTTCTGCGCCGCTGCAATCGTGTTCAGCGTCGCGGGCTTGATCGATGCGCTGTCGTGTTCTGCAATTACAAGATTCGTCATGTTGTCGGTCTCCTCACAGCACCTTGGCTTCGGTCTTCAGCTTCTCGACCAGCGTCTTCACGTCGGGCACCTTCACACCAGCGCTGCGCTTGGGCGGCTCGACCACTTTCAGCGTCTTCAGGCGCGGCGTCACGTCGACACCGAGGTCTTCCGGCTTGACGATTTCGAGCGGCTTTTTCTTCGCCTTCATGATGTTCGGCAGCGTCACGTAGCGCGGCTCATTCAGGCGCAGATCGGTCGTGACAACGGCCGGCAGCTTCAGCGACAGCGTTTCCGCACCGCCGTCGACTTCGCGCGACACCGTCGCCTTGCCGTCGGCAACGACGACCTTCGATGCAAACGTAGCCTGCGGCAGATTCGCCAGCGCGGCGAGCATCTGGCCGGTCTGGTTCGAATCGTCGTCGATGGCCTGCTTGCCGAGGATCACCAGTTGCGGTTGTTCCTTGTCGACCAGCGCCTTGAGCAGCTTGGCCACGGCCAGCGGCTGCAGATCTTCATTCGATTCGATGAGGATTGCGCGGTCCGCGCCGATTGCGAGCGCCGTGCGCAGCGTTTCCTGCGCCTGCGTCACCCCTGCCGACACCGCGATCACTTCGGTCGCAATGCCTGCTTCCTTCAACCGTACCGCTTCTTCCACCGCGATTTCGTCGAACGGGTTCATCGACATCTTCACGTTCGCAATGTCGACTCCCGTGCCGTCCGACTTCACACGGACCTTCACGTTGTAATCGACCACTCTCTTGACTGGCACCAGGATTTTCATGCACACGCTCCAAAGTTACGAATACGTCAACCCAGCGGCCATTATAACGACTGCCTTCTTCCAGACAGTCGGTGGCGTGGGTTTGCTGCGAGGATATTGCGCCCTGACACGACACCGGCAAGGAAACGGGCAGGACGGTCGGTGGGCTTGACTGCGATAGCGAACGATCGTTCTATTTTAAACGCAAAAAAACCCGGGTGCCAACCCCGGGTTCCGACCGACGCCTCTAACTGGTGGCGAGGCCTCCGCATTTGCGTGGCGACACGCATGCTCACCAGGCAGCAACGACCGAACCGCCAAAGCGGCTTTCGATGAACTGCTTCACTTCCGCTGAGTGATAGGCGGCCACGAATTTCGCCACCCACGGCTTGTTGCGGTCCGCCGCACGGATCACGAGAATGTTGGCGTACGGACCTTGCGGATCTTCGATGGCGATCGCGTCCTGCTTCGGCTTCAGGCCCGCCTCCATCGCGAAGTTCGTGTTGATTGCAGCGGCATCGACGTCGCCGAGCGAACGCGGAATCTGCGCCGCATCGAGTTCGACGATCTTCAGTTTCTTCGGGTTATCGACGATATCGAGCGGTGTTGCCTTCAACCCCGCGTCGGCGCGCAGTTTGAGCAGACCGTTTTTCTGCAGCAGCAGCAACGCGCGACCGCCGTTGGTCGGATCGTTCGGTACCGCGATCTTCGCTCCGTTTTGCAGTTCGGCCAGCGACTTCACTTTCTTCGAATAGATGCCCATCGGGAACGTGACGGTATCCGCGATCTTGATCAGCGGATAGCCGCGGTCCTTCACCTGCGCCTGCAGATAGGGCTCGTGCTGGTAGCTGTTTGCATCGAGGTCGCCGGCGGCGAGCGCGGCGTTCGGTTGCACGTAGTCGGAGAATTCGACGATCTTGATGTTCAGGCCGTTCTTCGCGGCGACGCCTTTCACCACTTCCATCAGTTGCGCGTGCGGGCCGCCGGTGACGCCGACCTTGATGGTGTCATCGGCCTGGGCCGGCGTGGCGAAAACGGTGAACAGCGACGCGGCGCCGAGCGCGGCCGCGAGCCTGACAATGAAACGACGTTGCATGACCGACCTTTATGATTCTCGTTGAACGGGTTATCGAGCGAATCGCAACACAACCCTTGTTATTTATGGCTCAAACGACGCACGAGCCAATCCCCGAACGACTGCACCAACTGTACGAACACGATCAGGATCACGACGACCGTCAGCATCACTTCCGGCAGGAAGCGCTGATAACCGTAGCGGATACCCAGATCGCCCAACCCGCCGCCGCCGATCGCCCCGGCCATCGCCGAGTAGCCAACCAGCGAAACGAAGGTGATCGTCAGACCCGCGACGACGCCAGGCAGCGACTCCGGCAACAGCACCTTGAACACGATCTGCGAGGTTGTCGCGCCCATTGCCTGAGCGGCTTCGATGAGCCCGCGGTCCACTTCGCGCAACGCCGTCTCGACTAGCCGCGCGATAAACGGTGCGGCGGCGATCGTCAGCGGCACGACAGCAGCGGCTGTGCCGATCGACGAGCCCACGACGAGCCGCGTGAACGGAATCACCGCCACCAGCAGGATGATGAACGGCGTCGAACGCACTGCATTGACCACGATACCCATCACGCGATTCACCGCGATGTTCTGCAGCACGCCCTGGCGGTCGGTCAGATACAGCAGCACGCCAAGCGGCACACCGGCGAGCGCGCCGACCGCACCGGAAATGCCCACCATCACGAGCGTTTCCCAGAACGACTGCACGAACATATCGAACATTTCACTCAACATACGAAAGCTCCTCGACCACCACACCCTGTTCGCGCAAAAACGCTATCGCCTGCGCGACTTTCAGCGGCTCGCCGCCCGCCAGCACCGCGAGCGAGCCGAACGCCTGGCCCTGAATCTCGTCGATCTGGCCGTGCAGGATGTTGAAGTCCAGTTCGTAGCGACGGATCGTTTCCGACAGGATCGGTTGATCGACGCCCGAGCCCGTGAACGCGAGACGCAACAGATGACCGCTGCCGGTCTTGAGACGCTCGGCTACGCGCGCCTTCATCGCTGGCGGCAGTTCCTGCGCGATCACATCGCCGATCAGCGCGCGCGTCACTTCGTGGTGCGGCTGCAGGAACACATCGATGACCTTGCCTTCCTCGACGACACGCCCCGCATCGAGCACCGCGACGCGATCGCAGACCTGCTTGATCACGTCCATCTGGTGCGTGATCAGCACGACGGTCAAACCGAATTCGCGGTTGATGCGCTTGAGCAGATCGAGAATCGAGCGCGTGGTTTCCGGATCGAGCGCAGAGGTCGCTTCGTCGGAGAGCAGCACCTTCGGCTTGCTCGCCAGCGCCCGCGCGATGCCGACACGCTGCTTCTGGCCGCCGCTGATCTGCGCCGGATAGCGATCCTGCTGCGCCGAAAGACCAACCAGGTCGAGCAGCGGCAAGACGGTCGCCTTGATCTCGGCCGCCGACATGCCGGCCAGTTCGAGCGGCAACGCGACGTTGCCGTAAACCGTGCGCGACGACAGCAGGTTGAAATGCTGGAAGATCATGCCGATTTCGCGCCGCGCTTCGCGCAACTGCGCGGCGGGCAGCGTCGTCAGATCGCGGCCGTCGACGACGATATTGCCCTCGGTGGGCCGTGTCAGCAGGTTGATCGTCCGCACGAGCGTGCTTTTGCCCGCGCCACTGCGTCCGATGATGCCGAACACTTCGCCCTGCGGAATGGACAGATTGACGTTGTGCAGCGCTTCGACCCAACCGCGGGGCCCCGCGAAACGCTGCGAGATGTTGCGTATTTCGATCATTGAGAACAGGACGGCGGTCTGCCGGACGACGGATCGTCCGTCGCGATGATCGCAAAGGTCAGCCGCCGCCTTGATAGAGGATGGCTGGCGATTTTACCGCAGCGTCGACATTTCCCTTAATAATCAATTCCGATCTTTTCATAACGGGAGAGCATTAGAGGACACCCGCGGTCATCATCTGTACGCCCGCTTCGCCGCAGCCACTATGATCGGGCGAATCTCAGAACAACCACGACGGAGACCCCCGCCCCATGGAGACACCCCAGTCTGTTGCCGCCGCTGCCGTGCCTACGGCCGGTAAGGCGCCTGACGTATCGAACGTCGTGACCGGCGACGGTATCGAGCTGCCCCTGTACCGCTGGCCCGTGACGTCGCCGCGCGCGACCGTCGCGCTGGTACACGGTCTCGCGGAGCATGCGGGACGCTATACGGCGCTGGCGCAACGGCTGAACGCGGCCGGCATCGAACTGTTCGCCGTCGATCTGCGCGGTCACGGCCGCGCGCCCGGCTTGCGCGTGTGGGTCGAGCGATTCGACGATTATCTGCAGGACGCCGATGCGTTGCTCGACGCCGCGGCCCGCAGCAGCGCACCGCTCTTCCTGATGGGGCACAGCATGGGCGGCGAGATCGCGGCGCTGTACGCGATCGAACGGGCTGCGACTCGCGGCCGCCGTTTTTCCGGCTTGATCCTGTCGAGCCCGGCGCTCGCCCCGGGCCGCGACGTGCCGCGCTGGATGATCGGGCTAAGCCGGATTATCAGTCGCGTATGGCCGCGTTTTCCGGCCCTCAAGATCGACGCGGCGCTTCTGTCGCGCAACCCGGCCGTCGTCGACAACAACCGGCACGATCTGCTCGTCCATCACGGCGCGGTGCCCGCACGCACCGGCGCCGAAATCCTGCTCGCGATGACGCGCATCGAACGCGGCCGGGCCGGTTTGCGGCTACCGCTGCTCGTCTATCACGGCACGCGCGACAAGCTCACCGAACCCGATGGCAGCCGTACGTTCGGCACGCAGGCCGGCTCGCCCGACAAGACGCTCACGCTGTACGAGGGGAGCTATCACGAGACGATGAACGACCTCGATCGCACGCAGGTGATCGATGCGTTGATCGAATGGATAGTGAAGCGCGCTGTGTGAAGTTGAAGTGCGTCGGTTCAGCGCTGCCAGTCGGGCGGGCGTTTGTCGATGAACGCCTGCACGCCTTCGAGCGCGGAGGCATCCATCATGTTGCAGGCCATCGTCTGGCCAGCAAGCTGATACGCGGCATCGATGCCCATTTCGAGCTGGCGGTAAAAGAGCCCTTTCCCCGCGCGCACGGCCTCGCGCGGTTTCGCGCAGATGCTCGAGGCTAGCGCGGCGACTGCTGCGTCGAGTTCGTCGAGCGGCACGACGCGGTTGACGAGTCCTTGCTGTAGCGCGCGTTGCGCATCGATGAAGTCGCCGGTCAGCAGCATTTCGAGCGCCGCCTTGCGCGACAGGTTGCGCGACAGCGGCACCGACGGTGTCGCGCAGAACAGCCCGAGGTTGACGCCCGATACTGCGAAGCGCGCCGAATCGGCTGCGACGGCGAGATCGCACATCGCGACGAGCTGGCAACCCGCCGCGGTCGCGACGCCATGCACCCGTGCGATGACCGGCTGCGGCAGACGCTGGACAGTCAGCATCATCTTCGTGCAGCGCGCGAAGAGCGCCTCGTAGTAGCCGGCCGATGGCGCCGCCCGCATTTCCTTCAGGTCGTGCCCCGCACAAAACGCGCGACCCGCGCCGGCGATCACGACTACGCGCGCATCCGAATGTTCGAGCGAGGCGAGCTGTGTTTGCAGTTCGTCGAGCAGCGCTTCCGACAGCGCATTGAACGCATCGGGCCGGTTCAGCGTCAGGCAGACCAGATCGCGCACGCCATACGCATGGTGCTTAACGTCGACGAGTGACGCGCGACCGGTTTTGTCTGACACGGGAATCTGCGAAGTACCGCTCATCACGCGCTCCTTTGCGTAGCTGCAGTGTGACTGGGGGGCCTCTAGATTCCCGCCAGCGCTCGCACGTGCGCCACGACGCTGCGACCCAGCGCCGAGAGGTTATAGCCGCCTTCAAGACAGCTGACGATCCGGCCTTGCGCATAACGATCCGCGACCTCGCGAATCTGTCCGGTCAGCCAGGCGTAGTCGTCTTCGACGAGCCCCATGTTGCCGAGGTCGTCTTCGCGATGCGCATCGAAACCCGCCGACACGAAGATCATCTCCGGCTTGAACGCGTGTAGCCGCGGCAGCCACAACAGGTCGACGACCTCGCGCACATCCATGCCTTTCGAGCGCGCCGGCATTGGCACGTTCACCATGTTCGGCGCCTGGTTGTCCGCGCCGCTGAACGGATAGAACGGATGCTGAAAAAAGCTGCACATCAGCACGCGCGAGTCGCCGGAAAACGCAGCTTCCGTGCCGTTGCCGTGATGCACGTCGAAATCGACGACCGCGACACGCGCGAGGCCGTGCACTTCGAGCGCATGACGCGCCGCGATCGCCACGTTGTTGAAGAAGCAGAAGCCCATCGCGCGTGCGGGCTCTGCATGGTGACCCGGCGGGCGCACGCTGCAGAAAGCATTGTCGTAGCGACCTTCGATCACCGCATCGGTCGCGGCGATTGCTGCGCCGGCAGCGCGCAAGGCGGCCTGCCACGAATGCGGATTCATCGACGTGTCGGGATCGATCTCCGCGTAGCCTTCGGACGGCGCGCGGCTACGGATGTAGTCGATATGCGCCTGGGTATGTACGCGCAGCAGTGCGGCTTCGTCGGCGGGCGGCGCCGTATCGCGTTCGATCAGCGCATCGATGCGACTCGCGATCAGTTGATCTTCGATTGCCTGCAGGCGCCCGGGGCATTCGGGATGCCATTGCCCCATCTCGTGCTTCAGACAGTCGGTGTGGGAATAGAAGCCTGTGGCCATGAATCGTCGAGCCGCGCGACGCAACGCGTGCACGGCATGTCTCCGTCTGGGCGCGCAGCGGGAATGCGCGCAATTAGCGCCAAGTTACCACACGACGGCACATCGCTCTCAGCCGCGCGCGGGTTATGCGCTTTTGTTCTGCGGCCGCCACAGGCACCGGCGCGGCGGATGTCGTCGGGTATACTGGCCCGGTCCTTTTCCGCCTCTGCCCACCCCGTCCCCTATGACCGTTACGTCTGCTTTGCCCGCCTCGACATCCACGTCCACGCACGCATCGAACCGGTTCGGCACAACAGCGCTTGTTATCGCGCTGGTCGCTGCATGCGGGTTCGCCGGCAGCCGTGCGGCGAGTGCGCAGACCGTGAGTCCGAAGCCGGCGCTGCTCGCGCAAAGCCAGCCTCAAGCGACGGTGCAACAAGGACAGACATTCGAAGAAGAGATCGTTCCGCAGCGCTACGCGAACAACGCGGACGTCGAAGCGTTCATCAACGACATGGTTGCGCGCTACGACTTCGATCCGTCCATGCTGCACGCGCTGTTCGCGCGCGTCAGCTATTCGGCGACCGCGGTGAAACTCGTCACGCCCGCACCGTCGCCGTCGATCAAGAACTGGCGTGTGTACCAGGCGCGCTTTCTCGATCAGATCCGCATCAACGCAGGCGTGCGTTTCTGGCGCAACAACCAGGCGACGCTGCAGCGCGCATCTGACGAATTCGGCGTGCCGCCGGAGGTGATCGTCGGCATTATCGGTGTCGAGACGATTTATGGGCGCTTCATGGGCAACTTCCGTGTGCTCGACGCGCTCACGACGCTGACCTTCGATTACCCGGGCACACCGAATCGCGCCGACCGCCAGGCGACGTTCCGCAAGAACCTCGAAGACTACCTGGTGTGGACACGCGATTCGCAGATCGATCCGACTACCGTGCTCGGCTCCTACACGGGTGCCATCGGTATTCCGCAGTTTCTGCCGAGCAGCATCGTGCAGTACGCAGTCAACTATGACGGCAACAAGCAGATCGACCTGCGCACGAGCCAGGCCGATGCGATCGGCAGCGTGGCGAACTATCTGAAGCAGAACGGCTGGGAAAACGGCCGGCCGGTGGTGTGGAAAATTACCAGCGACCCGGGCAGCCTCGGCATCGCGCAAGCGGCCGCGGATGGTCAGCCGGAGCCTCGCTGGCCGCTCTCCCAGTTGCTGCGCGCCGGCATGCTGCTGAACGAGCCGAACCTCGACATCGCAGCCGAAGCGGGTACGCCGGTCACGGTGATCGATTTGCCGTCCCCAGGACGGCCGACCGAATACGAACTCGGCCTGAAGAACTTCTATGTGTTGACGCGCTATAACCGCAGCTTCTTCTATGCGCTCGCGGTGTATCAGCTCGGTCAGCGCATCAAGGCGCAGATGGAAGCAACCGACGATGCGACGCCGGGCGATCAGGTGCCGAACGCTCAACCGATCCCCCCGTTGAATCCGGGGATTAGTCCTGAAGTAAGCCCGGGCTCGAATTCGACGAATCAGTAGGATGCGGTGCGCTGGATAGCGCGACGCGCTACGCTCCGCAGCGTGAAACGCAAAGCGCCGGCTTCAAAACCGGCGCTTTTTGCTGGCACACCACCGCGAGAATCTCAGGCCGGAAATACACCCGTCGACAGATACCGGTCCCCGCGATCGCAAACGATAAACACGATGGTCGCATTCTCGACCTGACGCGCAATCCGCAGCGCCACCTCGCAGGCACCCGCCGACGAGATCCCGCAGAAAATCCCCTCCACCGATGCCAGTCGCCGCGCCATCGCCTCGGACGCGGCCTGGCTGACGTTCTCGGTACGATCGATACGGGTGCGATCGAAGATTTTCGGCAGATAGGCTTCGGGCCATTTGCGGATGCCGGGAATGCGCGAACCCTCTTCCGGCTGCGCACCGATAATCTCCACCGCCTGGCTCTGTTCCTTCAGATACTGCGAGACGCCCATGATCGTGCCGGTCGTACCCATCGCTGACACGAAATGCGTGATGCGTCCTTCGGTATCGCGCCAGATTTCCGGGCCCGTCGTTTCGTAGTGCGCAAGCGGATTGTCGGGATTCGCGAACTGATCGAGGATCACGCCCTTGCCGTCGCGCTGCATCTGCTCGGCGAGATCGCGTGCGTATTCCATACCGCCCGTCACCGGCGTGAGTACGATCTGCGCGCCGTAGGCGGCCATGCTCTGGCGCCGTTCGAGCGACAGGTCTTCCGGCAGGAGCAGCACCATTTTGTAGCCCCGGATCGCCGCGGCCATTGCCAGCCCGATGCCGGTATTACCGCTCGTCGCTTCGATCAGCGTATCGCCGGGTTTGATGCGTCCGCGCGCTTCGGCCTTGCTGATCATCGACAGCGCCGGACGATCCTTCACCGAACCGGCTGGGTTGTTCCCCTCGAGTTTGCCGAGAATCACGTTATTGCGGCTGCGGATTTCGTCGTCCGGCAGGCGGACGAGTTGAACGAGCGGCGTATTGCCGATCGTGTCTTCAATTGTTTTGTAAGCCATGTGCGTTTGCTTTGCCGGACGATCGATAATCCGCCGATTCTAAACCACTGTGCCCGGCCTCGCTGTCCGTCCCTCGTCGTCACGCGGGCAACTGCCTGAAATGACCACAGGTACAAGACATTGCGCCCGCCTCGCGCCATCGCTGCTGAAACGCAAAAAACCGCGGCAAATATCGCCGCGGGAGCCAGTCATCAGAAGACGGCTGAAGGAGCGACCTGAAGGAATGAGCCGACGGAAGCAATCACCTGGCACGCACCCGAAAAGAAACCTCGCAAGGCGGCGGAAGCCGCCCTCACCGCACGCGGCTATTTCTTCGCCACCGTCGCCGCACCGTTTTTCACGCCGGGGTTTGCGGGCGCGGCCTTTGCCGCAGCCTGTGTACCAGCAGCAGCGCCAGCCGGACCGATAGCGAGACCCTCCGCCTGCAGGCGCTCGACGGTATGCCCGCCCATGCCCTTGACGCGTTTGCCGAGATCGCTCGCGTCCTTGAACGGACCGTGCGCGGTACGCTCTTCGAGAATCGCTTTCGCCTTCGACGCGCCAATGCCCCTGATTCCGCGCAATGCGTCCTCGTTCGCGGTATTGACGTCGACGGCCGCATACGCGTGGCCGAACGCAGCGAGCATCGCCGCCGTAATGATGGTTTTTCGGAACATCTGGACTCTCCTTGATGCAACCGGTCGGCGCCGATCGCCGACCAGGAGAGTCCAGTTTAAGAAGCTGCCGGAGGGATTTATAGCTGGCCGAACAGCCAACGCACGTAGCGATCGACACCTTCCTGCACCGTCAGGAACGGCGCATCGTAGCCGGCTGCGCGCAGCTTGGTCGGATCGGCTTGCGTGAAGCACTGATACTTGCCGCGCAGCGCATCGGGAAACGGTATGTATTCGATCAGTCCGCGCTGAACCTGCTCGGCGAGCGACAGCGCCGGTTCGTCTTTTAGCGCGCGCAGCGTGTTGACGACCGTCGTGGCGATGTCGTTGAACGGCTGCGCGCGTCCAGTACCGAGGTTGAAAATGCCCGACTTGTCCGGATGATCGAAGAAGAACAGGTTCACCTTCGTCACGTCTTCGACGGAGACAAAGTCGCGCGTCTGTTCGCCCGCGCCGTAACCGTTGTATTCGCCGAACAGCTTGACCTTGCCTTCGGCGCGGAACTGGTTGAAGTTGTGAAACGCCACCGACGCCATGCGGCCCTTGTGCGTTTCGCGCGGACCGTACACGTTGAAATAGCGGAAGCCGGCAATCTGGCTCTTCGCCTGCGGCAACACACGGCGAATCACCTGATCGAACAAAAACTTCGAATAACCGTATACGTTCAGCGGCGCTTCCGCAGTGCGATCTTCGACGAAGCGGTCCGAGCCACCATAAGTCGCCGCCGACGACGCATACAGAAACTGCGTGCCCTGCGCGAGACACGCATCGAGTACCGCACGGCTGTAACGGAAGTTGTTGTCCATCATGTAGCGGCCGTCGGTTTCCATCGTGTCCGAACAGGCGCCTTCATGGAACACCGCACGCACCTTGCCGAAGTCGCCGCGCGCAAACCGCTCGACGAATTCAGTCTTGTCGAGATAATCGTCGATCTCGCAATCGACGAGGTTCTTGAACTTGTCGGCGCGCGTCAGGTTGTCCACTGCGATGATGCGCTGCTCGCCGCGCTCGTTGAGCGCCTTGACGATATTGCTGCCGATAAAGCCGGCTGCGCCGGTGACGATGAGAGTCATGATCGTCCTGCGTTGAGTAAGAGTAGCGGTTGCTACGCGGCGTCTTGCATCGTTCGCATGGCTGCGCGACGCAAAACGCGGCGCGGGGTCAATGGAACAGTTCGTCGTAGTCGACGGTGGCGGTACCGAGCTTGCCGACCACGATGCCCGCTGCGCGATTGGCCAGCGAGACCGCTTCGACCAGCGACAAACCCGCGCCGAGCATGGCGGCGAGCGTGGCGATCACGGTGTCGCCGGCACCCGACACATCATACACTTCGCGTGCTACCGCCGAAGCGTGCAGGATGCCTTCGGCGGCGAACAGCGTCATGCCCTCTTCGGAGCGTGTGAGCAGCAGCGCATCGAGTTCGAGATCCGCGCGCAGTTTCGCGACTCGCGCATGCAAGTCCTCTTCCGATTTCCACTGTCCGATCACTTCGCGCAGCTCCGCGCGGTTCGGCGTGATCACCGTCGCGCCGCGATAACGTTCCCAGTCGTCGCCCTTCGGATCGACCAGCACCGGTCGGCCCGCCGCACGCGCATTCGCGATCATTCGCGTGACATGCGTGAGGCCACCTTTCGCGTAATCGGACATCAGGATCACGTCGTGCTGCGGCAGCAGTGCGTCGAAGCGCGCGAGACCGGACAGCAGCACTTCGTGTGCCGGCGTATTTTCGAAATCGACGCGCAGCAACTGCTGCTGGCGCGACAGCACGCGTAACTTGATGGTGGTGAGCAGTGCCGGGTCGCGTTCGAGATGCGGCGTGACGCCGCTGTCGCCGAGCAACTGCACGATGCGCTCGCCCGGTTCGTCGTGACCGACCACGCACAGCAATCCGGCCTGCGCACCGAGCGCCGCCGCATTGCGCGCGACGTTCGCCGCGCCGCCCAGGCGGTCTTCCTGCTTCTGCACATGCACGACCGGCACCGGCGCTTCCGGCGAGATCCGGTTGACGTCGCCGAACCAGTAACGGTCGAGCATGACGTCGCCCACGACGAGCACGCGCGCACGCGCGATCTGCTCGCGCGGTACGACGCGGGGTTCGGGCACCGGCGTCGACGCTTCAGGGACGGTGGGAGGGTTGTACATAGGGGCGTCCAATCGAGTGATAGTCGATGCCCAGCTCGGTCATCGCTTCCGGTTCGTACAGGTTGCGGCCATCGAAAATAAGCGGCGACTTCAGCACCGACTTCAGGTACGCGAAGTCCGGGCTCTTGAACTCTTTCCATTCGGTGACGATGACGAGTGCGTCGGCGCCGGTCAAGGTTTCGTCCTGGGTGTTCACGAAGTGCAGGCGCGCGCGTTGTTCTGGCTCGCCATCGAGATCCATTGCAAAGACGCGACGTGCTTCGTCGAGCGCGACCGGATCGTAAGCACGTACGGTCGCACCGCGCGTGAGCAGTTCCGCGATCAACCGTCGACTCGGCGCTTCGCGCATGTCGTCGGTGTTCGGCTTGAACGCGAGCCCCCAGACTGCGAACGTGCGGCCCGTCAGATCGTCGCCGAGCGCGCCGGTAATCTTGCGCACGAGGATTTCCTTCTGCGCCTGATTCACGTCCTCGACGGCTTCGAGAATGCGCAGGTTGTGACCGCTCTCGCTCGCGGTGCGGATCAGCGCCTGCACGTCCTTCGGGAAGCACGAGCCGCCGTAGCCGACGCCCGCATACAGGAAGTGGTAACCGATGCGCGGGTCGGAGCCGATGCCGCGACGCACGGCTTCGATATCGGCGCCGACGCGATCCGCGAGATTCGCCATCTCGTTCATGAACGAGATGCGTGTGGCAAGCATCGCGTTGGCCGCGTACTTCGTGAATTCGGCGGAACGCACGTCCATGTACAACGTGCGCTCGTGATTGCGGTTGAACGGCGCATACAGGCGCTTCATCTTTTCGCGCGCGATCTGGCCGGCCGCATCGTCGTCGATGCCGAGCACGATGCGATCGGGCCGCATGAAGTCGTCGACGGCGGCGCCTTCCTTCAGGAACTCGGGATTCGATACCACCGAGAAACGATGCTGCGGGCTATCCGCGAGACCGCGCTTTGCCAGTTCTTCTGCGACGACGGCACGCACGCGTTCGGCGGTACCGACCGGCACCGTCGACTTGTCGACGATCACCTTGTAGCTGTTCATGTAGCGGCCGATGTTGCGCGCCGCTTCGAGTACGTATTGCAGGTCTGCAGAACCGTCTTCATCGGGCGGTGTACCGACCGCGATGAACTGCACGTCGCCGTGTTCGACGCTCGCCTGGATATCGGTGGCGAACTCGATGCGTCCGGCCGCCCGCGTGCGCGCGATGATTTCCTTCAGGCCAGGCTCGTGAATCGGCACGCCGCCGCCGTTCAGGATGCCGATCTTGCGCGGATCGACGTCGACGCAGAAGACGTCGTTGCCGATTTCGGCCAGGCACGCGCCTGTGACGAGCCCGACATAGCCCGTACCGATGATGGTGATTTTCATACGCGTTCCGGTAGGTGGTTCCGGTGTGGGTTTCCGGTGAATGATTCAGCCGTTTCGCTACTGCACGGGCGCGGCGATCCTCGCACGCACCCGGCGTTGTCGTGATCAGCTCGCCGCTGCCATCGGTTCGATACGACGCGGCGCATAGGTTTCCCAACCGCTACAGCCCGGGCATTGCCAATAAAAAAGCCGTGCCCGAAAACCGCAATTCTGGCACGTGTAGCGCGGCAGATTCTTGGTCCGCTGTTTGATCAACGTGCGCATCAGATCCAGTTCGCTGCGCCGCGGTTCTTCCGCGGTTGCCTGCTGCGCTTCGAGCAGGCGCGTCATGCCCGCGAGCGTCGGCGATTTCTGCATCTGCGTGCGGGCCAGCGCATGCGCCGCGTCGGGTCCGCGCAGTGCCGCGACGTGCTGATACGCGACATCCAGCAGATCGTTGGTCGGATAGCGATCCACCCATGTCGTGAGCAGATTGGCACCCTCTTCCTGCTGGCCGAGCGCCGCATACGCCTTCATCAGCTTTTCGGCCACGAGCGGCAGGTAGGCCGGATTCTGCTCCTCGACCTTGCGCCACTGAGCGATCGCAGTTTTCTGCTCGCCCGCTGCTGCGGCTACGTCACCGGAGAGTATCGTTGCGCGGACGTTCTGCGGGTTGGCTTTCAGTGCGAGGGTAATCTGCCGGCGTGCCTCGTCGGGCTTCTGCTGTTGCAGCGCTTCCTGCGCGAGTTCGCAGTGGAACTGCGCCACTTCTTTCTCGAGCGACGCCGCGCCCATCGTTTCGAGCCGGCGTGCGGTGTCGATCGATTTGTTCCAGTCTTTTTCGATCTCGTAGATCGTCATCAGCGAACGCTGCGCGCCCAGCGCATGGTCGCCCGTTTGCAGCGAACGGAAAGTTTCCTCGGCGCGATCGAGCAGACCGGCCTTCAGAAAATCCTGGCCGAGTTCGAAGAGCGCGTGGTCGCGCTCCTTGACCGGCAGGTCGGCGCGGCTCAGCAGGTTTTGATGCACGCGGATCGCGCGGTCGGTTTCACCGCGCCGGCGAAACAGATTGCCGAGCGCGAAGTGCAGTTCGATGGTTTCGGGATCGAGCTTCACGACTTCGATGAACGCATCGATCGCCTGATCGGGTTGTTCGTTCAGCAGAAAATTCAAGCCGCGGAAATAGGACCGCGGCAGATTGGCGCTCTCGGACAACAGCGTCTTCAGGTCGTAACGCGCGGCCATCCAGCCGAGCGCGAAGGCGACCGGTATAACGAGTAGCCACCAGTAGTCTAGATCCATGCGAATGGTAGTGAAGGCGAAAACAAAAGCCGCGCACACGGGGCGCGCGGCATGAGGAAACTCACATCAACGGCGGCAGCGGCGGTTGTTCGACGACCACCGGTGTTTCGCGCGCGACGCGCAGATCGCGCTTCAGGCGGCCGTTCTCGAGCCGTAACCGGAACAGCGCCGGCAACGACGATACGAGGCCAGCCAGCAGGCCCACGACGAAGAACGCGAGGCCGATCAGGATCAACGGCGCCTGCCATTGGTAGCCAGCCAGGAAATTCAACGTGACGGTTTGCGTATTGGATAGTGCGAGCACCAGCAGCAGCACGAACACCAGTACGCGGATCAACCAGACGATAAATTTCATGAGTAGATCTCTTGACGGCGATTGCGGGATGACGCCGGCCTGATGACGCATCGCGCCACGGTGCTGCCCGCGCCGAAGTGACCCGTATTGTAATTGAAGCCTCTCGCCGCTGGACAGAACCCGCCTGGACGGTCCGCGCTTGCATCGATCGGCCATGGTTCGGTGTCGCGCGCCGTACAGGCGAAAAAAAAGCGCCCGCAGGCGCTTTTTTCTGGTCTTTTTGCCGTCTGGCATCTGTGGCATCCGCCCCTGGCGGCCGCTACAGTTTCATTGCAGGCAACGAAACTCACAGATCGTCGTCCGGCCCTTCATCTTTCAGCGGTTCGCCCGCACGTCGGTCGACGCGCTCGCGCAACTCCTTGCCAGGCTTGAAATGCGGTACGAACTTCTCAGGTACCAGCACTTTTTCGCCCGATTTCGGATTGCGTCCGACACGGGAAGGACGGCGGTTAAGGCCGAAGCTGCCGAAGCCACGAATTTCGATGCGATGGCCTTTGGCAAGCGCCTCGGACATTGCATCAAGCATCGTCTTCACCGCGAAATCCGCGTCCTTGAGAACAAGTTGCGGGAATCGCGTAGCCAGCTGGGCGACCAATTCCGATTTGGTCATACTGCAGCAGACCCCTAAAGAAAACGCCTGACCGCCCCCAGGTTTTGTACACCGCAGGAAGTCCCCGTGGGGGACAGCCCCTCTTCAGGGGGCCTGGCGCGCGAGGCGCCAGGGTTGGGGGCGTTCTTCAGGCTTACTGGTTCTGGCCGTCGAGCTTGGCCTTCAGCAGCGCGCCGAGGTTCGTCGTGCCGGTTGCTGCCGCGTTGGAATCCGACGAAGCCAGGCCGCGGATCGCTTCCTGTTGCTCAGCCGAATCTTTAGCCTTGACCGACAGGTTGATGCCACGCGACTTGCGATCGATGTTGATGATCATCGCGTTGACCTTGTCGCCTTCCTTCAGCACGTTGCGCGCATCTTCCACGCGGTCTTGAGCGATTTCCGAAGCGCGCAGGTAGCCTTCGACTTCCGTCGACAGCGTGACCACTGCACCCTTCGCATCTACCGTCTTGACCACGCCGTCGACGATCGAACCCTTGTCGTTCATTGCAACGAAGTTGCTGAACGGGTCGCCTTCGAGCTGCTTGATGCCCAGCGAAATGCGTTCTTTCTCGACGTCGATGCCGAGCACGATCGCTTCCACTTCGTCGCCCTTCTTGTACTTGCGCACGGCTTCTTCGCCGGTTTCGCTCCAGGACAGGTCGGAGAGGTGGACCAGACCGTCGATGCCGCCAGGCAGGCCGATGAACACGCCGAAGTCGGTGATCGACTTGATCGCGCCCTGCAGCTTGTCGCCCTTCTTGAAGTTACGGCTGAAGTCGTCCCACGGGTTCGGCTTGCATTGCTTCATGCCGAGGCTGATACGGCGGCGGTCTTCGTCGATTTCGAGAACCATGACTTCGACTTCGTCGCCGAGCTGCACAACCTTCGACGGTGCAACGTTCTTGTTCGTCCAGTCCATTTCCGACACGTGAACCAGGCCTTCGATGCCCGATTCCACTTCGACGAATGCGCCGTAGTCGGTGATGTTGGTGACCTTGCCGAACAGGCGCGTGCCCGACGGGTAACGGCGGGAAATGCCTTCCCACGGATCGTCGCCGAGTTGCTTGATACCCAGCGAAACGCGGTTCTTCTCTTGATCGAACTTGAGGATCTTCGCGGTGACTTCCTGGCCAACCGACAGCACTTCGCTCGGGTGACGCACACGACGCCATGCGATGTCGGTGATGTGCAGCAGACCGTCGATACCGCCGAGGTCCACGAACGCGCCGTAGTCGGTGATGTTCTTGACCACGCCTTCCACGATCGCGCCTTCCTTCAGCGTTTCGAGCAGCTTCGCGCGCTCTTCGCCTTGCGTAGCTTCGATCACGGCACGGCGCGACAGCACGACGTTGTTACGCTTGCGGTCGAGCTTGATGACGCGGAATTCGAGGGTCTTGCCTTCGTACGGGGTCGTGTCCTTGACCGGACGCGTGTCGACGAGCGAACCCGGCAGGAATGCGCGGATGCCGTTGACCATCACGGTCATGCCGCCCTTGACCTTGCCCGTGATCGTGCCGGTCACGAGTTCGTTGTTGTCGAGGGCTTTTTCCAGCGACAGCCACGAAGCGAGACGCTTCGCCTTGTCGCGCGACAGGATCGTGTCGCCGTAGCCGTTTTCGAGCGCGTCGATCGCGACGGAAACGAAGTCGCCCGCCTGCACTTCCACTTCACCCGCGTCGTTCAGGAATTCTTCCAGCGGGATGTAGGCTTCGGACTTGAGACCAGCATTGACGACCACGAAGTTGTGGTCGACGCGCACGACTTCGGCGGAGATCACTTCGCCAGCGCGCATGTCCTGCTTGGTCAGCGACTCTTCGAACAGAGCCGCAAAAGATTCGGTATTCGGGGTGGAGGTTTGCAGGTCGGACATAAAAATCGGAATTTGCCTGGTTTTCGCGCGGCCTGGATGGCCGTACAGCGGCAAGACTTCAGTCGCTGTGATTAAAGCGAATCCCACGCGGGGTTAAAGGGTTGAATTCACGCTTCGCGACGCTCGCGAAGCACCTACCTTGCCGCTCGCACGCTCTTGCGCGCGTCATGCATGCGGCGTTAGCGCCTGATACCACTGCACCACCTGGCCGACCGCCTGGTCGACTGACAGAGCTGAAGTATCGAGCAGCTTTGCATCTGCTGCGGGCTTGAGCGGCGCGGCCGTGCGCTGACTATCGCGCGCGTCGCGTTCACGCAAATCCCGGAGCAAGTCATCTATATTAGCAGAAAAACCTTTTTGGATCAATTGCTTATGCCGTCGCGCCGCACGAGCCTCGGCGCTTGCGGTCAAAAACACCTTTAGCGCCGCATCCTGGAAGATCACCGTCCCCATATCGCGGCCGTCGGCGACCAGCCCCGGTTCCTTGCGAAAAGCCCGCTGACGCGCCACCAGCGCGGCCCGCACCGGTGTGTGAACGGCAATCGCCGAGGCCCGTTTGCCGATTTCCTCGGCACGGATTTCGCTCGATACATCCACGCCGTCGAGCTGCGCCAGCCCCTCGCGAAACGTGATGCGCAGGTCGCCAACCAGCCTGGCCAGTGCGTCGGCGTCGTCGGTGGCAACCTGATAGCGTGCGCTGGCCAGCGCGGTAAGCCGGTAGAGCGCACCGCTGTCGAGCAGGTGGAAACCCAGCTGGGCGGCAACCAGCGCGGCTACGGTGCCCTTACCGGAGGCAGTCGGGCCATCGATCGTAATGACGGGCGTCTGGTGAAAAGGACGGGTCGGTTTCATCGGAAAAGTCGCTCGTCGGGGTAAACCGGAGTGGGAATCGGTGTCAGGGCTTCGCGAGCGCGGCAAAGCGCTCGAAATAGTCGGGGAAGGTTTTGCCAACGCACTTCGGGTCGTTGATACGCACCGGCACGCCGCCGAGGCTCACCAGCGAGAAGCACATCGCCATGCGGTGATCGTCGTAGGTATCGATGGCGGCGTTGGGCGTGAGGCGCGCGGGCGGTGTGACGACCAGATAGTCGGCGCCCTCCTCGATCGTCGCGCCGACCTTGCGCAATTCAGTCGCCATCGCGGCAATCCGGTCGGTTTCCTTGACGCGCCAGCTGCCGATATTGCGCAGCGTCGAGGTGCCGTCGGCGAACAGCGCAGCCACCGCAATCGTCATAGCGGCATCCGGGATCAGGTTGAAGTCCATGTCGATTGGCGCGAGCTTGCCGTGATCGTGGCCGATACCGCGCACCTCGATCCAGTCCTCACCCATCGATACATTGGCGCCCATCTGGTTGAGTGCGTCGGCAAAGCCGACGTCGCCCTGGATACTCGCGCGCCCAACGCCTTCCACCCGCAACGGTCCGCCGCCCAGCGCACCTGCCGCCAGAAAGTACGAGGCCGACGACGCATCGCCTTCGACCATGATGCGTCCCGGCGCCCGATAGCGCCGGCCGGCCGGCACCGTGAAGCGCTGCCAGCCGTCGCGCTCGACGTGAATGCCAAAGCGCGCCATCAGCTTGATCGTAATGTCGATATAGGGCTTCGAGATCAGCTCGCCCTCTACTTCGACGACCGTCACGCCGCTCGCGGAGCGCACGAGCGGCAGGGTCATCAGCAGTGCGGTCAGGAACTGGCTCGATACATCGCCGCGCACACGGATCGGCGCGTCGACGGCAATCTGCGCCGCGTGAATGCGCAGCGGCGGATACCCTTCGTTCGCTTCGTAATCGATCTTCGCGCCGATCTGCCGCAGCCCGTCGACCAGATCGCCGATCGGCCGCTCGTGCATACGCGGCACGCCGTGCACGCGATACTCACCGCCGTTCACCGCGAGCGCCGCTGTGAGCGGACGCACCGCCGTACCCGCGTTACCGAGGAACAGATCGGCGCTCTGCGCCGTAAACGCGCCGCGTGTACCGGTGACCGTGCAGGTATCGCCGTTGCGAATCAACTTCACGCCGAGTTGTTCGAGCGCCGCGAGCATCACGCGGGTGTCGTCGGAATCGAGCAGGTTGGTAATCGTCGTCTCGCCTTCGGCGAGCGCGGCGAGCAGCAGCACGCGATTCGAAATGCTCTTCGAACCAGGCAGGCGCACCGTGCCCGACGCACGGGAGTAGGGTCCGAGATCGAGGTAGTCCATGGTATGTCCTGTTATTTCGACGCGTCGTCGGTGCCGGTCTTGCTGCCACCGGCCTGCCAGCCGCTGCGCGCCTCGCGCGAGCGGGCGAACACGGCTTCGAGCGCCGCGCCGTCGCCCGCCTCGATCGCGGCACGTAGCCGTGCCAGCACAGCCGTGTAGTCGTCGAGCTCGTCGAGCAGCGCCGCGCGGTTGGCGACGCAGATGTCGCGCCACATCTCCGGGCTCGACGCGGCAATCCGCGTGAAATCGCGAAAGCCACCAGCCGCAAAGGAAAATTTCAGCGCTGCATCCGGTGAGCCGAGAATCTGCTCGACCAGCGCAAACGACAGCACGTGCGGCAGATGGCTCACCGACGCGAGCACACGATCGTGCTGCTCCGGCGACATCTCGTGTACCGCTGCGCCGCTGGCGCGCCACATCGCAGCCACTCGCTCGACGTCGCGCGGCGCATTCTCCGGCAGCGCGCACAGCACGACATTGCGATCGACATATAGATCGGCGAGCGCCGCATCGACGCCGCTCGACTCGCGACCGGCAATCGGGTGCCCGGGCACGAACTGCGCGACCCGCGAACCGAGTGCCGCGCGCGCCGCCGCGACGACGTCGGACTTCGTGCTGCCGGCATCGGTGACGATGGTTGCAGCGTCGAGAAGCGGTGCTATGCGTTCGAGCAGCGGTTGCGTCTGCGCAACCGGCGCAGCAAGCAACACGATATCCGCGCCCGCCAGCGCTGCGCGCAATGCGACCGGATCGTCGAACGTGGCGGCTGCGTCGATCACGCCGAGTTCGAGCGCCCGCGCCGTCGACGCCGCCGAACGCCCCACCCCGACCACGGTACGCGCGCCGCTCACACCATCACGCTCGCGCAACGCGCGCGCAAGCGATCCGCCGATCAGGCCGACACCGAAAATCACCAGCTTGTTGAAAGAGAATGCGGCCACAGCGAACCGGGAAAAAGCGTCCCGGCCGTCATCGGGCCGGGCACAGGGATAGTCGGCGCAAACCGCTCAGGCGGTCGCGAGCGTCTTTTCGAGCGCGGCGATGAACGCGTCGTTTTCTGCGGGCAGACCGATCGTGATGCGCAGCCACTGCGGCAAACCGTAACCGCCAACCGGCCGCACAATCACGCCTTGCTTGAGCAGCGCGAGATTGACGCGGTTGCCGGCTGCATCGTCGGTGCCCACGCGCACCAGCACGAAGTTGCCCGACGACGGCACATATTCGAGGCCGAGCCGGTCAAACGCTTCGGTCAGTCGACGATAGCCCTGCGCGTTGAGTTCCGCACTCTTCGCGAGGAACGCGTTGTCGTTCAACGCAGCAATCGCCGCAGCCTGCGCAAGCGTATTGACGTTGAACGGTTGACGCAGACGGTTCATCAGATCGGTCAGCTCGGGCTGCGCGATCGCGAAACCGACTCGCAGACCGGCAAGGCCGAACGCCTTCGAGAACGTGCGCGACACGAGCAGGTTCGGATAGCGACGCACCCACGCAATCGCGTCATAACGCTTTTCTGCCGGCAGGTATTCGGTGTAAGCCTCATCGAGCACCACCGCGACATGGCGCGGCACCTTGTCGAGAAACGCTTCGATCTGCGCGCCTTCGAGGAACGTGCCGGTCGGATTGTTCGGATTCGCGACGAACACGAGCCGTGTGTCGTCGTCGATGGCGGCGAGCATCGCGTCGAGATCGTGACCGTACTTCACGGCCGGCACGACGATCGCGCGTGCGCCGAGCCCTTGCGTAGCGAGCGCATAAACCGCAAACGAATACTGCGCGTAGACGATCGACTGGGTTTTCTCGACAAACGAGTGCGCGGCGAGTTCGAGGATGTCGTTGCTGCCGTTGCCGAGCGTGATCCATTCGGCGGGCACATCGTAGTGCGCGCTCAGCGCGGCCTTCAGTTCGAACGCGTTGGCATCCGGATAACGACCCAGCTCGCCCGCGGCCTTCGTCATCGCCTGCTGCGCCGACTCGGGCATGCCGAGCGGATTCTCGTTCGAGGCGAGCTTCACGATGCTCGCCTCGTCGAGACCGAATTCACGCGCGACTTCCGAGATCGGTTTGCCGGCGACATAAGGCGCGATGGCGCGCACATAGGAAGGACCGAAAGGCGTAGTCATGAGTATCTCCAAAACGACATTTGATGTGTTGAATTCGCAGCAGCAAGCCGGCAAGCCAGCGTCAGCGGGCGCGCGGATACGAGCCGAGTATCTTGACGAAGGCGGCCTTCTGCTCGAGCTCGGCAAGCGCCGCAGCCACAGCCGCATCGTTGCGATGACCTTCGACGTCGATGTAGAAGTAATACTCCCACTTGTCGACGCGCGCGGGCCGCGACTCGAAACGCGTCATCGACACGCCGTGGCGGGCGAGCGGTTCGAGCAGCCGGAACACCGCACCAGGCTCGTTCTTCACCGAGAAGATCAGCGAGGTCCGGTCATTGCCGCTCACACCCGCGGGCTCCTTGCCGATCATCAGGAAGCGGGTGCGATTGTGCGGATCGTCCTGGATCAGTGCGTATGCCACCTGCAAACCATAATGCGTCGCCGCGCGATCGCCGGCGATCGCCGCGACCGTCGGATCGGCCGCTGCCAGACGCGCCGCTTCAGCGTTGCTCGACACGGCCTCGCGCTCGAGATGCGGCGCATGCGTAGACAGCCAGCGCTGGCATTGCGCGAGTGCCTGCGCGTGGGCGCAGACACGCGTCACGCCTGTCAGGTCGCCGCTCGCCGTCAGCAGGTTGTGGTGGATCGGCAGCGCAAGTTCGCCGCCGATCAGCAACTGCGATTGCAGCAACAGATCGAGCGTGCGCGACACCGCGCCTTCGGTCGAGTTCTCGACCGGCACGACGCCGAATTCCGCGGCGCCGGCTTCGACGGAACGGAACACTTCGTCGATGGACGGACACGGCAGCCCTTCGATCGACTGGCCGAAGTACTCGTGCATCGCCTCTTCGCTATAGGTGCCGATCGGTCCGAGATAGGCGGCGCGAACCGTCTGTTCGAGCGCGCGGCTCGCGGCCATGATCTCGCGCCAGATGGCGCTGATGTGTTCGCCGGCCAGCGGCCCCGCGCTCATGTCCTGCAAACGCGCGATGACCTGCTGCTCGCGCTCCGGGCGAAACACCGGCGCGTTGAAATGCTTCTTCACCTCGCCGACTTCGAGCGCGACCGCCGCACGCTGGTTGAGAAGCGCGATGAGCTGCGCATCGAGGGCATCGATGCGCTCGCGCAGCGGTTTGAGTCGTAAATTAAGTTCGTCGTCCATGCGTAAAACCGGCCGTTAGCTGAAAGAGTGGCGCGCGCGCCGGGAATCAGGCCTCGCGCTGTTCGAATTCCTTCATGTACTCGACGAGCGCTTTGACGCCTTCGAGCGGCACCGCGTTGTAAATCGACGCCCGCATGCCGCCGACGGACTTGTGGCCCTTCAGCTGCACCAGCCCGCGCGCTTTCGCGCCGGCCAGGAAATCTTCGTTACGCGCTTCGTCGGCGAGGAAGAACGGAACGTTCATCCGCGACCGCGAGCCGCGCTCGACCTTGTTCAGATAGAAGCTGCTCGCATCGATCGTGTCGTACAGCAGTGTCGACTTCTCGAGATTGCGCGCTTCGATCGCAGGCAGGCCGCCCTGCTTCTGTAACCACTTGAACACGAGCCCCGCGATGTAGATCGCGTAGGTGGGCGGCGTGTTGTACATCGAATTGTTCGCGGCGACCGTCTTCCATTCGAACGCCGACGGGCAAATAGACAGCGCGCGATCGAGCATGTCTTCGCGCACGATCACGACCGTCACACCGGCCATGCCGATATTCTTCTGCGCCCCGCCGAACAGCACACCGAATTTAGCTATGTCCATCGGACGCGACAGGATGTGCGACGACGCATCGGCGACGAGCGGAATGTCGCCGAGATCCGGAATGTCGAACGTCTCCACGCCGTGGATCGTTTCGTTCGTGCACAGATGGACGTACGCCGGGTCGTCGGACAGTTGCCATTCGGAACGGGCAGGCGCGCGCGTGAATCCCGCCGACGTCTCGCCGCTTGCCGCCAGATGCACCGCGCCGTATTTCTGCGCTTCCTTCAGCGATTTCTGCGACCACGATCCCGTCACGACGAAATCCGCGCGCGGCTTCGCGCCCATCAGGTTCATCGGTACGATCGCGTTCTCGCCCAGACCGCCGCCTTGCAGGAACAGAATATGGTGGCTTGCGGGTACGTGGAGCAGTTCGCGCAGATCGAGCAGCGCCGCTTCGTGAATCGACGAGAACTCTTTCCCGCGATGGCTCATCTCCATCACGCTCATACCGCTGCCTTGCCAGTCGAGCATTTCGGCAGCGGCCTGACGCAGTACCTCTTCGGGCAAAGCCGCAGGTCCGGCGGAGAAATTGAAGACGCGCATCGTAAAAACCCCGCGTGAGAAACCCGAAAAAATAATGGCCGTTTGCGCCTGTGCGCAAACGGCCATTATCGCACTGTCACTGGCAACCCGCCAACCGAAGGCGCCTTGCGGCGCGACGTCTGGCGGTGCTTGCCGGTGCAGCCGGTTCGACTGGCTTACTTAGCCGGCTTGACGGCCGCGACTTCCTTGTCGGCCTGGTCACGCGTTGCCTTGATCGATTCCGGCATGTACTTCTGCATCAGACCGTTCACCACGTCGCGGCCCACCTGGTCTTGCACCTGGATGAACTTGCGGCCCGTCGGGCTCTTGTAGAACGTCGTCAGATCCTTGATTTCCGACGTGCTGTAGTACTTCGCGTACGCGTCGTACTGAGCCTGCATCGCGTCCTGACGGAACGAATCGGTTGCGAAGACCTGGCCTGCACCGTCAACCAGCTTCGGCACGGCGTTCTTTTGCAGCGTCGGCACGGAAGCCTGCTTCTGCTTGTCCGTCAGCGTCTTGTTTTCCGACAGGGCGTCCGACAGGATGGCCGGAACCAGTTGCTTCGCTTGCATCTGTGCGCTGTTGCCGATCGCACCGACCAGCTTCTGCGCATCGATTGCGTCGAGCAGATCCTTGATCGCAGCCTGCTTGGCCGGGTCGACCGGAGCTGCCGCAGCTGCGGGTGCCGTAGCCGGCGCCTGCTGCAGCGCTTGCGCCATCGCGAGAGTCGGCAGGAAAGCTGCGAGCACCATCAACTGTTTGAATCGTTTTTGCATCATTACTCCCTAAGAGAAATTAGTCGAACTGCGCGCCGCCTGGACAGCGCATCGGCCCGATGCGCTCATGTGTCCTTGCGGCTATTCACCCAGTGGCGAGAAGCGCGCCGGTACTACTCAGGCAACACCACCTTCTTCATCGGCCTCGCCGTTTTCGGCGGGACCGTCGGCATCGCCTTCGGCATCGGCTTCCGCGACCTGTTGGAGACCTGAAAGCTTCGTACCCTCGTCAAGGCTGATGAGTGTAACACCTTGCGTTGCACGGCCCATCTCGCGAATCTCCGATACGCGCGTACGAATCAGCACGCCCGTGGTGGTGATCAGCATGATCTGCGCTTCCTGGTCGACGAGCGTTGCGGCTACCACCTTGCCGTTGCGCTCCGACGTCTGGATCGCAATCATCCCCTTCGTGCCGCGCCCGTGACGGGTGTACTCGATGATCGGCGTGCGTTTGCCGTAACCGTTCTCGGTTGCCGTCAGCACCGACTGCTGCTCGTCGCCCGCAACCAGCAACGCGATGACGTTCTGCCCGTCGTCGAGTTGCATGCCGCGCACGCCGCGCGCTTCGCGTCCCATCGGCCGCACATCGTTCTCATCGAAACGCACCGCCTTGCCCGAATCGGAGAACAGCATCACGTCGTGTTCGCCGTCGGTGATTGCGGCACCGATCAGGTAATCGCCATCGTCGAGACCGACCGCAATAATACCCTTGCGCAGCGGCCGGCTAAAGGCTTCTAGCGGCGTCTTTTTTACCGTTCCTAACGCCGTCGCCATAAAGACGAACTTGTCCGCCGAGAATTCCTTGACCGGCAGTACGACCGTGATCTTCTCGCCGTCCTGCAGCGGGAACATATTGACGATCGGACGGCCGCGCGAGTTGCGCGAACCCTGCGGCACTTCGTAGACCTTGACCCAGTAGACGCGGCCGCGGTTCGAGAAGCACAGGATGTGGTCGTGCGTGTTCGCGATGAACAGCGTATCGATCCAGTCGTCTTCCTTCATCGAGGTTGCCTGCTTGCCGCGTCCGCCGCGTTTTTGCGCACGGTATTCGGACAGCGGCTGCGACTTCACGTAGCCGGCATGCGACATCGTCACGACCATTTCCTGCGGCGTGATCAGATCTTCGGTGTTCAGTTCGGTTGCGTTGAACTCGATCTTCGAGCGGCGTGCGTCGCCGAATTCGGCCTTGATAGCCGTGAGTTCGTCGACGATGATCGCCGTAATGCGCTCCGGACGAGCCAGGATGTCGAGCAGGTCGGCAATTTGCGCCATCACTTCGCGGTACTCGCCGATGATCTTGTCCTGCTCGAGACCGGTCAGGCGTTGCAGACGCATCTGCAGGATTTCCTGCGCCTGGGTGTCGGACAGACGGTAGAGGCCGTCGCCCTGCATCCCGAACGCCGGGTTCAGACCTTCCGGCCGGTAGGCCGCGCCGCCGCCGACCGTTGCATTCTCGGTCTCGGCGCGCGCCAGCATGTCGCGCACGAGCGACGAATCCCACGGGCGCGCCATCAACTCCTGCTTCGCGATAGGCGGCGTCGGAGCAGCCTTGATGATCGCGATGAACTCGTCGATGTTGGCCAGCGCGACGGCCAGACCTTCGAGCACGTGGCCGCGTTCGCGTGCCTTGCGCAGTTCGTATACAGTGCGCCGCGTCAGCACCTCGCGGCGATGCGACAGGAAATGCTCAAGCATTTCCTTCAGGTTCAGCAGCTTCGGCTGATTGTCGACCAGCGCGACCATGTTCATGCCGAACGTGTCCTGCAGCTGGGTCGCCTTATACAGATTGTTAAGCACGACCTCGGGCACTTCGCCGCGCTTCAACTCGATCACGAGACGCATGCCGCTCTTGTCGGATTCGTCGCGGATGTCGGAAATGCCCTCGATCTTCTTTTCGTTGACGAGCTCGGCCATGCGCTCCTGCAGCGAACGCTTGTTCACCTGGTACGGCAGTTCGTCGACGATGATCGCCATCCGCTGGCCGCGGTCGATTTCCTCGAAGTGCGTGGTCGCGCGCATGACGACGCGCCCGCGCCCGGTGCGGTAACCGTCGCGCACGCCGGCGATGCCGTAGATGATGCCGGCGGTCGGGAAATCGGGTGCGGGGATGATTTCGATCAGTTCGTCGATGGTGGCGTGCGGGTTTTTCAGCAGATGCTGACACCCATCGACAACCTCATTGAGGTTGTGCGGCGGAATGTTGGTTGCCATCCCGACCGCGATACCGGACGAACCATTGATCAGCAGATTGGGAATCCGCGCCGGCATGATGGCCGGTTCGTTTTCGCTGCCGTCGTAGTTCGGCTGGAAATCGACCGTTTCCTTGTCGATGTCGGCCAGCAGTTCGTGGCCGATCTTCGCCATGCGGATTTCGGTGTAGCGCATGGCTGCGGCATTGTCGCCGTCGACCGACCCGAAATTGCCTTGCCCGTCGACCAGCATGTAGCGCAACGAGAAAGGCTGCGCCATCCGGACAATCGTGTCGTAGACGGCCGTGTCGCCGTGCGGGTGATATTTACCGATCACGTCGCCGACAATACGTGCGGACTTCTTGTACGCCCGGTTCCAGTCGTTGTTAAGCTCATGCATCGCGTACAGCACGCGCCGGTGCACCGGCTTCAGGCCATCGCGGACATCGGGGAGTGCTCGCCCCACGATCACGCTCATCGCGTAGTCGAGATAGGAGCGGCGCATTTCCTCCTCTAGGGAGATTGGCAGAGTCTCTTTGGCGAATTGATCCATTTATCCGTGTCTTTTTCGTGCGCAAACGGCGAAGATGCCGCGCCTTACGCGTCAGCGCCGCAGGCGCAGCGCATCACGCGATTCTAGCATGCGCGACGTCCACGACCGAGGACCTGCGTATACCTATTAGAGGAACGACGAACGAAGCCGCCTGAGGGCTTCTGCAGCGCGTGAGAGCGGGCCCGGAAAGTGCTGACCCCGAAACGGCGCAAAACCACGGCCGGCGGGCTCTTGCGCCAGTTAACGTTCTGTTGCGCTTGCACCACAATTGGGGGGCTGATCGGGGGAACAGGATTTTTTTATCGTTGGAAGGGAACGATATGGCAAAATGCCAACGCACAAAGAGTTAGACACGGCTCGAAGTCTACACAGCACGTTTTTTGTTCCGCACCAATGTTATACTTCGAGCAATGTATGACTTGTCTTCGTCAACAGGCTCGCAGTAAACCTGCGGTAATCTCAATTTCGAGAGGAGAAATATGAATAAACTTTCAAAGCTCGCGTTCATTGCAGCTACCGCAGTAATGGCTGCATCGGCTTCGGCACAATCGGTGCCGGCATCGCGACAAGCCGTGAACGACAACTGGGTGAACGGTACCGGCGAATACGTGTGGATGAACGGCACGAACGAGCTTTGCTGGCGCGACGCGTTCTGGACGCCGGCAACGGCTAACGCGAAGTGCGATGGCGCACTGGTCGCCCAGGCTCCGACCCCGCCGGCTAACGTGCCGCCGCCGCCGGCTCTGACCAGCCAGAAGATCACGTATCAAGCCGACGCACTGTTCGACTTCGACAAGGCAATCCTGAAGCCGGCTGGCAAGGCGAAGCTTGACGACCTCGCCTCGAAGATTCAGGGCGTGAACCTCGAAGTCGTCGTGGCAACGGGTTACACCGACCGCATCGGCTCGGACAAGTACAACGACCGTCTGTCGCTGCGCCGTGCTCAAGCTGTGAAGGCTTACCTGGTTAGCCGTGGCATCGAAGCCAACCGCATCTACACGGAAGGCAAGGGCAAGCGTAACCCGGTTACGACGGGTTGCAACCAGCGCAACCGCAAGCAACTCATCGCCTGCCTCGCACCGGATCGCCGCGTGGAAGTCGAAGTTGTCGGTACTTCGAAGCAGTAAGCGACACAATTACTGCAGTATCAAAGCCCCGCTTCGGCGGGGCTTTTTTTATGTGCTTCTGCAGCGCACTGCTCCGGCCCTCCGGGCCCGTCCGCTGCGACCGCGGCATTTTGCCGCCCTGATCGTCGGCCTATATACTCGGGTTTATCCTCGATCGCCCGCCCACCCGCTCTACAGGCCGCTTCTCCCATGACCAATGCCGACCCCCACGAACTGCAGAAATTCAGCGATCTCGCGCATCGCTGGTGGGATCCGAACGCCGAATTCAAACCGCTGCATGAACTGAATCCCGTCCGGCTCAAGTGGATCGACGCGCATGCGGCGCTTGCCGGTAAGCGGGTGCTCGATATCGGCTGCGGCGGGGGCATTTTGTCGGAGTCGATGGCCGGACTGGGGGCGACGGTTAAGGGCATCGACCTGTCGTCGCAGGCACTGGGCGTTGCCGATCTGCACAGCCTCGAAAGCGGCGTCACCGTCGACTACGAAGAAATCGCCGCCGAAGCCCTCGCCGCCCGCGAACCCGCCACCTACGACGTCGTGACCTGCATGGAAATGCTCGAACACGTGCCCGAGCCGGCAGCCGTCGTCGCCGCATGCGCGACACTCGTGAAGCCGGGCGGCTGGGTGTTCTTCTCGACGCTCAATCGCAACGTCAAGTCGTATCTGTTCGCGGTGATCGGCGCCGAATACCTCGCGCAGATGCTGCCGAAGGGCACCCACGACTACGCGCGCTTCATTCGCCCGTCGGAGCTGGCCGGATTCGTACGGGCCGCTGCCCTGCATACGCAGGAGATCAAAGGTATCGCCTACCGTCCGCTCAGCAAGCATTTCGCGTTGTCCGACGATACGAGCGTCAACTACATGCTCGCGTGTCGTCGCGAAGCCTGACCCGCGCCCACACGCGACACCTTCCCCCGGGAATCCCATGAGCGACCCCACGCCCCTGCCGCAACGTGAAGGCGACGATGCGTCGATTGGCCTCTGCCAGGCTGTCCTGTTCGATCTCGACGGCACGCTCGCCGATACCGCGCCCGACCTCGCAGCTGCCGTCAACAAGATGCGCCACGAACGCGGCCTCGAGATGGTGCCGCTCGAAACGCTGCGCCCGCTTGCATCCGCAGGCGCGCGCGGTCTGATCGGTGGAGCATTTTCGATCGGCCCCGAGCATCTCGACTTCACGTCGATGCGCGAAGAGTTTCTCGCGAACTACGAAGCGGATCTGTGCATCGAAACGACGCTCTTTCCCGGCATCGATGCCGTGCTCGACGATCTCGATGCGCGCGGCGTGCGTTGGGGCATCGTGACGAACAAGGCCTCCCGGCTGACCGGTCCGCTCGTCGCGCTGCTTGGTCTCGATACGCGCGCAGCGAGTGTGGTGAGCGGTGATACGACACCGCATGCGAAGCCGCATCCCGCACCGCTTCTGCATGCCGCGCGCGAGCTGCGTATCGCGCCGGAGCGGATCGTTTATGTCGGCGACGATCTGCGCGACGTGCAAGCGGGCTTCGCGGCGGGCATGGTGACCGTTGCAGCTGCCTACGGCTACTGCGGCACCGACCTGCCGCCGACACGCTGGCATGCGCAACATGTCGTCGATTCGCCTGCGGAACTGCAGCGGCTGCTGCGCGAGATCGGTTAACCCGCGGCGCGGTTGCCCTGCCCTTGCCCGACAGCCAGTGTAGAAGGGTCAGTGGCGCGAGAAGGCGCTCTCTTGTAGAATGCATATTGGCCCGCAGTTCTCTGTGGGTCATCCTTCTGCGGGGGCGACCTGGTTTCGACAGGGGTTGCGAAGCGGCTAGGGCATGTCGAGGACCCGTCACCTCGTTAATCAATGGGAAAAACGTAACTGCAAACGACGATACGTTCGCACTGGCAGCCTAAGGGCCGCCGTCCTCTGCCTAGTTCACTGACGGGCTAGTGTCGCAAGACCGGTAGCAATACCGACAGAGGTCATATACGTCAGTTAAGCCTTGGCGGCGTCACGACGTCCGGGTCGAAAAATTAGTGAATCGCCGTAGTGCAGCGTGTTCGTCCGCGTCGCTGCGGCTAAATCAAATGACAGAACTAAACATGTAGAACTGGTCGTAGAGTGCTTCTGGACGCGGGTTCGATTCCCGCCGCCTCCACCACAATTCCGCGCAGCGCATTCGTGCGCTGCGCGCCCGCTGGATCCTTCCCTCCGTTTGACACACGAAGCAGACGACCTGCGTCGGGAGTGTTGGCGCGCCTGTATCTCGTCGGCTCCGCCAGAACTTCCCAGTAAAAAGCCCGCTCGATGAGCGGGCTTTTTTGTCCTGACGATCCAACGGCTGCAGAGACGCGACATCATGTCGCACCGTCGATCCAGGCTCACAACGCGGCAAGCGCTTTCGGGCCGCGCAGCACCGCCGGACAACACAAGTCTACTTGGTACTGTCGCTAGGACACTGAAGATTGCAACCATCCGGATCGCCGTCATCGCCCTTGCGGCGCATTTTCGACGGCGCGCCCTTCTGATATTTGTTCGACGGAGCGGACGCGGCAAACGGCAACTGCGGATGTTCCTGCAAACGGAATTCGTCCTGCAGGATGCCTCCGGGCACGCCCGGCGAATTTTGTGCAAAAGCAACCGATGCCGTTGCGAGTACCGCGCCTGCGGCGGCAGCGGCGATGCATGTCTGGATGAGCAATTTCATGTCGATTCGGCGCGGCAAAAACCGCGCAACTAAAGCGGAGTGCGAAGTTTAGAGAGTATCGCAAACTATCCCGCGATGCAGCGCCGACGCGCCCCCGATTGTTACCTGAACTTACCCGCTCATCGCGGCGCACAGCGAATCGCCCGAAACGGCACGCTCCGTTACGCGTCGGTGCCGCGCAACCCCGCATCCAGATCGAATACTTTTCCACATTCAACCGGATCGTAGCCTGCGAGCCGCGCGACGCTGCTCACGAACGGCTCGCCGCGCAGCAAATCGATCACGGTCGCAAGCGGCGGCCGCTGCAGTCGCGTCCGATCGCAAGCGAAGTAATAGTCCTCGTCGACGACTGGAATGAAGTCGAGCCCGAAGTGATGCGCAGCCGGCTCGACACCGAAGCCGACGTCCGCCATGCCGCTCGCGACAAACGCCGCGATCGCCGAATGCGTCAGTTCCGCCGATGCATAACCGTTGACCCGATCGGGATCGATACCGATGCGGCGCAACGCGAGATCGAGCAGCAGCCGCGTGCCGGAGCCGGGCTGCCGGTTGACGAAGCGAATGTCGTCGCGCGACAGGTCGCCCAATCCGCCGATCCGCTTCGGATTGCCGCGCGCCAGAAAAAGCCCCTGTTTGCGCCGCGTCAGATGAATCAGCACGTGACGCTGCGGATCGAGCCAGCGGCGGTATGTGTCTGCACACGCCGTACGGAATTCGCCGCGCGGCACATGAAACCCGGCCAGATCGCATTCGCCGCGCGCAAGCGCCGTAACGGCTTCCGCGCTGTCGCGATACTTGATGTCGACGGGTACGTCGTTAGCGACGAGCGCGGTTACCAGCGTCGCGACCGCGTAACCGTGCGATGCGTGGATCCTCACATCGTCGGCGGGCGGAGCGAGCCAGCGGTTCAGATCGCTTGCTACTTCGCTCGCGAGCGCCTGCATGTTGCCGCCAAGCCGTTCGCCGCACAGGCGCTGCGAGCGCAGCACCGCCTGTCCCAGTTCCGACAGCACCGAGCCGCGGCCCCGCTCCTTCGCGATCAGTGGACCGCCCAGGCGCTCCTCGATGCTGCGCAGCAAGCCCCACGCATGACGGTAGGACAAACCCTTGAGCGTGGCAGCCTGGGCAATGCTGCCCGCTTCATCGACAAAAGCCAGCAGCGGCACGACATCCGTCAGGCTGGCTTCGCGGCCGTCCGCATCGCGCACGACCAGTTGCGCCCGGCATTCGATCTTGATCATATATGTTGCACCGCCTCCTATTGCACAAGCGCTATTCGCCGCCTATCGTACGCTTTATCCACGCCAAATAAATGAAGCAGGGATGCGCGCATTATGAATCATGTGTGCATATTTGACTTCGGAGGAGCCCCATCTTGGACGACCCCACCGCCCTCGCACCGGAGGCGCTCGTGCAGCGTCACGCGCAGCCCGGCATGTCGCTGCTCGCCGTGCTGCACGCCATCCAGGACGAAACCGGTTTCGTGCCGCCGGCCGCGGTCGGACCGCTTGCCCGCGCGATGAACCTGTCGCGTGCCGAAGTGCATGGCGTCATCACCTACTACCACCATTTCCGTACCGCACCGCCCGCGCCGGTCACGGTGCAACTATGTCGCGCCGAAGCGTGCCGCAGCATGGGCACCGAAGCGCTTGCGCAACACATCGAAGCGCGCACCGGTTGCCACTTCAACGATGCGCACGGCGAACACAACAAGCACAGCGCGGTGGGACTCGAATCCGTGTATTGCCTCGGCCAGTGCGCACTGTCGCCAGCGATGACGATCAACGGTACGTTGCACGCTAAAGTCACGCCGCAAAAATTCGATGCCCTCTTCGAGGCCGCCATGAGTACGGTCGCCGCCAGCACGAATGACCACATGGAGCAAACAGCATGACGCGCGTGTTTATTCCATGCGATTCGTCGGCGCTCGCGCTCGGCGCCGACGCACTTGCTGCGTCGATCGCGCAGGAAGCCGCCCGTCGTGGCATTGCACTCGACGTCGTCCGCAACGGTTCGCGTGGACTGTTGTGGCTCGAGCCGCTCGTCGAAGTGGACACACCGCAAGGTCGTGTCGGCTATGCGAATGTCGACGTCGCGGACGTTGCTTCGCTGTTCGATGCGAGCTTTATTGAGGGCGGTGCGCATGCGCTCCACGTCGGCCTTGTCGACGAGATTCCGTATCTGAAGAAACAGCAGCGTCTCACTTTCGCACGCATCGGCATCACCGACCCGCTCTCCACCGACGACTACGTCGCCCACGGCGGCCTCGAAGGTCTGCGCAACGCGCTCACTACCGATGGCGACGCCGCCTGCGCCGCGCTGATCGAATCGGGCCTGCGCGGGCGCGGCGGCGCAGCGTTCCCGGCCGGCATCAAATGGCGTACCGTGCGCGGCGCGCAGGCGGACCAGAAGTACATCGTCTGCAACGCCGACGAAGGCGATTCGGGTACGTTCTCCGATCGACTCGTGATGGAAAGCGATCCGTTCGTGCTGATCGAAGGCATGACGATCGCGGGCATCGTGACCGGCGCGACGGCGGGCTATATCTACGTGCGCAGCGAATACCCGCATGCAATCGCAACGCTCGAAGCCGCTATCACCAAAGCACGTGCCGCCGGCTGGCTCGGCGACAGCGTGCTCGGCTCCGCGCATCGCTTCGAGCTGTTCGTCGCAAAAGGCGCCGGCGCCTACGTGTGCGGCGAAGAAACGGCGCTGCTCGAATCGCTTGAGGGCAAGCGCGGCATCGTTCGCGCGAAGCCGCCGCTGCCCGCACTCTCCGGGCTGTTCGGCAAGCCGACCGTGATCAACAACGTGATCACGCTCGCTACCGTGCCGATCATCTTTGCGAAGGGCGCAGCGTTCTACAAGGACTTCGGCATGGGCCGCTCGCGCGGCACGTTGCCGTTCCAGCTCGCGGGCAATGTGAAGCAAGGCGGTCTCGTCGAACTCGCATTCGGTGTCACGCTGCGCGAACTGCTGTTCGACTATGGCGGCGGCACTGCAAGCGGCCGGCCCGCACGCGCGGTCCAGGTGGGTGGCCCGCTCGGTACGTATCTGCCCGAGAGCCAGTGGGACATCCCAATGGATTACGAAGCGTACGCGGCGGTCGGTGCGGTGGTCGGCCACGGCGGCCTCGTCGTGCACGACGACACGTCGAATCTCGCCGAACTCGCGCAATACGCGATGCACTTCTGCGCGCTCGAATCGTGCGGCAAATGCACGCCGTGCCGGATCGGCTCGACGCGCGGCGTCGAAGTCATTCAGCGCATCCGCAACGGCGACACGTCGACGCGCCAGGTTCAGTTGCTGCGCGACCTGTGCGACACGATGGTGTCCGGTTCGCTGTGCGCAATGGGCGGCATGACGCCGTTCCCGGTGATGTCCGCACTCGATCATTTCCCCGAAGACTTCGGTCTCGATAGTGTCCAGGCAGCCGCTAACGCGGCGGCGGCCTGAAGAGAGAGCTCCCTATGTCCGATACGCTCAATTCTCCTTCCGGCGGCTGCGGCTCAGGTAACTGCAGCTGTAAATCGCAGGCACAGCAACGCGCCATCCGCTCGCCGCTCGACGAGACCGACTACGGCACGCCGCTGCGTTACGCGGATGTCGACGTCACGCTCGAAATCGACGGCGAGGCCGTGACCGTGCCGGCCGGCACATCGGTGATGCGCGCCGCAATCGAAGCGGGCGTCAACGTACCGAAGCTCTGCGCCACCGATTCGCTCGAACCGTTCGGTTCGTGTCGCCTGTGTCTCGTCGAGATCGAAGGACGGCGCGGCTATCCGGCCTCGTGCACGACCCCGGTCGAAGCGGGCATGAAGGTGCGCACGCAGACCGATCGCCTGCAGTCGCTGCGCCGTAACGTGATGGAGCTGTACATCTCCGATCATCCGCTCGACTGCCTGACCTGTCCCGCCAACGGCGATTGCGAGCTGCAGGACATGGCCGGGGTAACGGGTTTGCGCGAAGTGCGCTACGGCTTCGACGGCGCGAACCATCTGAAGGACAAGAAAGACGAGTCGAACCCGTACTTCACCTACGATCCGTCGAAGTGCATCGTCTGCAATCGCTGCGTACGTGCCTGCGAAGAAACGCAAGGCACGTTCGCGCTGACCATCGCTGGCCGCGGCTTCGAATCACGCGTGGCCGCAAGCGAGAACCAGCCGTTCATGGATTCGGAGTGTGTGTCGTGCGGTGCGTGTGTCGCCGCCTGCCCGACTGCGACGCTGCAGGAAAAAAGCGTCGTCATGCTCGGCCAGGCCGAACACTCGGTTGTGACGACGTGCGCGTATTGCGGCGTCGGTTGCTCGTTCAAGGCCGAGATGAAGGGCAGCCAGGTCGTGCGCATGGTGCCGAACAAGAACGGCGCGGCAAACGAAGGCCATGCATGCGTGAAGGGCCGCTTCGCGTGGGGCTACGCGACGCACAAGGACCGCATCACGAAGCCGATGATCCGTGCGAAGATCACCGACCCATGGCGCGAAGTGAGCTGGGACGAAGCGATCAGCTATGCAGCATCGGAATTCCGTCGCATCCAGGACAAGCACGGTCGCGATTCGATCGGCGGTATTACGTCGTCGCGCTGCACGAACGAGGAAACCTATCTCGTACAAAAACTCGTACGCGCTGCGTTTGGCAACAACAACGTCGACACCTGTGCGCGTGTCTGTCATTCGCCGACCGGCTATGGGTTGAAGACGACACTCGGTGAATCCGCCGGAACGCAGACGTTCCGCTCGGTCGAAAAAGCCGATGTGATCGTGGTGATCGGCGCGAATCCGACCGATGGCCACCCGGTGTTCGCGTCGCGTCTGAAGCGCCGTGTGCGCGAAGGAGCACGACTGATCGTCGTCGATCCGCGCCGCATCGATATCGTCGATACACCGCACGTGAAAGCCGTACACCATCTGCAACTGATGCCCGGCACCAACGTCGCAATCGTCACCGCACTCGCGCATGTGATCGTCACCGAGGGCCTGCTGAACGAAGCGTTCATCGCCGAGCGCTGTGAAACGCGCGCGTTCGAACAATGGCGTGCGTTCGTCGCGCTGCCCGAAAACTCGCCCGAGGCGACCGAAGCAACGACCGGCGTCCCCGCCGACCAGGTGCGCGCAGCCGCGCGCATCTACGCAACCGGTGGCAATGCCGCGATCTATTACGGACTCGGCGTCACCGAACACGCGCAGGGCTCGACGATGGTGATGGGCATCGCGAATCTCGCGATGGCGACCGGCAACATCGGTCGCGAAGGCGTCGGCGTCAATCCGCTGCGTGGCCAGAACAACGTGCAGGGTTCGTGCGACATGGGTTCGTTCCCGCACGAACTGCCCGGCTACCGCCACATCAGCGATTCGATCACGCGCGCACTCTTCGAGGACGCCTGGAACGTCACGCTGCAGCCCGAACCTGGCCTGCGGATTCCGAACATGTTCGACGCCGCCGTGCACGGCACCTTCAAGGGCCTGTACTGCCAGGGCGAAGACATCGTGCAGTCGGATCCGAATACGCACCACGTATCGGCTGCGTTGTCGGCGATGGAATGCATCGTCGTGCAGGACATCTTCCTGAATGAAACGGCGAAGTACGCGCACGTGTTGCTGCCCGGTTCGACTTTCCTCGAAAAGGACGGCACGTTCACCAACGCCGAGCGCCGCATCTCGCGGGTACGCAAGGTGATGCCGCCGCTCGCCGGCTACGCGGACTGGGAAGTTACAGTGCTGCTCGCGCATGCGCTCGGCTACGAGATGGACTACGCGCATCCGGGCGAGATCATGGACGAGATCGCGCGTCTCACACCGACGTTCCATGGTGTGTCGTATGCGAAGCTCGACCAGCTCGGCAGTATTCAGTGGCCGTGCAACGAGCAGGCCCCCGACGGCACGCCGACGATGCACATCGACGAATTCGTGCGCGGCAAGGGCAAGTTCGTCATCACGAAGTTCATTGCCTCGCCGGAAAAAGTCACGCGCAAGTTCCCGCTGATCCTGACCACCGGGCGCATCCTCTCGCAATACAACGTCGGCGCGCAAACACGGCGCACCGAGAATTCGCGCTGGCACGACGAAGACCGGCTCGAAATCCATCCGCACGACGCGGAAGAACGCGGTATTCGCAACGACGACTGGGTCGGTATCGAATCGCGCGCGGGCCAGACCGTGCTGCGCGCGAAAGTGACCGAGCGGATGCAACCGGGCGTCGTGTATACGACGTTCCACTTCCCCGAGTCGGGCGCGAACGTGATCACTACAGATAGCTCGGACTGGGCCACCAACTGCCCCGAATACAAGGTCACGGCCGTTCAGGTGATGCCAGTCGAGCAACCATCGCAGTGGCAGAAGGACTACTCGGTCTTTAACGCCGAGCAGCTCGACCTGCTGCGCACGGGCGAGCTGGCAAACGCGACGATCGGTAAATAAAGGACAGGCGATGGATGAACAGAACCTGATCGATATGGCGAACCGGATCGGCGAGTTTTTCGAGTCGATGCCGGATCGCGAGGAAGCGCTCGACGGTATCGCCGATCATATTCGCCGCTTCTGGGAGCCGCGCATGCGCCGCACATTGCTGGCGACGCTCGACCAGCCGCCCGCGGACAACGAGATGTCGGCGATCGTTCGCGAGGCGTTGCTGCGGCATCGCGCGTCGCTGACGCCGGTGGCCCCGGCTGTTGTTTGAGGCACGACGCCCGATATGGGTGGTGCCGGCTTACGTCACGCCTAACCGGCCTCCGACTCTTCTCCAGCCAATGCATTCTTCGTAAACCACGCATCGCAGTAGCGCTGTAACGCGCGCAGATCCGACGACGGCCGGCCGCGCGCGGCGATATACCCGTCGGGTCTCACCAGATAAAACGACGGACGCGTACGACCATACGCATCGCTCAACGACAACGCTCCATCGCCGACCATATCCGTCACGCGCCACACGCGCACGGCATCGGGTAACGCCTGCTCCACCGCTGCCGCAAGCTGATCGAGCGCGCTGTCGCGCGGCGCTTCTGAAGTCGAGGCGGAGTCGTTCAATCCCAAGCCACCGGCCCCACCCTCTCCCCCTTCGTCCGCGGCAACCAGCAGGAATAGCGAAAAGAACGCGGGATCGTGCAGATCGAATATGCACCCAGTGCCAGGCACACGTCCGAGCGGCCCATCGACGACATGCACGAGCGCATCGGGCGCACGCGCTCCGGCATGCGGGCCACCGTCGAGCACGCGCTCGAGCGTGAGCGGCGAGCGCGGATACTGCAGCGCCAGTTCGCTGACCTGGCGACGGGCCGCATCGCGCAGCGGACCGAGCGCGGCAAGCGCCGGCATCACGCGTTCGCGCAGCAGCTTGAGCGGCCCGTGATCGGCCTGCGCGAGTTGCATGACGAAACCGGTCTGCCGCAGCACCTCGCGTTCGATCGGATGACGCTCCGTGTGGTACGTGTCGAGCAGCCGATCCGGCGCGTCGCCTTTCAGCACGCGCGCCAGTTTCCAGCCCAGATTGAAGGCTTCCTGAATGCCCGTGTTCATGCCCTGCGCACCCGCCGGACTGTGCACATGCGCGGCGTCGCCGGCGAAAAAGACGCGCTCCATGCGCAGCTGTTCGACCATGCGGCTGTTCACGTGGAAGCAGGCGGACCATGCAAGCGCCGACAGCGCGACCGGATGATGAATGCGCCGCTCGACGATCTCTCGGCACTCGTCGAGCGACGGCACCGGCGGTGTCTGTGCGGCTTCGCTTTCGCCGTCACCTTTAAGGTTGCCCGCAACCGGTACCGCCACCTGATCGGCGATCAATCGATGGCGGCCATCGCCCATCGGAAACAGCGCGGCAATTCCCTCGCCTGACGCGAAGATATGGAACTCGTCGGTAGGCCATTCGGTGTCCGCGTGCAGATCGGCGAGCAGAAAAGTCTGCGCGAGGGTTCTGCCGGCAAAGCTCATGCCGAGCTGCTTGCGGATCGAGCTGTGCGCGCCGTCGGCGGCGATCAACCAGGCGGGGTGCAACGTTTCGGCATGACCGTCCGTACGCTGCACGTTCACGCTCAGACCGGCGGCGTTCTGTGTGAGCGTCGTCAGTTCGACGCCGCGCTCGACGGTAACGCCGAGCGTCGCGAGATGCCCGGTCATCAATCGTTCTGTGACGGACTGGTCGAGGAACAGCAGATACGGATAACGCGTCTGCAGCGGATCGAAATCGAGCTGGACGAGCCGGTGACCGTTCGAGTAGAGATTCGCCGCGCGCGCTCGATGACCAAGCTCGAGAAACGGCTCGACGATCCGGTGTTGCTCGAAGAGTTCGAGTGTGCGGGCCTGGATGCCGATTGCGCGCGTATGCGGATCGGGTTGCAACGCCTTGTCGATCAGACGGACGGGAACGTGCGCACGGGCCAGACTCATCGCTGCGGCGAGCCCGGTCGGACCCGCGCCGACGATCAGCACCGGCGCTGCATCGAAGGAAGCAGCTGTCATGCTGGCCTCCGCGGATGAACACGTCGCTAGTGTACGCCGCCGTGTAGCCGGCCTTCTACGCGGCGCATCAAAGCATACGCTGGTTCGGTATGGTCAATGCGAACGCGGCGGCCTGTCGAGCGTGCAGTGATGATCGCTCGTACCGAGGTCGACCTGCAACGTCGCGTGATGCATCTCGAAGCGCTCGCGCAGCGCGATCACCATGCCGTCGACGGCAGCGTCGCCGGGATGGCCCGCGGGCATCACGACATGCGCGGTCAGCGCGTTACCCGTGGTGGATAACGCCCATACGTGGAGATCGTGAACATCGGTGACGCCGGGTTGCTGCGCGAGAAAACTGCGGATGCGCTGCAGGTCGACACCGGGCGGCACGGCATCGAGCGCGAGTCGGATCGAATCGCGTAGCAAACCCCACGTACCGTAGACGATCACTGCAACCACGACGATGCTCATCACCGGGTCGAGCCACGTCCAGCCGGTGCCGAGAATGACGAGACCGCTCACCGCAACGGCGCCGGAGATGGCGGCATCGGCGGCCATATGCATGAAGGCGCCGCGCACATTCAGGTCCTTCTCCTGGCCGCGCATGAAAAGCCACGCGGAGAAACCGTTCACGATCATGCCGATGGTGGCGACGACGAACACGTCGAATCCCGCTACGGGCGCCGGGTTCAGCAGGCGGTTGATCGCCTCGGCGACGATCACGCCGCATGCGAACAGCAGCAACCCCGCGTTGGCGAGCGACGCGAGAATCGACGAACTGCCGAAGCCGAATGTGTAGCGTGCCGACGGCCGGCGCGCGGTGAGCCAGATCGCGCCCCACGCGAGCAGCAGACCGAGCACGTCCGAGAGGTTGTGGCCCGCATCCGCGAGCAACGCCGTCGAATGCGCGAGGACACCGTAGACGGCCTGTACGACGACGATCAGGATATTCAGCGTGACCGCGAGTGCGAATGCGCGGCCCTGGCCCTGCACCGGCGCGTGATGATGGTGATGGCTGTGGCCGCCGTGGCTGTGGTCATGGCCGCCGTGATTGTGGCCGCTGTGGTCATTGTCATGGTCATGGCCGGCATGCGCTTCGTGATCGTGATCATGATCGTCGCCGTGCTCGTGTTCGCCGGCGGCTGGCGTATTCGTCATTCTGTATCCTGGGTAAGTTCGTTGGCCGGTTCGGCGACGTGCTCCAGCATGTCCGCGAGCATATTGCTGATATGGCTGTCGGCCGCACGGTAGAACACCTGCTTGCCCTGACGCTCCGCGCGCACGATCCGCGCCGCGCGCAACAACCGCAAATGATGGCTGACCAGCGACGACGACAGTCCGAGCACATCGGCAATCGCGCCCACGGCGCGCTCTTCGTCCACGCAGACGAGCACGATACGCAGCCGCGTCGGATCGCCGAGCAGGCGGAACAGATCGGCAATGGGCACGACGCGATCGTCGACGACGGCAGGCAGCATGGAGGTATCGGCAGAAGTCTGGCGCCCGGTTATTACATGAATTACATGAGAACCGGACAGCATGGAAATAACATATGAACAGGTATTCACATGTTAGCCGATGCCACTTGACCGGTCAAATCGCGGAACGGCTCGGCGAGTGTGGGAAAATGCGCGCTCTGCCTCACCCGATCCGTCCTTTTCCGTCATGGAACCTGCTTTCGACCGCGCGTACGCGGCACATCTTGACGGCCGCCTCGCCGACGCCGAGCGCGATTACCGCGCGACGCTCGACGCCGATCCCGTACATGTCGATGCGCTGCATCTGCTGGGCGTGCTGCGCCACCAGCAGGGCCAGCACGCGGAAGCGGCCGACCTCGTGCGCCGCGCCGCGGATCTGCGCCCGGACGACGCCGCGCTGCAGTTGAACCTCGGCAATGCGCTGAAGGCAATGGGCCAGCTGGACAGTGCAATCGAACGGTTTCGCAATGCATTGACGCTCGCGCCGACCTTTCCGATGGCGCACTACAACCTCGGCAATGCGTATGCGGCAACCGGTCGGCACGAAGACGCTGCCGACGCGTTTCGCAAGTCGCTGCGACTGCAACCGCAGGACGCGTCCTCGCACAACAATCTTGGTAACGCGCTGCATGCGCTGGGCGAGCATCGCGAGGCGATCGCATCGTTTCGTCGCGCGCTCGAACTGCGCCCTGGCCACGCGGGCGCGCACAACAATCTCGGGATGGCGCTCAATGCGCTGAATCAGCCGCACGAAGCGATCGTCGAATTTCGCGCGGCGCTCGCCGCCGAACCGCGCTTCGTCGCCGCGCAATTCAATCTCGGCAACACGCTCGATGCAATTGGCCAGCATCGCGAAGCCATCGATGCATTTGAAACCGTACTCGCGCTGCAACCGAATCTGCCGCCCGCGCTGTTCGGCCTCGGTAACGCGCTCGCCGCACTCGGCCAGCACGCGCAGGCGTTACCGCGTTTCGAGCGCGCGGTCGGTCTCGATCCGCAGTTTGCGTTTGCGTGGTTGAGCCTCGGCACGGCGCACCACGCGCTCGGCGCGCACGCGGCGGCGCTGCGCGCATTCGATCAGGCGCTGCGTCTGCGGCCCGAGCTCGCGCCTGCGCATATGAATCGCGCGCTCGTGCGTTTGACACTGGGCGACTTCGCGCGTGGGTTGCCCGAATACGAATGGCGACTGCGGGTTGTATCGCATGCGGATGCGGTGAACGCGTCAAACGTGGTGAATGGATCGAATGCTGCGAGTGCTGCGAATGGGCAGAATATGCTGCACGTGTCTGCCGCACCGCATCCGTCGCCGACATCGACGGCCACCTCAGCCGCCCTGCCGCGCTGGCATGGCGAACCACTCGACTCGCGCACGCTGCGGGTCTACGCGGAACAGGGCTTCGGCGACACACTGCAGTTCGTGCGCTACGTACCCGAGCTCGCACAGCGTGCGGCGCGCGTGATACTCGAGGTGCAGCCGCAACTGATCCCGATACTCGAACCCGCAGCGCGCGCATGGCGCGTCACGCTGATCGCGCAAGGCACGTCGCGGCCGAACGCGGATCTGCACTGCCCGCTACCGAGCCTGCCGCTCGCCTTCGGCACGACCTTCGACACGATCCCCGCGCGCGCGCCCTACCTCACCGTGCCGCCTGCTTATCAGCGCAAATGGCGCGGATCGCTGGGCGGACACGCGAAGCGCAAGATCGGGCTCGCGTGGTCGGGCCGCATCCAGCAGCAGGAAAACCGCGCGATGCCGCTCGCGGCGCTCGACCCGCTGTTCGCGCTGGAAGGCATCGACTGGATCGTGCTGCAACCCGATCTGAGCGAGGAAGATCATGCGGCACTCGATGCACACCCGCGGGCCGCATCGATTCATCGCATGGGTCAGCGGACAGGACAACGCATCGTCGATTTCGCCGACACGGCGGCGATCGTCGAACGGCTGGAAGCGGTGGTCTCGATCGATACGTCGATCGCTCATCTGACCGGTGCGCTGCATCGGCCGCTCTGGCTGATGCTGCCGTTCGCCGCGGACTGGCGCTGGTTCACCGACGACACGCGCAGCCCGTGGTATCCCGGCGCGCGGCTCGTGCGCCAGCCGCGGCCAGGTGCGTGGGATGAAGTTGTGGAAACGGTCGCGCGCGCGCTGCGTGACGGCTAGACGCTTTCGTTACACGGCACCCTGGCCGCACCTAAGTGGTAACTAAACACTGCCTGGACGTTGCGCCTAAACGGTACCTAAACGGCACCCAAGCGACACTTAGCCAGCACTCGTCCAGCACCTAAGCAACATCAAACCGCCAAAGAAAAACCCCACGCGCCGCAAAGGCAAGTGGGGTTCAGTTCAACACCAGCAAGTCACTATCGAGCGGCACGCCGCTCACGCACCGCTCGCCACTACGCGTTTCGATACTGATTCCGCGCTTCCGGCGTGCGATACAGCATCAGCGTCGCGATCAGCCCGCATACCGCAGCCACGGCCATCCACAAACCAGGTGCAGCCTTGTTGCCCGTGGAGTGGATCAACAGCGTCGAGATGGCCGGTGTGAAACCGCCGATCGTCGTCGCGAGACTGTAGGCAAGCGAGAAGCCCGCAGTGCGAACGTCGGCCGGCATCACTTCGGTCAGCGCCACAACCATCGCGCCGTTATAGCTGCCGTACAGGAACGAGAGCCACAATTCGACGGTGAGCAGACGGCCGAACGACGGGTCCGCCACGAGCCACAGCACCGCCGGGTACGAGGTCAGGATAGTGAGGATCGTGAACGCAAGCAGCACCGGCCGGCGACCGATACGATCCGACAACGCGCCCGCGAGCGGCAACCAGATCAGATTCGAGAGACCGATACAGACGGTCACGACGAGCGTATCGAGCGACGACAGTTTCAGCACTTCCTTGCCGAACGTCGGCGTATAAGCGGTGATCATGTAGAACGACACGGTGGTCATGATCACCATGCCCATACCGCCCAGCACCACGCCCCAGTTCTGCGCCATCGACTTCATGATCTCGCCCATCGACGGGCGATGCTTCCTCGCGAGAAACTCGTCGGTCTCTTTCAGCGAGCGGCGGATCAGGAACAGGAACGGCACGATCAGACAGCCGATCAGGAACGGCACGCGCCAGCCCCACGCCGTCATCTGGTCGGCCGGCAACAGCTTGTTGAGCAGCACGCCGATCAGCGCCGCGAACACCACCGCGACCTGCTGGCTACCCGACTGCCACGAACAATAGAAGCCCTTGTGGCCCTTCGTCGCGATCTCGGACAGATACACCGACACGCCACCCAGTTCGACGCCCGCGGAGAACCCTTGCAGCAGACGCCCAAGCAGCACGAGCACCGGCGCGAGAATACCGATCGTCGCGTAGCCCGGTATCGCGGCCACCGTCAGCGTGCCGAGCGCCATCAAGCCGAGCGTGAGAATCAGGCCCTTGCGCCGGCCGTGGTGATCGATATACGCGCCGAGCACGATCGCACCGAGCGGACGCATCAGGAAGCCGGCGCCGAACACCGATAGCGACAGCATCAGCGACGCAAATTCGCTGCCGCCAGGGAAGTAGGTCTTGGCAATCGCGGACGCGTAGTAGCCGTAGACCATGAAGTCGTACATCTCGAGGAAATTCCCGCTGACGACGCGGAACACCGTGCGGACTTTCGATTCCTCGGCGGAAGACGCGTGAGACGCGTGGGACGCAGTAGACATGACACTCTCGGGTGAGCCCGTTGCCGGCGGACGGTGGCAGGATCGGGGAGTTAACTAACGACAATCCACTGCATCGGCAAGTGGATAGCCCGGGGCGGACAAGCTGGAACACGCGCCAGGGGCGCTGAATTTTGACGCTGCGGTTATTGCTGCGATATCAGGGTAAACATGGGGCCACGCGAGCATCATCAGCGACTCGAATATTACCGTTCCCGCGGCCAGTTTGCGCTGCGTCGCGCCGCATACCGCTCGGCAGGCGAAGGTTCACACGCGCACGCCAGTTGCGGCGGTACACTCTGCGTTCGTCTGTTTCGACCCAATCCTGCCTCGATGTCCACCGTTTCTGTTTCGCTGCGCCCCGCCACTGTCGATGACGCGTCGTTGCTCGCGTCGATCCACGCCGCGAGCTGGCAGGCCACCTATCGCGGGCTGCTGCCCGACGCCTTTCTCGACAGCGAAGTTGCGCAAGAACGCGCGGCCTACTGGTTCGACCGGATGAACGCGCCGGGCGCCGAACGGCGCATCGTGCTGATCGCCGAACGTGACGGCGAAGCGATCGGCTTTGTCTGTGTGGAACGTCAGATCGACACGCCTTGGGGCGTCCTCCTCGACAACCTGCATGCGCTCCCCGCGCATCAGGGGATCGGCGCGGGCAAGCTGCTGATGCGCGCCGCCCAGGACTGGGCACGCGCTCAGGGCGCGGTACAGCTCTATCTATATGTGCTCGAAGGCAACACGCCCGCGATCCGCTTCTATGAGCGCCAGGGCTGGCAGTTCTCGGGCGCGGAGCCCGATCAGATGGGCGGCATCGATATCACCGCGCTGCGTTATATCTATCGGCTCGATCGAGCAACGGCGACCTGAGTTTCACAGGTCGCCCCTCCGCTATCGCACCTGAAAACCCGCGGCTAGAAACGCGTCTCGCGCGCGACGCGTAAAAACGTATCGAGCAACGGTGTGCAATCGAGCAGCTCCGGCCCACCCGCACGATGAAACTCCGGATGCCACTGCACGCCCACCACGAACGGCGCACGCCGGTAGCGCACGGCTTCGATGATGCCGTCGGTCGCCGACACGGCTTCGATGTTCAGATCGCGCCCGAGCGTCTTCACCGCCTGGTGATGGATCGAGTTGACGATCGCCTCGCGCCGGCCCGGGAACATGTTCGCGAGCGTCGAGCCATCGGGGAAATGAATCGAGTGGCGATGCTGGTCGTAGTGCTCGTTGACGTGCACGGCGGCGGTCGGCACATCGGTGGCGATGTCCTGATACAGCGTGCCGCCGAACGCGACGTTGATGAGCTGGCACCCACGGCACACACCGAGCACCGGTTTGCCCGACTCGACGAACTCGTGCAGCAGTTCCAGTTCGTACATATCGCGCACGCGGTCGCCGGGCCATTCGGGATGCGTCGCGGCCTCCGTGTACGACTGCGGCGAAACATCCGCACCGCCTTGCAGCAGCAGCCCATCGAGATGCTTCGCGTAATCGCGCAGACGAATGTTGCTCGGGTGCAGCATGCCCTGATGACCGACCGTCGGGATCATGAACACGAGCACATCACGCGACATCACCCAGTGCGCAATCGATTCCTCGAGGTATTGCAGCGTCTTGCCGCGCAATCCCTTCGCACCGGGCTCAGGATGGAAGATCCGTGCGGAGACACCAATGCGTAATGTGCGTTGCGTGATGCGCTGGCCGGCACGATCGAAGATGCGCCGCGCCCGCGCCGCGACGATCCGTCCAAACACCGACCACGCGGAATCGGCCTGCTTCAGGTACGCGGGCTGGCCTGGCGGTATCGCATTGGGCGGCGGCGGATTCGATGCGCTGAAATCCGGCGCCGCGCCGAAACCGGGTGGCGGTGCACCGGCGCGCGCAGCGGATGCGGCTGCCGCGGTTTCCCCAGGGACATCGCTGGTACTGGCCTGTTCCGCCCCGGCCGCCGACACCTCGCCGGGGCTCGCGCCGGCATTTGCGGTTGCTTCCGCGCCGGCACCCTGGTTCGCATGTGCACCGCCGGTCCGCGCGCGCACCTCGGCTTCCTGCCTTGCAGTCGCCTGTGCAGCGGAAGCACGCGCTTCGGCCGCATCTTGCCGCTGCGCGGCGCCGGGATCGGCAGGCGTGACGTTCGAGGCACTGACGGGTGAATCGGTCGATGACGCTTCGGTAGCGGCTTGCACCGGTGGTGTAGCAGACGGAGGTGGCGCCGGCTTCGCGGCATCCGGGTGGGCGGTGGAGGGAGAGGGGGTGCCCGGTACGGCAGGCTGATCAGGTTTGTTTTCGCTCATGGCGGTGGCACAGGCGCGTCTGGACACGCGAACGAATGGATGTGAACCCATTATCCTTCAGCCAGGAGTGCCCGGCAAACCAGCACACAATTGCTCACATTAGTGTGTTTCTGTCACATGACGACCGTCACAGCCTCAGCCGGGCCTGCCTGGGTAGTACTTCGGTGGCACCTGGCTGGCAACCCGCTTCACGGATCAGGCTGTTCCTCGAACGTTTCGCGCAATGCGATCTGCAACGTCGCGTGAATTCTCACGCACCAGCGCCACAGCAATGCCACCAGCAATGCCGCGCACAGGAGTACGGCGACGAGCAGACCGGTCGGCGGCAGAATGCCGCCCGATAGCGCCGCCACCAGCAGGAATACCCCCACCATCGAGACGATCGGCACGAGGTCGGAAATCGCATAGCGGATCGCGCTCGTGAAGCGCCCCGCTTTCGCCGGCTGTACGCTGACTTCCGCGAGCAACAACGCGAGCGATTTGGTCTTGCGATAGACCGCGACGAGAAACGGCAGCGACACCAGCAGCGCCCCGCTCCACAGCACGACGCGCTGCAGTGGCTCCGAATTCACCCAGTGCGCAAGGAAGTCGCTTGCATGCGGCGCACCATACGAAACGCCGAGAAAAATCGCCGCGACGAGTGCGAGGTTCACTGCGATCTGCAGCACGATCCGCCGCGTCATGCCGAGCAGCGTCGGTTCGTTGCTCGCGGGCCGCAAGCTACCAAGCCATTGCGAGTACATACCGAACACGTTGGCCAGCGTAGCCGGCATCGCGCGGCCAAGACGCTGCGTAATCGGATCGGCGGCGCGGATCAGATATGGCGTGAACAACGTGGTCAGCGCCGACACGGCCACCGCGATCGGATACAGAAACGCGCTCGTCACCTTCAACGTCAACCCAAGCGACGCGATGATGAACGAGAACTCGCCGATCTGCGACACGGTCATGCCGACGCGCATCGCGGTACGCCCGTCCTTGCCCGCGAGGAATGTGCCGAGGCCGCACGACACGATCTTGCCGACGATCACCGCCACCGTGATCACCGCAATCGGCCATGCATAGTCGACGAGGATGCGCGGATCGAGCATCAGGCCGATCGTCACGAAGAAGATCGCGGAGAACGCGTCGCGCAGCGGCGCGATCAGATGCTCGATGCGATGCAGGTGCCGCGACTCGGCCATGATCGCGCCGATCAGGAACGCGCCGAGCGCGATGCTGTAGTCGAGCTTCACGACCAGCAGACAGAAGCCAAAACAGAAACCGAGCACCGATACGAGCAGCATCTCGTCGCTGCGCGAACGCGCCACGTAATTGAGCGCACGCGGCACGACCAGAATGCCGACCACCAGCGACACGGTCATGAACAGCAGCAGCTTGCCGAGCGTCATCAGTGCAACGCCCGCGCTGAGTTGACCGGTCTGCGCGATGCCCGACAACAGCACGAGCATCGCAATCGCGAGGATGTCCTCGACGATCAGAATGCCGAACACGAGTTGCGCGAAGTTCTCGCGCTTAAGACCCAGTTCGGAGAGTGCCTTGACGATGATCGTCGTCGACGAGATGGCGAGGATCGCACCGAGAAATAACGAATCCATCGGGCTCCAGCCGAACGCACTGCCGATCTCGTAACCGATCCACAGCATCAGCACGATCTCCGAGAGCGCCGCGACGATGGCGGTCGCGCCGACCCGGAACAGCTTGCGCAGACTGAATTCGAGCCCCAGCGAGAACATCAGGAACACCACACCGAGTTCGCCGAGCGTCTGGATGGTCGCCTCGTCGTGGATCAACTGGAACGGCGGCGTGTACGGCCCGATGATCACGCCCGCCGCGATATAGCCCAGCACCACCGGCTGCTTCAGGCGATGGAACAGCACGGTGACGACGCCGGCAAACGCCATCACGACCGCCAGATCCTGAATGAAGCCGATTCCGTGGTGCATGGGCGCCTTTCCTTACAAAAAGTAATGTCGAGACCGAATAGTAACGCACGTGTGCGACGTGCCGGACTTAGGCCGTCCGGCATCCTGCGCACGGCCTAAGTCATCTCAAGGAATGTTTTTGACAGACTGGACGTCTGTGAAATATCACAATAATATCTATCGCATATTCAATCTGGAGTTCAGTCATGTCGCAGGTGTCGTTCAATGTCGTGAGCCGCTCGGGAACGAGCGCCCCGTCCACCGTCGATCTCAACCGGTTGACGATCGCCGGTTGGGCCGGCCGCGACCAGGCGGCGATCGAGCATCACATCGCCGAACTCGCCGCGCTCGGCGTCAAACGCCCGTCCACGACACCGCTCTTCTACCGTCTCGGCGCCGGCCTGCTCACGCAGGCGGAACAGATCGACGTGGTCGGCACGAAATCGAGCGGCGAAGCCGAGTGCGTGCTGGTCCATAGCGCCGACGGACTGCTCGTGACGATCGGCTCCGACCACACGGACCGCGAAGTCGAAGCCTACGGCGTAACCGTATCGAAGCAGATCTGCCCGAAGCCAGTAGCACGCGATGCGTGGCGCTTCGACGACGTCGTCGGCCACTGGGATCAGTTGCAGTTGCGCGCGCATGCCGTACTGAACGGCGAGCGTCGCCTGTACCAGCAAGGCAGCGTGGCCTCGCTGCTCGCCGCCGCCGATCTGCTCGAACGCGCACCGGTGCCGGCCGGCGCGGCGATGTTCTGCGGCACGCTGGCGGTGATCGGCGGCATCGTCGGGATGGGAGACGGCGATGCGCTCGAACTCGAACTGCATGACCCCGTGCTGAACCGCACGCTGCGCCACGCGTATCGCGTGCGCGCATTACCCATCGTCGAATGAGTCTTTCATGAACCTCACTCCCGCCGCTTCCGCCGAAGCCAGCGCGCTGCGCAAGATCACCTGGCACATCATGCCGTTCCTGTTTCTGGTCTATGTGCTGTCGTATCTCGACCGCGTGAACATCGGCTACGCGAAGCTGCAGTTCACCGGCGACCTCGGCCTGTCGAATGCAGCTTATGGGCTCGGTGCAGGGATCTTCTTCTTTGGTTACTTCGTGTTCGAGGTGCCGAGCAATCTGCTTTTGAAGCGCTTCGGCGCACGCGCCACGATTGCCCGCATCACGATCCTGTGGGGCGCGCTGTCGTGCGCGATGATGTTCGTGCATTCGGAGACCACGTTCTATGTGCTGCGTTTTTTCCTCGGCGTCGCCGAAGCCGGTCTCGTGCCGGGCGTCGTGCTGTATCTGACGTTCTGGTTTCCGTCCGACCGGCGCGCGCGGATGGTCGCCGTGTTCATGGCGGCGATTCCGGTGGCGGGCATCATCGGTGCGCCGTTGTCGGGGTTCCTGATGTCGGCGCTGCATGAAGCGCACGGACTGCGCGGCTGGCAGTGGATGTTCCTGATCGAAGGCATTCCGTCGATCCTGACCGGCTTCTGGGCGCTCGCCGTGCTGCGCAACAGCCCCGCCGACGCCGCCTGGCTCACCGCCGAAGAAAAGCACGCCATCCTCGGCCGGCTCGCCCGCGAAAACAGCGTCGCGGCCGCAGCGGGCGCGGAACACAGTCTTGCCGTCGCGCTGCGCTCCAGTCGCTTCTGGCTGCTGACGCTGATCTACTTTTGTCTCGTCACCGGCAATGCGGGCTTCTCGTTCTGGTTGCCGCAGATCGTCAAGGACCTCGGCGTGACGAACCTGCTGACGAACGGCTTCGTCACCGCGATTCCCTATCTCGCGGCGGGCATCGGCATGATCCTGATCGGCCGTTCGTCGGATGTGACGGGCGAGCGTCGGTGGCATTACGCGGTGTGCTGCTTCCTTGGCGCGGCTGGGTTGATCGGCAGTGCGTCAGTCACGAACTCGATTCCGCTTGCCGTAACCGGTCTGTCGATCGCGTACGTCGGCATCCTCGCGGGCTTCGGCATTTTCTGGTCGATGTCGACGACGTTTCTGCAAGGTACGGCTGCGGTCGCCGGCATTGCCGTGATCAATTCGATTGCGAATCTGGCCGGCTACGTGAGCCCGTATGTGCTCGGCATCGTCAAGGATGCGACGCATAGCGTGACTTACGGCTTGCTATTGATCGCTGGTGCATTGATCGTCGGTGGACTTGTCACGCTCGCGATGCCGCGCGTGAAGGTACTGCACGGTGCGACGAGTGCGGCGTAATACTCACACCGCAGCTCGCAGCGCCGACAGCGCGGTGAGTCCGCGGGCCCGCTGCGCCCTGTTTGCCGCGCAGCCGTGTTCTACAATGCGGCCACACCGACCGCACTCCTTTTCATGACGCTCCCGCAGACTTCCCGCAGCGCTCGCCCCAAGCCACAGAACGCCGCGAGCCTCGCCGAACAGGCCTACGATTTCGTCAAGCGCGAGATCATCACGATGCGTCTGCGCCCAAGCGAAGTGCTCAACGAAGCCGAACTGATGGCGCTGACCGGCATCGGTCGCACTCCCGTTCACCAGGCGCTGCACCGGCTCGTTCACGAAGGCATGCTCACGATCATGCCGCGCAAGGGCATCATGGTGCGCCCGGTCTCGCTCGACGACGTGCTCGCGATCATCGATGTGCGGCTCGTCAACGAGAGCTACTGCGTCGAACTCGCGGCGCGCCATGCGCAGGCGCAGGATTTCGAAGCGATGGAAGCGCTGCTCGAACGTTCGGCGGTCTGCGTCGCGGCGCATGACGTCGAAGGGATGATGGACATCGATCGCGAGTTCCATCTGGCCATTTCCGCCGCCTCGCGCAACGCGGTGCTCGCCGACATCCTGCGTGGACTGCATGAACGCTCGCTGCGTTTCTGGTTCATCTCGCTGTCCGAGCCGCACCATCTCGAAGACGTCCACGACGAGCATCTCGAACTGTTTCGCCTGTTGCGCGAACGCGATGCGGACGGCGCGCGCCAGTCCGTGCAGCGTCATATCGAAGCGTTCCGCGCGACGCTTTTCAACCGGATCTGAACGACCATGACCACCGATTTCACACCTTTCCCGCCGCTCGCCCAACTCGCCGCCGATCTCTCCGCCGGTCGCACCACGAGCCGCGCGCTCGTCGAAACCGCGCTCGAACGGATCGCCGATCCGGCAGGCCAGGGATCGACCGTCTTCATGCATGTCGATGCCGACAGCGCCCGCGCGGCCGCCGATGCGCACGACCGTCTGCGCGCCGCGGGCACCGTACTGTCGCCGCTCGCGGGGATTCCGGTGTCGGTGAAGGACCTGTTCGATATCGAAGGCCAGGTGACGCGCGCGGGTTCCCGCGTGCTCGCCGATGCGCCGCCCGCCACCGCCGATGCCATCGCCGTCGCGCGGCTGAAGCGTGCGGGAGCGGTGATCGTCGGGCGCACCAACATGAGCGAGTTCGCGTTTTCAGGGCTTGGGCTCAATCCGCATTACGGGAATCCGCTGTCGCCGTACCGGCGCAGCGAACCCGGCGACGAACGGATCTCGGGCGGGTCTTCGTCGGGCGCGGCGGCTTCGGTCGCCGACGGCATGGCGGCGATTGCGCTCGGCACCGACACCGGCGGCTCGATCCGCATCCCGGCCGCGCTGTGCGGTCTGACCGGCTTCAAACCGACCGCCGAGCGGATTCCGAAGCAAGGCGGCGTGCCGCTGTCGTCAACGCTCGATTCGTTCGGGCCGATCGGCGTGTCGGTCGCGTGCTGCGCGCTGGTGGACCGGATGCTGGCGGGGCTGGAACCGCGTGTGCCGGCCGCCCGGCCGCTCGAAGGCGTGCGCCTCGGCGTGTTAACCAACTACGTAACGGACGGTGTCGAGCCGGCGGTCACCGAAGCTGTCGATATGGCGCTCAAGCATCTCGAAGCCGCCGGCGCGATCGTCAAGGAAGTCCGCTTCGCGCCGCTCGACCGCCTGGCGGAAATCAACCGCTTCGGCTTTTCGCCGATCGAAGCGTACGCCTGGCACCGGCCGCTGCTGGAAAAGCATCGCGACCTCTACGATCCGCGCGTGCTGGTCCGGATCCTGAAGGGCCAGCCGGCCAGCGCCGCCGACTATCTTGACCTGCTCGCCGAACGCCACGCGATGCTGGAAGCAGCCCGCGCGCTGTGGCAGCGCTTCGACGCGGTGGTCGCGCCGACCGTGCCTGTCGTGCCGCCGCGCGTCGCCGACCTGATCGACGACGATGAGGCATTCGGTCGCACCAACGCGCTGATCCTGCGCAATCCGAGCGCGTTCAACTTCCTCGATACGTGCGCGCTGTCGCTGCCCTGCCACCGGCGCGGCGATGCACCGGTCGGCCTGATGCTGGCGGGCGCCCCGCACAACGACGACGCGCTGCTGGCCCTCGGCCGGGCCGCCGAGGCCGTTCTGACGACGATCCGTTAGACGAAAGGCGCGGTGGCCCGGGTTCGCGCTAGAATCGCGGGCACCCGCCTGGGGGAGCTCCCCCGGCATTCACCGACCGCCACACGATCGATCCATGAACAACGACAACGCCGTCCTGCGCCGCGAGCGCTCCCTGCTGGTCCTGCTCGGTTTCATCTGTCTTGCGCTGGTGGCCGGCGCGCTGTACCTCCAGTACTTCAAGCACGAAGACCCGTGCCCGCTGTGCATCATGCAGCGCTACTTCTATCTGCTGATCGCGATCTTCGCGTTCCTCGGCGCGCGGCTGCGCGGCTGGCGCGGCGTGCGCCTGCTCGAACTGCTGGCCGTGCTGTCGGCGGCAGCCGGCATCGCTACCGCGGCGAAACACGTCTACGTGCAGGCGAACCCGGGGTTTAGCTGCGGGTTCGACGCGCTGCAACCGGTCGTCGACAGCCTGCCGCCCGCGCACTGGCTGCCCGGCGTGTTCAAGGTGGCGGGCCTTTGCGAAACCGCCTATCCGCCGATTCTCGGCCTGACGCTGCCGATGTGGTCGCTGCTCGGCTTCGTCGTCGCGTTCGTGCCGCTCGTGCGCAGTCTCGTGCGTAACCGGCGCCGCATCAGCTGATTCGGGGTTGCCGCCCGGCGCGCTCGTTGCCGGACGGCCTGTCCGCTGTACTGCCGGTCGATGTGGGGCGGCTGCGGCGGAGCCCGCGATGCCGGCGCCGCGGGGTCAGCGGCGTTTGCGTGGCCGCGCAGCGTTGACAGGTCCGGCGTCACCGCTTTGACCCGGCCCATTCCGCGGCCTTTCCTGTCTCCGGCCAACCGCTTCACGTCACTTTCCACCGCCTTTCGCCCCTTCCCGCCCCCACGCAACTTCCGCCGCGCGGGCGAATCGTACGGTTGTCATGACCCGCGGCTGATAACCCCCATTACCGGCAGGGAATCCTTTCCACGCGCGGTGGTGCTATCTTCGGGCATGGATGGCGATCTACGTGCGCGAGGCCGGCTACGGCTCGACCTCATGCGTAACGCGCGCCCGGTCCGCAATGTCTTTCGGATTCGCCATGACAACGCAAACCATCCGTTTCTATTACCGTGGGGCCCTCCGTGAAGTCACGGACGTGCCCGCTTCGTGCACCGTGCTGCAGCACCTGCGCGAAGACCTGCATTGCACGGGAACGAAGGAAGGCTGCGCCGAAGGCGATTGCGGCGCGTGCACGGTGGTGGTCGGCGAGCTGGGTCCGCAACGCTCGCTCGCGCTGAAAGCGGTTAACGCCTGCATCCAGTTCCTGCCTACGCTCGATGGCCGCGCCCTCTTCACTATCGAAGACCTGCGCGCCGCTAACGGCGCACTGCATCCGGTCCAGCAGGCTTTGGTGGATTGTCACGGCTCTCAATGCGGCTTCTGTACGCCCGGCTTCGCGATGTCGATGTGGGCGCTCTACGAAAACCAGCCCGCCGACGCCGGCCTGCCAACACGCGATGAAATCGCCGCCGCACTCTCCGGCAATCTGTGCCGCTGCACCGGCTACCGCCCGATCGTCGATGCCGCGCAGAAAATGTTCGACTACACGCAATACCCGCGCGTCGCGCTCGATCGCGCTGCGGTGTGCGCTGCGCTCGAACCGGTCCAGCGTCGCCACGCCTTCACCTATACCGCCCCCGACGTGCGCGGCACCGCCGCCGGTTCGCCGACGTTCCATGCGCCGGTCGACCTCGACGGCTTCGCGCAGTTGTATGCGCAGCATCCTCAGGCGCGCGTGCTGGCCGGCGGCACCGATGTTGGCCTGTGGGTCACCAAGCAGTTTCGCGACCTCGGCGACATCCTGTACGTCGGCAACGTGGCAGCGCTCAAGACCATCGAGCGCGATGCGCAGACACTCACCATCGGCGCGGCGGTATCGCTCGAAGCGGCCTACGCCGCACTCGCCGTCGATTACCCCGAAGTCGCCGAGCTATGGGTCCGCTTCGCCTCGCTGCCGATCCGCAATGCGGGCACGCTCGGCGGCAATATCGCGAACGGCTCGCCGATCGGCGATTCGATGCCCGCGCTGATCGCGCTCGGTGCGCAGGTCGTGCTGCGCCATGCGCGCAAAACGCGCACCGTGCCGCTCGATGCGTTCTATCCCGGCTACCGGAAAACGGCGCTCACGGCCGGAGAATTCGTCGCGGCGATCCGCGTGCCTCGACCGGCTCCCACACTGCGCTTTCGCACCTATAAGGTATCGAAGCGCTACGATCAGGATATTTCGGCGGTGTGTGCGGCGTTCGCACTGCGCGTCGACGGTGACACGATCGTCAACGCGCGCATCGCGTTCGGTGGGATGGCGGCGGTGCCGCAGCGTGCGGCCCAGGCGGAAGCGGTGCTCACAGGCGCGCCTTGGGATGCGGCCACCGCCCGTCGCGCGATGGATGCGCTCGCCGCCGACTATCAACCGCTGACCGATATGCGCGCGTCGGGCGCCTATCGTTTGAAGGTGGCGCGCAATCTGCTGTGGCGCTTCCATCTGGAGACGCGCGACAACGCGCCGCTTGGTCTGCACGACGTGAACGCATTTGCGTTCGGCACGCGTGACGTGCATGACGCAGCCGACGAAGTCACGCTCGCGAAGGAGCCTCAGCCATGAGCTCGCGCATCGACACTTCTACTGCAGACGACGCAAACCACGCGTCGATCGGCGTGTCGCTGCCGCATGAGTCGGCGCAACTGCACGTGAGCGGCGAAGCGCACTACACCGACGATCTACCCGAACTGCACGGCACGTTGCACGCGGCGCTCGGCCTCGCGCGCCATGCACATGCGCGCATCGTCTCGATGGATCTCGCCGCCGTGCGCGCCGCGCCGGGCGTCGTCGCCGTGCTGACAGCGAGCGACATTCCAGGTGAAAACAACTGCGGCCCGGTACTGCACGACGATCCGATTCTCGCCGACGGCGAAGTGCAATATCTCGGCCAGCCGGTATTCGTCGTGATCGCGCAGAGCCACACGCTCGCGCGCCGCGCAGCCGCGCTCGCCGCAAGCGAAGACGTGGTCCGTTACGAGCCGCTCGAAGCGGTACTCACCATCGCCGAAGCGAAGGCACGTCAATCGTTCGTGTTGCCGCCGCTGCATCTGACTCGCGGCGCACCCGCCGCACGTATCGCGGCGGCGGCTCATCGCATGACCGGCACATTCGAAGTAGGCGGCCAGGAGCAGTTCTATCTGGAAGGGCAGATCGCGTATGCGGTGCCGCAAGAGATGGATGGCATGCTCATCTACAGTTCGACGCAGCATCCGAGCGAAATGCAGGCGCTGGTCGCGCACATGCTCAACCTGCCCGCGCATAACGTGGTCTGCGAATGCCGGCGGATGGGCGGCGGGTTCGGCGGCAAGGAATCGCAATCGGCGGTGTTTGCCTGCGCGGCCGCGCTCGCTGCCCGCAGGCTGAATCGACCGGTGAAGTTGCGTGCGGATCGCGACGACGACTTCACGATCACCGGCAAGCGCCACGACGCTGCGTACGAATACGAAGTCGGTTTCGACGACGACGGTCGCATCGCCGGCGTGCGCGTCGAGATCGCGTTGCGTGCAGGCTATTCCGCCGATCTGTCCGGCGCCGTCGCGACACGCGCCGTCTGCCATGTCGACAACGCGTACTACCTGTCCGATGTCGATATCGTCGCGCTGTGCTGCAAGACCAACACGCAGTCGAACACGGCGTTTCGCGGCTTCGGCGGCCCGCAGGGCGCGCTCGTGATGGAAGTCATGCTCGATGACATCGCGCGACAGTTGCAGCGCGATCCGCTCGACGTGCGGCGCGTGAATTACTACGGCGTCGGAGAGCGCGATGTGACGCCGTACGGTCAGCGCGTCGAGGACAACATCCTCGCGCCGCTTACCGACGAACTGCTCGCGACGAGCCAGTATGAGGCGCGCCGCAATGCAATCGCCGCATTCAACGCGACGAGCCCGATACTCCGGCGCGGCATTGCACTGACGCCCGTGAAGTTCGGCATCTCGTTCAACGTGCCGTTTCTGAATCAGGCCGGCGCGCTTGTTCACGTGTACCGGGACGGCTCGGTGCTCGTCAATCATGGCGGCACTGAAATGGGCCAGGGGCTCAACACCAAGGTCGCTCAAGTGGTTGCACACGCGTTCGGCCTGCCGTTGTCGCGCGTACGCGTGACAGCCACCGATACATCGAAAGTCGCGAACACGTCGGCAACGGCGGCATCGACCGGCAGCGACCTGAACGGCAAGGCCGCCGAAGCAGCCGCGCACATCATTTGCGAGCGACTGGCCGCGTTGGCCGCGCAACAACTCGGTGGCGAAACGCAGGACGTGCGTTTCGCAGACAGCACAGTGCACGCGAACGGCGCATCGATACCGTTCGCGCAACTGGTCGAGAGCGCGTACCTCGCACGCGTGCAGTTGTGGTCCGATGGTTTCTACGCGACGCCGAAAGTCCACTGGGACGCGAAGACGTTGACCGGCCATCCGTTCTACTACTTCGCGTACGGTGCGGCCGTATCGGAGGTCGTCGTCGATACGCTGACCGGCGAATGGAAGCTGGTGCGTGCCGACCTGTTGCACGACGCGGGTCAATCGATCAACCCGGCCATCGATATCGGCCAGGTGGAAGGCGCGTTTATCCAGGGCATGGGCTGGCTCACCACCGAAGAGCTCTGGTGGAACAGCGACGGCCGCCTGATGACGCACGCGCCCTCCACCTACAAGATTCCCGCCGTAAGCGACACACCGGCTGCGTTTTACACGCGGCTCTATCGCAACGAAAACGCCGAGCCGACCGTGTTCCGTTCGAAGGCCGTCGGCGAGCCGCCGTTGCTGTTGCCGTTCTCGGTGTTCCTGGCGCTTCGCGATGCGATCGCCGCAGCCGTGCCTCACGCGAAGCGCGCGCCGCCGCTGCGCGCGCCCGCG